>JAGLEB010000003.1 GCA_023145275.1 Flavobacteriales bacterium | reverse complement strand
TTTTGATCAAGCAAAAAATGAAAAAACCAACTAAACATGAAATAACGTAATCAACTGACAGTGCGTTCTTTAACTTCATCGTATTTATTTATAGTATTGATTATCAGATGTCGTTCTTAAGTGCGAAACTAAAGTTAGTAAAAACTAAAATAAGTTTATTCTACAATTCTATTTGAGATTCTACACTCTTTATCCATGCATTAGGGCCACCTTTAACATACCCAGTTTTTATCATCTTCCCTTTTGAAATAAGAATAATAGTTGGATAGCCCTTTACCCCTATTTCACGCGCTAAAGAAGCATTTTGAGCCTTTAACTCTTTTGATTGAGGAATATTTCTAGGGAAGTCTAATTCTAGAAGTTGAATATTATTTTCAGATACCCAAGCTCTAAATTCATCTGTATCAAAAATTTCCTTTTTAATTTTCTTACACCAGACACACCAATCTGTACCAGTAAAATTCATTAAAATAGGATTATCTTTTTCTTTAGCCTTAGAAAAAACTTCCTCTGCATTATTACTCCATCCTTCGTTGATTACTGCATCTGTAATTTCATATGTTGCTTGTGCACTTAATGTCATTGCCAAAAACAGAAATGGTATTACCAAAAACTTTTTCAAATTCATCTTTTACGTTTTATATATTTAAGTTTCCAAATATATAAATTTATATTATATATTGCCCTATACCGATTTTTAAAAATCCACAACAAAACCCATATTAGTTTGAGAATATGGATCACCTAAGTAGTTTCCTTCCATATCAATCTGAATCTTAACTCTATCATTAAGTTGATAAGCAATTCCAAAATTATACCAATCCCAAACAGTGTCTAAAGAAGCAAAATCATACGTAATATTAGAAAGTATAAATAGACTTATAGGAATATCTTCCGAGATATTTGGAGTACCCAAACCATATTGCCATCATAGCCTAGCCCCCTGTCCACTATCAAACGAATAACTTAATCCTGGGCCAATAAAAAAACCGATTTTATGTTTTTTTGTTAACGGAAAATTATACGAATACCACACTGTAGCTTCATTAATATCACCAAGTATAACTTCAGGTTTTAATACTACATTTTTCTGTATTGGCAAAACTGCCGTATAAAACAAACTCTTTGCTCCTAAGAATCTAAGCACACTAGTCCATATATATTCGGGGTTGTGTATTTTATAAGGAGAAAACATGTGACCTTTTTCCTGAGAATAGGAATCAATTGAGTAGCTACTAAATAATATTATCAATAAAGGAATGATTAAGAACTGTCTCTCATATGCTGTCGTAGTATCAAAATTTGTAATAAATTTAAAGATTATATGACAATTTTTTTTCGATAAATATTTTTTATTGAAAAAAAAACGCCCCTTGAAAGGGGCGTTTTAAAAATATTGTGACAATAATTGTTATGCTTTTACATCATCGTAGTTTGTTATCACATTAAATGATGGAGCCTCAGCTAAATGACGCTTTACAGGGCACTGAGCAATAACATTCTTAATTGCTTTATTATACTTTGCAGGAAATGACTCAGGAAGGTCTACAACAATGTCGATTTTCCCTACCATATTAGTCATTTGATTATAATCCATTTTCTGAATAATTTTCACATCATCAGTAGACATTCCTCTCTGTTGCATAAATGCCTGAACATACACAGCAGAACACATTCCAGCAGTAGCTAGAAAAATCAAAAATGGAGATTCGTTCATTGTAATTTCACGACCTCCAATAAATGGAACAATTTTACCTAACTTGTCAAACTTAATTTCAATATCCATAATATACCTATAAAAAACTGTTATATTTCTTTTTTCTAAGTGCAAAATTATATAATAAAACATATACTAATGCATCATTTGATACAAATCAAATTATATTATGACTAACATATACATATATCTGATAAGCCTTCTAAAACCAACATAATAACCTAAAATTCAAATCATTAATAACAATTACATCAAAAAAGCTACTCTCACACATCAAATTCTTACAAAATTTTCAATATCCATTGTTTGCTTCATCACAAAAATGTAGCAAAAAATCCTAAAAAAGACCCCATTCATCAAGTAATAATGGAGCAACACAAGTTGCAAACTATAAGTAAAAACACCTAAACATTGCAATAGCAGACTCTTAGCTCATAAATATATTATGCAAGCACAGTATTAATAATCAACAGCTTACACTTGTATTATTAAGAATATTACTAAATTGCGCCTTTAAATTTAAAACCTATTAGTAGACATTGACTTAATGATTATTATATCATGACAGACATAAGCTAAAAAATAGGTAAAAAATATTAATTAGATTTTTTGAATCATTTTATTAGTACTAATGATACAACTATCTAACAATTAAATTGAAAATTATATACAGATGAAAAACAATAAACTTCACTCATTCCATATACCTGTTATGGGAATCGGTTTTACAATCGACACTCCTTTAAAGGTTGCTCAGTATGGAATATCATCAGTAATATCGACAGTAGACGATATGTTGGTGGAGAGGCTTAGAAAATTCTATTCTGAAAAATTCGATTTACCTTTCCAAGAGATTACTACGAAAGTAGATGATTTCAGGGCTAAACGTTTTACAGCATACTTAGATATGCTTCACGACGTTGCATCTGACAGCTTGGAAGAGATAAAGAAATCGTTTCAGAACAAAACTACTAAGGAGCTTGATAAATTGATAGATTTATTACCTGATGTTTCAGATATTAAGAATAAACTTCAAGATCTATTAAACAACAACACTAGTAAACAAGATGTTTACGAATGGTTGAACAAGAATCTACAATTAGGAGATATTGATGTTAACATCATGACTAAGGTAGATAGAGATAATTACCGTAATGGCAAGAAGCTTCCGCCAGAATATAACGATGCTCTTGCAGCATTACGTGGATTTGCAAATAGTAAGCTACAGTCTTCTGTAGTACTATCGGCTGGTATGAACCCTAGATTATATGGGTACATTGATAAATTTGAGGATTTTTTCCCTGATGAGAATTTCAATCTTAGAAAAAGAATAATTTTAAAAGTAAGCGATTATCGTTCTGCTTTGATTCAAGGAAAATATCTTGCTAAAAGGGGGATATGGATTTCTGAATATAGAATTGAATCTGGACTTAACTGTGGAGGACATGCCTTTGCTACTGATGGTTTTCTTGTTGGACCTATCTTGGAAGAATTTAAGAAAAATAGAGGAAGTTTAATCGAGCAAGTTCATGATCTTTATATTAAGGCTCTTGATGAAAAAGGTAAGCGTATACCACAAAAACCTTTCGACGTAAAAATAACTGCTCAAGGTGGTGTTGGTACATCCGAAGAGCACGAATTTTTACTAGATCACTACAAGCTTGATTCTATAGGATGGGGGTCTCCATTCTTACTAGTTCCTGAGGCTATTAGTCTTGATAAGGAAACTCTTGACAAATTGAGTAACGCTAAGGAAGATGATTTATATTTAAGTAATATTTCTCCTCTTGGAGTACCTTTTAACAGTTTAAGAGGAAATACTAAAGACATTGAGAAAGATGAGCTTATTTTCGAAGGTAAACCTGGAAGTAAATGTCCTAAAGAATTTGTTAAGTTAAATACCGAATTTGGAGAAAGAGCACTTTGTGTTGCTTCGAGACAATATCAAACAAAAAAGATAAAAGAGCTTGATTTAAAAGAGCTTCCAGAACTAGAGCACAAAAAACAATACAAGAATATTACTGATAAGAGTTGTATTTGTGTAGGTTTAAGTACAGCTACTTTGATTACAAATAATCTAGACTACACAATTGAAGGTCCTGGTGTTTCAGTATGTCCTGGTCCTAATCTAGCTTATTTCGAAGGTGAGCATAGTTTGAAGGATATGGTAGGCCATATTTACGGTAGAAAAAATATTATTACTCGTGATGATAGACCAAATATGTTTGTAAAAGAATTGTCTCTTTACATAGACTATTTCAAGAATCAACTTAGCGAGCTTAGTGTTGAATCTAGCAAAAAGGAGATTATGGGTCTTAAAAAATTCCAAAGAAACTTAAATGCTGGAATAGAGTACTATCTTGACATGTTTGACTCAGCTACAACTGCTGCAATCGAACATAGAGATAAAATACTATTTGATTTTATCGCTTTGAGAGATGATCTTAATAAATTAACAATACAAACTATACAAGTTACTAGTTAATTTATTGGGGAATAAAGGCTTTTAACAATGAACAAGCATAATATTAAGCTCTGAGAAATTTCTCAGAGCTTTTTTTTTATATCATATATTTTCTTAAAAAAATCTTCTATTTTAGCTCCTCAAACTATTGCTATGATTAAGAAATTACACACACATTTTTTTTATACTCTATTTATTAGTTTTATAACTATAATTATTTTTTCTAATAGCGCTAAGGCCGAGTCTTTTCAGAGCGATACTGACAGTCTTGAAGTAATTAGCATCTCAGATATAAATTATAATATTGAGAAAGCTAAAAGAACAATTTCTAGAATTACCTTTGACGACCCTGGCAAAAAGGAACTTGTTAAGATAGATAGTTCTTTGAATAGTTTAAAAATTTTCTTAGAAACACAATCCGACGAATTTTATTCTTTTAATGAAACTACTCTTTCAAAAGTATTCTTAGCAAATACATACAGAATTTGGAATGGTTATAATTCTAGACTAAAAAGAATACAGAAAACTAACAACAATCGTTTTAAGAGAACTGATGAAGACGCGAGAACATTAATATCTTTAAGCAAGTCGTTCACTAAAACACGTAATGAATTAAATAGAGAAGGCGACTACCAACTAATCCTTCAGAGAATTGATGAGCTATTGTCTCAAATAGATCAGAAAAAAAAGGAGAACTACACTTTCATTAATAACACTATAAGGATAGAAGATAAAATAACGGAACTTCTTGTGTTCATTGATCACATAATTGGCGATACCCAACGTTTACTTGATCAAAAAAAAATAAATACTTTTAAACGAACAAATCCATTTATTTGGCAGACTACCTTAGACGATGGAAAATACTCTGATGCTAAATCTAGAGCTTCAAGGGCATGGTATGAAAACAAAAAACTAATTATAAATAACTTCGAACTCATTAAAGCGGATATTCCTTTATTCACAATATATTCGATACTTATAATTTTTATTGTGTTTTTTACACGCAAGGGGTACATCTCTCTAAATTATACTAATGAAGATGATAGTTATGTAAGTATTAAAAGAATTCTACTTGATAACCCTATAGAGTTGATGCTAACGTTTTTATTGTTTTTATTTTTATTAATGTTCCCTTCTACTCCAATTCTACTATCAAATGCACTAACAGCCGTTCTTTTATTAGTACTTACCCGAATTTTAAGGAACTCTATTTCGAATACGGATACACAATTAATTTTTTCATTTTTTATTATTCTTATACTGCATACTGTAGAAATATTAGCATGGTATTTTAGTGGATATGCTAGAATTTATTTTGTCTTTGAAATTGGCATCTCAATATTCCTACTCTACGATTATAAAGTAAAACA
The DNA here is from genome assembly GCA_023145275.1 of Flavobacteriales bacterium. Taxonomy (GTDB): domain Bacteria; phylum Bacteroidota; class Bacteroidia; order Flavobacteriales; family JADGDT01; genus JADGDT01. Next base: position 6,780 of record JAGLEB010000003.1, on the reverse strand, counting down.
TTTAGACAATAACAAAATCACTTCTGAAATTTCGAAAATTGCAAAGATTGCAATTCCAATTTTCTTAGGTCTTTACGGACTTTCAATGTTGTCACAAATAATTGGTTTTATGAATTTGTCGATTACTATAAATAAAGCATTGAGTCTTGTCCCTGTCATTTCTCTAATTATATTCGCAGCGTTTAAGATTTTCAGTGTTTTTATTACGGCAATTTCTAAAATTGCAATATCAAAGTTTCCTATAATACAAATCATAGTTCCGAATCATTTAAAAATAATAAAAGTATTCAATAAATTCTTCTTAATTTTTATTTGGATGATGCTTATTGCAAATTCTTTTCAGTTTGATAGAGGGGTAGATAAAATTCTTTCAAACTTCCTAACTTATTCTATTGCATTTAGCAGTTTTAGCATCACCCTAGGCGACTTTATTAGCTTTATAATAATTATTGGAGTTACAATATTTTTGACTCAATTAATATCAAAATTTTTCGAAAATGATCTCATAAAAAAAGGACGCAAAACTCCTAGAGGATTTTTTGCAGCAACATCTCTATCAATCAGGATGCTTGTTGTTTTTATAGGTCTAACTTTCTCCATGTCGATGCTAGGAGTAAACTTAAGTAAATTTTCTATGATGGCTGGTGCCTTAGGTGTTGGTATAGGTTTTGGCTTACAGGATATAGTAAACAATTTCATTTCGGGAATGATATTAATATACGGTCGTCCGATACAGGTTGGAGATACTATTGAAGTTGATACATTATTAGGAATTGTGAAAAATATAGGTATCCGATCAAGCGTTATTACAACTTACGACGGTGCTGAAGTTCTTGTACCCAACTCTATGCTAATTACTAATAAACTTACTAACTGGACACTTTCTGACAACAAAAAACGTATGGAAGTATTTATAGGAGTTGAATATGGATCTGATCTAGAAGAAGTAATAGAAATCATGCTCGAATCTACAAAGGGCATTGACATAGTATTAAGAGACCCAAGTCCTCAAGCCTTGTTTATGGACTTTGGAGATAGTTCTCTAAATTTCAGGCTTAGATTTTGGGTATCATACGAAGATGGATATACAGCACGTAGTGAGGTTTCTATCGTTATTTACAAGATGTTAGCAGAAAAGAATATCACAATTCCATTCCCTCAACTCGATGTTCATCATTTTAATGATGCAGAGGAGTCTAATATAGAGGAATCAATACCAAGTATCACTCCTGGCATTGCACCCTTTAACAAAGCAAATAATACCCCAGAGATTTCAAAAAAGGATGATACAGACATCAGAAATAAGGATATTGATGCTGATATATAAAGTTGGCATTTGTAATACAACATTATTCTAGATGTATTTTTTTAGGGAGCCTAAGTGCGGGTGCCTTGGGTTATTTAGATACTTGTTGTAGGAAGGTTTTGCTAAGCTGATAATTGTGCCTGCGGCGCTGGTTTAGCGTGCTTGTGCACTTCTTGTTTAAACTTGGCGTATCAATTCTTAAAATTAATCTTGATTCAAATTGAAACTAAAGAGAATAAACGTAGTTTTGATTAGAGTGAAATTATTCTAAACGTAAATTTTTAGGCATAAAAAAACCTCAATAAATAAATATTGAGGTTTTAGTCTTTTAAAAGAATACTACTAAACTAATTTAACGTCAATTGCGTTAAGTCCTTTTCTTCCTTCTTTAAGATCAAAAGTAACATCGTCACCCTCTCTTACTTCATCAACTAATCCAGAAATATGTACAAAATACTCTTGATTGTCTGCACTGTCAACAACAAATCCGAATCCTTTAGAATCGTTGAAAAATTTTACTTTACCTTCTTTCATTTTACTTTTATTAAATCGGTAAGATGATTTTCATTAGACCCACTTAGGTCTAACTAGTTTCATCTTGTTTTTATTATGGTGCAAATATAAAACAATACATTGAATAAGAAACTTTATTCCTTATTACTTTACAAAAATTATGACAAAGTATTAATTTAAGCGGGCAAACCACCTCAATCATCTAATAAACAACAAGATACAATATCATTATTCATGTATTTACCTGAAATTTGACACAAAAAAAAGCCTTAATAATTAAATTAAGGCTCAAGACAATTTATAAGAAGTAATTATACAAGTTTAACGTCAACTGCGTTAAGACCTTTTCTTCCTTCTTTAAGGTCGAATGTTACTTCGTCACCTTCTCTAATTTCATCTACTAATCCAGAAATATGTACAAAATATTCTTGATTGTCTGCGTTGTCAACAACAAATCCAAATCCTTTTGAATCGTTGAAAAATTTTACTTTACCTTCTTTCATTTTTACTTTTTATTAAGGAGCAAAAATATACAATTCTTTTTATTATCAAAACTTATTGTGATATTTTTATTCATTAAAATGACAAACAAAAAAAAGGCTAGCTCAAAAAATATATTTGAGCTAGCCTATTGATATTAAAAAGCTGTGATCGTTACTTAACAGCCATTAATTCTACATCAAATATCAAAGCAGCATTTGGGGGAATAGCTCCACCTGCTCCTGCTGCTCCATATGCTAAATCAGATGGAATAACAAAGCGCGCTTTATCTCCAACTTTCAATAACATAATTCCTTCATCCCAACCTGGAATAACTTGACCTACTCCAACATTAAATTCTAATGGCTGATTTCTGTTATAAGATGAATCAAAAACTTTTCCATCTAATAGCGTTCCCTTATAATGTACACTAACAGTCTGCCCTTTGTTTGGTTTAACACCATTACCTTCTTGAATCATCATATGGTAAAGTCCAGATTCAGTCTGCTTAAATCCTACAGTGTGCTCAGCTAATTTAGCAGCTTGCTCGGCTTTAGCTTTAGCCTCTTTTTCTGCCTTAACTTCATCTTGCTTAGCAAATACAGAAGCAGCATCAAATGACTCAGCAGCGGCACCTACACGAACTATTTCAACTTTATCCATCAAGTCTCCTTGTGCAATAGAGTTTACAACATCCATTCCTTCTACAACATTTCCAAATACAGTATGCTTTCCATCCAACCATGCTGTTTCAACATGAGTGATAAAAAACTGAGAACCATTAGTTCCAGGACCTGCATTTGCCATAGACAATACTCCCGGACCTGTGTGCTTTAGATCAGGGTGAATCTCGTCATCGAAATTATATCCTGGTCCACTAGTTCCAGTTCCGGCAGGACAACCACCTTGAACCATGAAGTTATCAATAACACGGTGGAATTTTAACCCGTCGTAATATGCTTCACCTTCACCTTTATGCGTATTCTTAATCACCCCTTCAGCTAGTCCAACAAAGTTAGCAACTGTTACTGGAGCTTTTTCAAATTCTAAATTCACTAAAACTTCACCTTTACTAGTGTGAAATTTAGCATATAAACCTTCTTGCATCTTATTAAATTTTGAATAAAATTAATTTTATTTTTTTTATTTTACTAATTCTACTAATTCTACATCGAAAATTAGGTCAGAATTTGCAGGTATTAATCCTCCTCCAACTGCTCTAGGTCCGTAAGCTAAATGCGATGGTATAACTAAAGTAGCCTTCTCTCCAACTTTCAATTTCATAATACCTTCATCCCAACCTGGAATAACTTTTCCAACTCCTACAGGAAAAGAAATAGGATTTTTGCCATAAGACGAATCAAAAACTTTACCATTCAATAACATTCCTTTATAATCAACTTTTACAGTTTGACTAGCTACAGGACTTTTTCCCTTACCTTCTTTTGTAGTAATTACAATAAGACCTGAATCAGTCTTCTCTACATTTAGCGCTCCCTGACTCAATGAATCAACAACCTTACTAAACATTTCCTCTTGCTTTTTAGCAATTGCAACTTGAGCCTCTTTATAAGCTTTAATTTTTTCTTTAAAAACTGCTGGAGCATCAAAGCTCTTAGCATCAGAACCAACTCTAACTATTGTAAGTTTCTCTAAAATATCATCTTGCTTAATAGAATCTACAATATTCAACCCCTCAACAACCTTACCAAACACAGTATGTTTTCCATCTAACCACGGTGTAGCCTTATGAGTTATGAAAAACTGACTTCCATTAGTGTTAGGTCCAGAATTAGCCATAGACAAAACTCCAGGTCCATCATGCTTCAAAGAATCGACAAACTCATCTTCAAACATATATCCTGGTCCACCTTGCCCAGTTCCTAGTGGATCTCCACCTTGAACCATAAAATTTGCTATAACTCTGTGAAACTTTAATCCATCGTAAAATGGAGTGCCAATTTCAGTTACATCATTTGTCTGCGTTCCTTCTGCTAAAGCTACGAAGTTTGCAACTGTCAATGGAGTTTCTTTATAATTAAGCTTTATAAGTATATCTCCACTAGTAGTATGCATATCAGCATAAATTCCATCTTTTAAAGCACTATCGTCAGAACACGACTGCATTCCTAATGCAAAAACTACCGCCGATAATAAAACAATTACTCTTTTCATATTTATATATTAATTATTACTTATTGAATCCTTTACAACAATATTAGTCGAATCAACAACTATTTTACTTTCTTCTATCTTTTTCTTTACCTTTAATACTTCTATTAAATATACTAAAGGGGTATTTGAACTAATTTTGTTTTCATCACCATGAAATCCATAAGCTTGGTGAGATGGAAATAAAAAAGTTGCATTAGCACCAGAACTCATTAATTTTAATCCTTCATGAACTCCTTTTATTTCTCCTTGGTGATCTACTATCAAAGATTTAGTTTTCTTAGTATAGATTACTTTTCCATTAATATTTTCGATAATAACAGAATATAAAACTTCATCACCTGATTCTATTAATACAGTTTTATTATTCTTAATATTATATAAAAACCCAAAATGAGATCTTTTAAAATCATCATCCTTAGTTTTTAAATATTCTCGAAATCTAATTTCCTCTTTCTGATTTATTCTCTTGGACAATTCTATTGACCCTTTATAATCAACTCCCGAGCTAACCTTTACGGGATAACGAGCTTCTCTTTCGTCACAAGAATTCAGGGTAAATACAAGTATCGAGATTGAAAATAATATTTTAACTCCCCTGCTAATCATTAGAGCTTATGATTTCGTCTTTATTTAATCCTACCGATTTTCTAAATATTTCAACAACTTCTGCAATTGGAGCATCAACCCTACCTCCTGCTGCGTTAATGTGCCCTCCACCATTAAAATGATCTCTTGACAATTGATTTACAGAAAAACTTCCAACAGAACGTAAACTCACTTTCACAAAATCGCCTTCAAGATCTTCAATAAATATAGCTGCAACATTTACATTTTCTATTGATAATGCCATATTTACAAAACCCTCAGTATCTCCTTTTTTAAAGTTATTTTTCCTGAGTTCTTTTCTTGTCATCGTAATATATGCCGACTTGCAATCTTCAATAATAACCAAATTACTAAGAGCTACACCCATAAGCTTCATCCTAGCCATAGAGTTTCCATCGAAAATATTATTGTGAATCTTATAATTTACAGCCCCCTTATCTATCAAGTCAGCTGCAATCCTATGAGTTGTTGATGTAGTAGATGAAAATCTGAACGATCCAGTATCAGTCAAGATACCAGTATACAGGCATGTTGCAATATCAGAATCTATTTGATCTACAACTCCTAAATTCTCAAAAAGATGATATACCATCTGCGACGTAGCGCAAATAGTAGGATCGGAATATAAGAAGTCTGGAAAATCATCTGGTTGTTGATGATGATCAATCATTATCTTAATTGCATCCGATTTATCTACAAAAGGTTTAATCTCTTCTACCCTATCAAGAGTATTAAAATCCATAAAAAACAATACTTCTGCATTAGCAATAAGGTCAATCTTATCCTGATCTTTCGTGCTAAAAACCTCAACAGTATCATTATTCGGTAACCATTTCAAGAAATTAGGATAATCGGTAGGTGCTAAAACAACAGGACTGTGCCCATTATTCTTTAGATATTTGAATAAACCCAAGCTACTCCCCATGGCATCACCATCAGGGTTTTTATGCGGAATTATCACAATTTTTTTTGGCTGTGATAATAATACTTTTACTTCTGAAAAATCACTTTTTGTCATAGGGTGCGAAAATAGTGTTTTTTTGCCTTATGATGGTTGTATTTAGGATGATAAATATAAAATGCGTGTTGAAGCAATCAATACGCATTTTATACAACAAAATGATTATACAATTATTTATCAATGCAATATATCTATAGTCGTCATTTAGGCTCTAACACAACGGTGCCCAGAAATATTTTTGATTAATTATTGAATTTTCAACAATCCTATCTACAACATTCGTTCCTCTCTTCTCTATCTACTACAATATAATCCAGTGAGTTTTAAAAACCTCAGAGCGTTAAACAATCAACATTAAGGTAAAAATCCACCACAACAATTCGTGATAGAATAAAATCAACTATCCCTTCAAAGCTCTATCCATCTTCTCTACTAGTAAATCATTTCTAAGATTACCAACACTACCAATATGAGTATGGTTAGCTTCGCGAACAGGATCGAAATTACCATTGTGAATTTCTAAACCAACTTCTTTGTAAGCATCACGGAAAGGCATTCCTTCGAGTACACGCTTATTTACTTCTTCAACAGAGAATGCATATTTATACATATCGTCTTTTATAACATCTGTGTTTATCTGAACATTCTCGAACATAAACAAAGTCATCTCCAAGCAACTTTTTAGTGTCGCAACAGCAGGAACAAAACTTTCTTTTAGCATTTGCAAATCTCTGTGATA
>JAGLEB010000029.1 GCA_023145275.1 Flavobacteriales bacterium | reverse complement strand
CTAGCATACTTTACAGCTTTTCATAACGAAACCACCTGCGGATTTAAGGTATAAAGAAAATTTGCACATCGTCACCTTGGGCGGAGCTTGCTAAATAAGTGAAGTGATTGGCAAATGTCGAATCTTAGATTTCACGAACACCAATAATTAAGGTTGGTGAGTAAATCGAAAAGCCTGCACTGAGCGTAGCCGAATGTGGGCTATTACTATTGATAAACGCAATCTATTATGATTGAGAGGGTTTATGTTGATCACTGTTTAAATAGATACTTCGCAAAAGCTCCGCTACCCATAACGACTTTGTAATTTTATCGCAAAGTCGCAGAGTCGTAAAGCGTTTTTTATTAGCATTTTAGCGACTTTGCGAGATTCAATTCGCCATTAGCTCATTGGAGTTTTTGTTTTAAAAACTTGCGCATCAGGATGACGTACCTCTATACGCGACGATTATCCACTATTTTTGACATAATCCCATAATTATGCATAAATCGCATCTATTGTATCGCTGTAAATATTCAATAAAACTTTTCGTTTCAACTTTAAAGTTTGACTAAGATGTCCATCATGTACTGTCCAAACATCTGGTACAAGTTCAAACTTCTTAATCTGTTCCCATGAGCCAAAACCTTCATTTCTTAGAGCAATTTCTCTTTCAACCTTACTTATCACCTCTTTATTAGTGATAATATCTTTATCATTAACTATACTAATTTTCTTTCTCTTGCACCATTCTCTAGTAAAAGCAAAATCAATCTGAATTAAAGCCACAGGCATTTTTCTACCATCTCCAACGACCATAAGCTGCTCTATAAACCTAGATTCTTTCATTGAATTCTCAATTACTGCAGGAGCAATATACTTACCACCTGAGGTCTTAAACATCTCATTTTTTCTATCCGTAATTTTAATAAAACCATCAGAATCTAACTCACCGATATCATTCGATTTAAAATAACCATCGTCAGTAAAACTTTCTTTTGTAAGCTCATCATTCTTATAATATCCCATCATTACAATAGGTCCTTTTATAAGAATTTCGCCATCTTTTGCTATTTTTAAATCTATATTTTTAATTGGCTTACCCACTGTGCCAAATTTCATATCCTCATTAATACGAGTATTTACACTTATTACAGGTGAAGTTTCGGACATACCATAGCCATCCATTATATTAATTCCTGCTGCTGAAAACACTTTCGCCAAGCGAGTCTGCAATGCTGCACCACCAACAACTATATCGTTAAGTTCGCCACCTAAACTATCTTTCCATTTAGAAAAAACAAGCTTACGCGCTATAGATAATTTATATTCATACAACTTTCCATTTTGTCCAAATGGTTCATATTCGAACCCTAGATTCAAGGCCCAGAAAAAGAAAAATTTCTTAATTCCTTTTAACTCTAATCCAGTTGCATAAATTTTATCGTATACCTTTTCTAACAACCTCGGTACGGCTGTCATTACATGAGGATTAACCTCTAAAAGATTTTTACCCATTGCCTCAATAGACTCAGCATAATAAACTGACACTCCATGATAAGTATAAAAATACACTAGTAAACGCTCATAGGCATGACTCAACGGTAGAAAACTCAAGGCCTTACTTCCAGCTTCTGTAGGCATACTGGGGCTGTTACCAATAATATCGCTAACAATATTATTATGACTCAACATCACACCTTTAGGCTTCCCCGTGGTCCCTGATGTATAAATTATAGAAGCCAAAGACATAGGATCTATTCCTTCTTTGATCTCCTCTAAGCGCATATCTAAATCTTCATCTTTAGAATAAATCTCATTAATATTCCTAGCAGAAGAGGTTTTGGTAAATGAAAAAACTTCTTCCAAAAATTCAGTCCTGTCCCTTATTGAGCAAATTTTATCTATAATATCTTCAGAAGAAACGAAACA
>JAGLEB010000028.1 GCA_023145275.1 Flavobacteriales bacterium | reverse complement strand
CCCAATTTCAACAAGCCTTTACTCAGTTGATTAACCTTATCTATAAAGTATTTTGTGCTTGTTTCGTCCCAAGTTCTATGGCCAATCCCTTTAGAAACAAAAGAATTACTCAAGGGAAACTTATCTAACTGACGGTAAGGTATATCAAAAATTCTTTTAACTTCAATAGCCATATGAGAAAATATTTTTATAAACTTAATAAATACTGATTAGTGCATACTAAGGTATGCTTTTTTAAGATGGAAATTTAATAGGAAAAAAGTAGAAATAAATCAAAACCAATACTGATAACTTATTCCACCCCACATATGCCAAAGAGAAGTCTCAAATTCTGGACTTATCCTATATGCATCAAAAACAACTCTATGCGAATTATATTGTAAATTCAAATGTAACCCAATTTGCTGTGTCAGCCTGTTTATTTGATCACTTTGAATAATGTTTGGACTAGTTTTGTTGAACATTCCACCTTCGAGGTACGCATTATATGCTGAATATTTTATTTGATAACTAAGCTCCAACCAAGTAGAAAAACCAGAATCAGATTTTGGAGAATATGATTCGAAAAAAGAGCCCAAAGTCCCTGTTCTTACAGTAGACGAAAGAGCCAAATCGTTATTAACAGTACCCAGATTTGTTGATGCGGAAACTATCCACTCAAAATAATTAGCTTCATAAACTCGCTTGTCAAACTTAGCAAAGTAATTAAGTAATAAATCGTTACTAATTTGATACTCCCACCCCAATGGTGCTTCAGAAGGAGTTATTGCGTGAATAATAGATTGGAATTGTTCTCCAAAAGCATATTCACCAATTACTCCCAAACTAAATTGGCTTGTGATTCTATATCCTCTATCTACATTTTCTATTACTTGAAACTGCGACAAGCTCAAAGAAGAAGCGTAAGGTCTATCACCTACTTTTAGCCCAGCATTAGGGGTATCCTGAGGTGTGAAAAGTTTATGGTCAATCTTCACCCCATTGTAAACAACATCTCCAAGATTTAATACTGATACTAGAAGCCTATTAAATGGAGATTTTGATATGATTGGATTTATTAGCCAGATACTCTCTCCTGCTGAATAATAATAGTCTGTTTGAAAAAACATATCATTATCCATGGTAAAACCAAAAGAGCTTTTTAATTTTTTATCTTCTTCAAAATAATCATTCTCCTGAGCATCAGCAATTGACGCAAAGGAGAATAGTGTAATAAATGATATAAAAAACTTCTTTATCAAATAGTTAGATTTAAAAAATAATTATTTAAAAATGTCATTCAAGACTTTTGCTAAACGTATACCTGCATAATTAAGTTGCTTCTTAACTACAGGAAAGTATTTGTAGTTGTAAGAATAATATAGGTTCTCGTCAGCTTGTGCTGAAGCATAAACAACTTCACTAAGTTCTTTTGATTCCTGATACCATGTTAAAACATTTCCACTCTCTATTTCTTCCTTATTGATATATGGTGGTTTCTTTATTGATTCGGCAAGCTCAGTAAAAGAGTACTTATTAGAATTTATCATATCAGAATCCCAAACTCTATGCAAGTTAGTTCCTCTTTTGAACCACTTAAGTTTTATATCATTACCTCCTTTATCAGAACCCCTTCCACAGTGCAATGGTTGGTGTAGATCTCCAATTAAGTGCACTAACATCTTCAAGTTAAATGCTTTATCTTCCTTCGAACTCTTTGGATTTTTTAATACTTCTATAGAATTATTTATTGCGAGAATTAAATCTCCATTTGGGTTCTTTTTTGAATCAGCATAACTTTTACCTTCATCAACATTTACATAATGCCAAACGTGGGTGTAATCGTATTTTCTATCAGATTTAATATCATCAGCAAAAGTAGAAACAGTGATGATACTTTCTCCATCTAGCAGCTCTATAATTTGTTCTTTAGCACTATCTGTAAGGTAGTACTCTGCCACCTTAGCAATTGTTCTATGTCCGATTGGTCCGAAAGCAAACGTTGCATTTGCAATCAACATCGCTGTAAGCAGTAATAATTGAAATCTAGATTTCATTTTATATATATTTTCTTGTTTGCGAAGATAGCTATAACATAAGTACTTAGCAAAAATGATTGATAAAGTATACTTGTCAGCAAATTGTCAATTAATATCAACATCCTTCATGCCTGAGTTCGTCAATAGTGATTCTATACAGAAATGTTGTCTCATAAAAAAAGTCTCATACCAGGAGGTAAAAGACTTTTTTAAACTAACCCAAAATCTTACTATGAAAAAACTCACTTAACTACTCTTTGTGAAGTTTAGAAATCAATATGTGCTTGATTTCTAATACAAAAGTGCACATAAAATTACACTTTGAAAGAATTGTTTTGACAAGTGTATTTAATTACTGACGAACATGTAATTACACATGATATTAACGATTATTTTAAGAGATAATTTACCGTATTTATCAAAAATGTTTTTAAGTTTGCAACTCTAAAAAATGACGCCCCCATAGTTCAAGGGATAGAATAGCGGTTTCCTAAACCGTAGATCCAGGTTCGAGTCCTGGTGGGGGCACTTCTATCTGTTTTTTATGCTGATAATTTTTGCCGCAATACTAATAGATATCTCTGCTGGCGTGTGACTGTTTATTGGTAATCCTATTGGGGCATCCACTGTTTCGAGCAACTTTGCAGGCACTTCTTTTTTTAGTAATTCTTCAAATATGGTTTTAACCTTTTCAGGACTTCCCATCATTCCCAAGTATTTTAAATTCTTACCTAACAATTGCTCTAAAATCTTGCTATCGTCTTTGTGTGCGAAGGTCATTATTACAGCATAAACTTTATCTGGGATGTGAGCGGCAACATCGTTGTAGTTTATTATTTTTCTTTGATGGGCATAAGTGTTATTTTTAAAGGTAGAAAGGTTCGCATTTCTATTGTCGTACAAACTAATATGGAAATCCAAGCCTATGAATAACTTACTTAATTCCAAGCTTACATGACCTGCTCCAAATATTACAAGATGCTCTTTAAAACCAACTTCTTCAACGTAAAGCCATTTTATTTTAGATTCTATCTTACTTCCTTGTAGTTTTGAAACAGTATTGAAATCAATACTGTTTTCACTAAACAAAAGTTGTCCTTCTCCTTTGTTCAATATCTCATCCACCATTTTTTTGTAAATATCATCAAGTAGATAAAAAGCAATTTTTTGACTCCCTGAACATAACATTCCCGATGATTTTTTCGTATCGTCTGACCCGTGTTCTTTTTCAATTAAAAAAGGGTGAGAAAAATTATTGAAAAGTTTTTTTGACATCTCAACAAGAGAGTATTCCATAGCTCCACCACCTACCGATCCTGATAGTTCTTTGTCTTCGGAAACTGCCATTTTAAACCCCATACGGCCAGGACTGCTACCATTGCTCTCTATGACAACCATTACAACTACTTGTTGGTTTTTATTGAGTTTCGATTTTATAAATTGCCAAATCTTCATATTATAAAGTTAACTAAAGTTTCGCACTTAAGAACGACATCTAATAATCAATACTATAAATAAATACGATTAAATTAAAGAGAGTATTGTCAGTTGATTACGTTATTCCATTTTTAGTTTGTTTTTTCATTTTTTG
>JAGLEB010000027.1 GCA_023145275.1 Flavobacteriales bacterium | reverse complement strand
AGTGGTGTTTAGCCCCATTATATATATAATTCAAATTCTACTTTATCCCCAACTTCTTTTTAAGCTTTTTTTGTACAGCATCTTTGTGCATCATTACGGAAATTGATTTCAGCTTAAAGAATGCTTCAGAGAAATAAACATTTCCTTCGTGTCCTTGCCCATTTGTACCCCATGAGTTTTTAACTTTAAAATACATAGTTCCATTTTGGTCTTTCAATAATCCTGTAATATGCATTAAGTGATCGTCAGTAGTGTTTCCGTTATAAAACTCTTGTTGGCGTAATTCTGGAGTAATTATCATTTCTTCTACAGGCTCCTTAAATAGTTTAGACTTGTCTTCATTGCTCATCGTATTTATATCAGTTGCTGGAACAATGGCCATGCCGTATTTCGAAGAGAATGTTTTTTCAGAAACATCAGAGTCAATGGCAACAGTATAGCCATTTTTAAGAGCGTTGATAACTAAGTCCTCGTATTCGTTTAATTCTAAATTATAATATGAGCCATTAGACCAGTTATCAGGTATGTTTAGAATAACTTTTGAGTTGTACGGATAAGCCTGAAATGAGGTAAATTGGATATAATCATCTGGATTAATTTTCATAGCATCTCTAAATGATTCTGGAGAGTATTCTTTACCTTCAAACTTAAATTCCTCAGGTACTTCACCTAAATATGCATCTAAGATCCCTTCGAAACCATTTTCCCATACTGGAGATATTGTTCCACCTTTTTTCTCTAAGATAGCATTCAAGTATGTTTCAAGAATATATGAAAGTTCAGCATGGTCGTATCTATCTTTGTTTACTAATTTACCAGCATATGCGTCTTCAGGAACTAAACCATCTTGTTTGATTATTGTCATTACATCGTGATTTAATCCTCCTTCACTGAATTGGGCCTTGCCAGATCTGCCGATGTAGTTTTTTGCTTTTTGCGGATAAGCTATTCTAGCATTATACATCTCTGATAAATCAATTGTTTTACCTGTGATTCTTAAAATTTCGGATTCTAAAAATGAAGAAGTAGAGAAACTCCAGCAAGTCCCCGTTCTTCCTTGGCTTTTTATTACTGTTGCATCTAGATTGACAATAGAATTAAACTTGTATTCTGTCTCTTTTTCCTGAGCATTAATCGTTAGTGTGAAGGCTGAAAGAAGTATAGCCCCAAGTATTTTTTTCATGTTATGTATGTTAAATTATATGTATAGCAATATTAAGGAATTTGAATAAATGCTGATGTATTTTGGTAAAGTAATTTTTTGATGATTTAATTATATTAAAGTATGTTTTGATACTTTAATATTCTATGAATTATTATATATTTTGTTAATTGTAAATAACATAAATAACTAAAAATGTTATTTGTAATTAACAATAATTGCATAATTTGTATTATTGGAATATCATTATTTTAATCATATTGTAAAATAGATTTAACAATCTATTGGTTTATTGTAAAATAGACTTAACAAAATATCGTATATTTGTTGTCTAATAATATCAATATGGATAGCTTATACATAGATTCGCGAAGGAGATTGAAGAATACGTCTATGAAATTTAGGAGGTATTTGCTAGATATAATTAATTGGGACAACCGATTAATTTCAATTACAGGATCAAGAGGTGTTGGTAAAACAACATTAATATATCAACATATAAAAGAAAGTTTGTCATTAGATGGGAAAGCTCTCTACGTATCCATGGAGAATCCATACTTCTATAATCACTCAATAGTTGATTTGGTAGAAGATTTTCATAATAATGGAGGAAGGTATCTATTTCTTGATGAAGTGCATAAATATGGAAATTGGTCTAGCGAGGTGAAATTTGTTTATGATAGTTTTTCTGATCTGCATTTGGTAATCACGGCGTCATCTATTTTAGACATTTATAAAGCTGAGTCTGATTTAAGTAGGAGGGCAGTGAGTTATAGATTAGAGGAATTATCACTAAGAGAGTATATAGAGTTAAACTCTGGAGTAAAATTACCCAGCTATTCTTTAGAAGATATACTAACAAATCATGAGAACATTTCCGAGGAGCTACTATCTAGAATAAAGCCGATACAAGAGTTCTCTAATTATAAAAAATACGGATGTTATCCCTACTTTATTGAAGGTGTAGAGGATTATTGGCAGAAAGTTATTCACACAATTAACTTAATAATTGAAGTTGATTTAATTGGAATAAAGGGTTTTGATTACTCATTCGTTCCTAAATTAAAGAAGTTTCAATATATGGTGTCTACAAGCTTGCCATTCACTCCCAATATAAGTAAGATTAGCGAGAGGCTCGGTTTGTCGAGACCTACTCTTATCAAAGCGATACAGCATTTAGAGGAGGCAGAGCTATTGATACCATTGCATAAAGATGCAATTGGGATTGGAGTGCTTACTAAGCCTGATAAAATCTTTGTCAGAAATACAAATTTGATGTACGCATATTCTAAGGATAGAGTAGATGTTGGAGCGATGAGAGAAACTTTCTTCGCAAATCAACTTAGTATTAGTCATCAATTAACAATAGCTTCGAGAGCTGATTTTGTTGTTGATGAAAAATATACATTTGAAGTTGGTGGAAGGAATAAAGATAAGTCACAGATAAAAAATGTGAAAAATTCCTTTTTAGTAAAAGACAATATCGAGCAAGGATATGGAAATGTAATTCCTCTTTGGTTATTTGGATTTTTGTATTAAATCTAGTACGGCATATAGAGACTGAATCAAAAGTCTGAAAATTGTTATTTTGAGACAGTCTCTTTTTTTTTACAAAGGAAAAATTATTCTTTAATGCCTTCTAGGTCTAGTAAGAAAGCATATTCTAAAGCAACTTCTTTTAAAGACTCAAACCTTCCAGATGCACCTCCATGTCCGGTCTCCATGTTTGTGTGCATAATAAGTAAATTATTGTCAGTTTTTAATTCTCGAAGTTTTGCAATCCATTTTGCGGGTTCCCAATACTGTACTTGTGAGTCGTGAAGTCCTGTTGTTATTAGCATATTTGGGTAGGCTTTTTTCTCAACATTATCATATGGAGAGTAAGATTTCATATACTCGTAATATTCTTTTATATTCGGATTTCCCCACTCATCGTATTCGCCAGTAGTTAGAGGGATGCTATCATCTAGCATTGTTGTAACAACATCAACAAATGGTACAGCAGAAATAGCTCCGTTAAATATTTCAGGTTTCATATTAATAACTGCACCCATCAGTAGTCCTCCAGCAGAACCACCCATAGCATATAAGTGTTTAGATGAAGTGTATTTTTCATTAATCAGAAACTCGCCAACATTGACAAAGTCGGTGAAAGTATTTTTTTTATTGAGCATTTTACCATCTTCATACCATGGTCTACCTAAATATTGTCCTCCTCTGATATGGGCAATTGCGTAAGTAAAACCTCTATCTAATAAGCTAAGTCGGATGGATGAGAAGTAAGGATCAATAGTGTGTCCATATGATCCATAAGCATATAGTAAAAGCGGACTTTTTCCATCCTTCTTCATTCCTTTTTTATACACCATTGTTACCGGAACCTTAGTGCCATCGTCTGCAGTAGCCCATAGACGTTCTGATGAGTATTCGCTTTTGTCGAAATCGCCAAGAACCTCTTGTTCTTTCATTACCTTTTGCTCCTTTGTTTTCATGTTGAAATCAATAACAGACGAAGGAGTTGTTAAAGAATTATAGCCATAACGCAAAATTTCAGAGTCGAAATCGGGGTTAGATCCAGTACCGGCTGAATAGGCTTCTTCTTCGAATGGTAGATAGTAGTCTATATGTCCGTCCCAAGATTTGATCCTTATTTTGTTAAGTCCATTTTCTCTTTCTTCAAGAACGAAATAGTTTTTAAAAATATCTAAACCTTCAAGCATAACATCTTCTCTATGAGGAATGAATTCTTGCCAGTGTTCTTTTTCGGTTTTACCTTCACTAGTTTTCATCAAGCGAAAGTTTATTGCATCTAAGTTTGTATGTATAAAAAACTGTCCATTATAATGACCGAAACCATACTCTAAGTCTCTTTCGCGTTTCTGGAATATTCTGAATTCTCCGTGTGGGTTATCTGCTTCGAGAATTCTGTACTCGCTAGAAACTGTATGAGATGACCCAATAACTAAGAATTTTTTTGATTTAGTTTTGTATACAAAAGTGTTGAAGGTATCATCGTCTTCACTATATATTTCTATATCTTCAGACGATTCTGTTCCTAAAATATGCTTATATATCTTATGAGAACGAAGTGTTTGTGGATCTTTACGTGTATAAAAAACGGTCTTATTATCATTAGCCCATGTGCAGCCTCCAGTAGTGTTTTCAATTACATCATCAAACAATTCTCCAGTTTCTAAGTTTTTGAATCTCAGAGTGTAAATTCTTCTACTAACTGTGTCTATGCCATAAGCTGCAATCTGATTACTTGTGCTGATTGAAATACCTCCAAGCTGATAATATGAAAAGCCTTCAGCCATTTCGTTAACATCAAACATGATATCGTCTTCGGCTTCTAAGTTTCCTTTTCTTCTTAAATAAACAGGATATTCTTTACCTTTTTTGAATTGAGTTAAATAGAAATAGCCATCCTTTTTGTAAGGTACAGATTCATCATCCTCCTTAATTCTACTTTTCATTTCTTCGAAAAGGTCTTCTTGAAATTTTTCAGTGTGCTTTGTCTTAGATTTCAAGTAATCATTTTCGGCGTTCAAGTAATCTATAACTTCAGGATTTTCTCTGTCGTTCAACCAATAGTAGTTGTCTATTCTCACATCACCGAACTTCTCAAGTTCTTTATATATTTTTTTAGCTTTTGGTGCCATATTATCGAAATTAAAATTTGTGTAAAAGTAATTGAATTTAGTGATAAAGTATATTATTTATTTTGGAGTGAATAGTTTAGCCTTTTAACTTTTTTTGCCACATGATTTTTTCTCTTTCTAGTAGTGTGTCAAATTTTTTAGGTTGTTCAATGCTGAGGTTTACTTCGGTTTTGCTTTTTGGATGAATAAAAGAAATTTCTACAGCAGAAAGAAATAGTCCTTTGTGGAGTTTTGTATTTTCTTTTGGCCCGTATAGTTTATCGCCAAGTATAGGTAGGTGGTTTTGGGAACAATGAATTCGGAGCTGATGTGTTCTGCCAGTGTGAGGGTGCAAGTCGACAAGAGATAGGTAATTGCTCTTTATTGATTTTGTTGTTTCTATGCAAACTAATTCAGTATGTGATTTAAATCCATCAATATCTGATGTGTAGCTTGCCTTTTCTGGAGCCTTATTCATTACAATTGCTCTATACCTTTTTCTAAGAGTTTTATTTTCTAACTGTTTCCCAAGTTCTACAGCTGCGAGTTGAGTTTTAGCAACTATTAGTAGGCCGCTAGTTTGCATGTCGAGGCGATGTATTGGGCGAGGCCAAGGAAGAGCATCAACTAAGGTAGATTTTTTTATATTGTATTGAATAGCATTTACTATTGTTCTATATTGATTTCCGCTGACAACAATACCAGCAGGTTTAACAATAACTGCTAGCTGTTCATCTTCAAAGACTATATCTAAATCTAGATTAAATGGCATTGGAGGATTTTCTTCGATCTGTAAAAGTGTAATTTCTTGACCTTCTTTTAGCCATTCAGATCCATTAGTATCTTTACCATTAAGTTTTATTGCTCCTTTTTTTATTTTCTTCTTCAGCATTGATTTAGAAAGTATGAAATCTCGGAAAATATCTAAACAATAGTCTAGCAATCTTGAATCATTTTCTAAATTAGGTACTATATGAGATTTTAGAACTTTCAATTTTATAGTTTTCGTGCTTAAAAATAAACTTTATCGTCGAGTATTTACTCTTTATCAAAAATAATTGACTTTGATATGGATAACTAATAAAATACAATAAAATAAAAAATTAATTATTTAATAATACTTATCTTTGCACTTCAAAATATTTTAAGATTTAAATTCGTTCTTTTTTATGCTTACAAGAAGACATATCAGGGCAAAAGTGATGCAATCAGTTTACGCCTTTGTTCAATCCGGAAATGACAGAATAGATATTGAGCAAAAAAATATGTTAAAGAGTATTGATGACATATTTGATTTGTACCTTTTACTATTAGATTTAGTGGTAGAAGTTGTTGATTGGGATAATAATCTTCTTGATAAAAGGAAGAGTAGATTGTCTCGACCTGATGATGAATTACTCCCAAATCAGAAGTTTGCCAGTAATAAGTTTGTAGCAAAATTAGCTGCAAATACTGTGCTACAGCAGTACTTGGAAGATAGAAGAATTGGTTGGAAAAACCATGATGAATATTTACAAATTCTACTGAAAGAAATAAAAGAAAGCGATCTTTACGCTAAGCATATTGCAAAAGATTCTCCTCGCTTTAAGTCTGATAAAAATTTCATAATTGACGTTTATAGAGAGATTATTGCTCCAAACGAAAAGTTGCATGAGTTTTTAGAAAGTGAAAGCCTTTCTTGGATTGCTGATCTTGCTGTTGCTAATAGTATGGTTGTAAAATCTCTGACTCTTATTTTTGAAGATTCGGAAGATGATCAACATTTAATGTCTCTTTATAAAGATAATGAGGACAAGCAATTTGCTATAGACCTTTTCAATAAAACCATTCTTAACTCTGATAAGTCTAAGAAGTTAATATCTGATAAGACACCTGGATGGGATGCTGATCGTATTGCTCAATTAGATTTAATTTTGATGGAAATGGGGGTGAGCGAATTTTTGTATTTTCCTTCTATACCAACTAAAGTTACAATAAATGAGTATTTAGAGATATCTAAAGATTTCTCTACACCTAAAAGTAGAGTGTTTATCAATGGTGTTTTGGATAAGCTTTGGCGTGATTTAGATGCTGAAGGTGTAATTAATAAATCTGGCAGAGGATTAGTATAATTTTTTTGTATGAATGTTTGTAAAAGATATATATTTGTTGACGTAATAATCAAAGATATTTTATCTTTGAAACATATTTAAATCCAAAGATAACGATTATGAAACACTTGAGATTAGCCCTTTTACTATCTGGGGCAATTATGCTTTCTTCATGTGGCGACAATGCTTCTGATAAAGTAAAAAAGGAAAACGTTGAAAATATTAAAGCAAATGCTGATAAGAAAGGTTTTCCTACTATGACCTTCGAAAGCACAGAGCATAATTTTGGAGACATTAATGAAGGAGACATTGTAGAAACGGTTTTTAAGTTTAAAAATGAAGGAAAAGTAGCTTTGATTATCATGAATGCGAGAGCAAGTTGTGGTTGTACGGTTCCTAAATACACAGACAAACCAATTTTGCCAGGAGAAGAAGGTGAAATATCAGTAAAGTTTAATTCTAATCGCAAGCCTGGAAAGCAGAAGAAAAGAGTTACGTTAACTACTAATACTGAAGAAGGGAGAGAGTTAGTATATATATCGGCAAATGTTGCCAAAAAAATAAGTAATAAACAATAACGAATATAATGAATACAATTTTTTTACAAGCTGATGCAGGTCAATGGAACTCTATATTAATGCTTGTTTTAATGTTTGCAGTAATCTATTTCTTCATGATTAGACCTCAAGTAAAAAAGCAAAAGGTTGAGAAGAAGTTTCAAGGAGGCATTAATAAAGGAGATAAAGTAGTTACAACTAGTGGTATACACGGCAAGATTGCTGATATCAACGAAACAACTTGTGTAATAGAAACTGGAGCTGGAAGAATAAAATTTGAGCGTTCTGCAATTTCACAAGAGTTAACAGCTGCGAGTTATGCTGCTCCTGCTGAAAAAAAATAATATTACTTAAAAGTAAATTGCTTTAAGCCTCCATAATTGGGGGCTTTTTTATTAGGATTAAACTAAACAATGAGAGATATTTGTTATGTTATCTTATTCTTTTCAAAATTATAACAATGAAAAATAGCTTTAAAGAATTAATAGAATCTATTATAAGTTATGGCGATGGCCGTAATTATAGAGTGTTTTTTGTTTTTGTTTTAGCTTCAACTTTTTTTTGGTTTTTGATTAAGTTTTCAAAAACGTATACTGTTCCTAGAGACTTTACCGTTGAGTATGTTTCTATACCTAATAATTTGGCGTTTGGTAAAATTGAAAAATCAAAGATTTCAATTGATGTTATGACAAATGGGTTTCAATTGTTAAACTATGCTATTGTAGATAAGGATGTGGAGATAGATCTTAGTAGGATAAAAAAAAGCAATAAAAGTCAATATTATATTAGACCGGAAGAACAGATAAGTTTAATAAAACAGCAGTTCCCTTCGGGAGTAAGTATTGAGCTCATAGGTCCAGATACTATCTATTTTGATTTCTCAAAAAAACTTGAAAAAAGAGTTGTAGTTAAATTAAATTCTAAGATAGAGTTAGCAAATTCGTTCAAGTTTAGATCACCAATAAAGCTTTCTCAAGATTCTATAACAGTCAGCGGACCTTCTTCGATAGTGTCAGATATTAATTTTGTTGAGACTAAATTGTTAGAAATGAAAAACGTTAGAGAAAGTAGTTTACGTACTGTTAGGTTAAAAAAGTTCGATGATAGTAGAATTAAGCTTTCCTCTAAGACCCTAAAAGTACAAGTTGATGTAGAAAAATTTACACAGAATACAATTTCAGTTCCAGTTGTTGTAGAAAATGTTCCTACGGGGTTTCTTTTGAAGACTTTTCCTGATAATGTAGCTATAACTTTTAACACAGGTTTAAGTGATTTCAAATCGATTAATAAAACTTCTTTCGAAGTAATTGCAGATTATAACCACCTCAAAGATGGCAATACACAGACTATACCTCTAAAGATAAATGTTCTATCAGATAAAGTTGATTTGATAAGGGTGAGCCCTTTGGATGTTGAGTTTCTTCTTAGAAAGATTCAATAAGTGTTTATTTTAATATAATAATATGTAAAAATGTTAGTAGTTGGACTCACAGGCGGAATAGGAAGTGGAAAGAGTACTGTTGCTCGTAAATTGTCGGAATTTGGTGCTTTAATTTACTACACTGATGATAGGGCTAAGAGTTTGATGGTGAACTCAAGTGAGTTGAGAGATAGGTTGATTGATGAGTTCGGTAAAGAGGTTTATATAAACGAAGGTTTGAATCGAAAATATTTATCTAGTATAGTCTTTTCAGATAAGGAAAAATTGAAGATTCTTAATTCAATTGTACATCCTATAGTAGCAAAAGATTTCGATAAATGGGTCAGCAAGCAAAATGGTAAAATTGTAATAAAGGAAGCCGCAATTCTATTTGAGTCAGGAGCATATAAAACGTGTGATGTTAATATTAGCATAAGTGCTGATTTAGAAGAGAGAATCTCGAGGGTTATAAAAAGAGATGGAGTAAATAGGAATGATGTAGTCGCTAGGATTAATAATCAATGGACTGATAGTCAGCGAAATTCAAAAGCAGATATAGTATTTGTTAGCCCTGATTATGATAGATTAGATATAAAAGTTGAAGAACTATATATTAAGTTACTAGCTTTAGAAGATGAAAAGGGATAGTTTTCTTTTTTTTATCATTTATGTATCAATTATATTACCACAAGTAAATTATGAATTTATCGCTTTTAGGAGTGGTTGTTTATTAGTGACTATCAAGTTTATATGTTAGTTTTATTGTTAATAGAAGATGACTAAAAGAATATACATAGCATTAATTATTTTGATGAGCCTTTCTCTCACGGGGATCATAGGTTTGCAAGTGTATTGGATTACCGAGTCGATAAAGGTAAAGGAGAAGCAATTTTCACAGATGATTACTCAATCATTAATTGCTGTTTCAAGCGATCTTAAGTTGATAGATGTTAAAAATTTTGCTGAGAGATATAGCCAATCTAGATTTTCGAAGAATAATAAAAGCACGAGTGAGGAATTATTAAGAGGAATTGAACATCAGAATAAGTCTTCGATTATTGATAAGAAAAGATTAGCTGTAGATGCTGAATTTTTAAATTTCGATTTTGTTATTAGTCATGAGGACTCTATTAGAGCTATCAATATTACATCTGTAATTAATTCTAAAGACAGAAGTCGGCAAAATAATAGTCAAAAAATTAAATATGATTTTCTAAAATCGTTCAATGATAGTGATAGCATCAGTGTTTTTCAGCTTGCATTATTAGAAGAAAAGTATTTGGAGCATGGAAATAAGATTTCTATTAGGAAAAGAGTTAAAAAAGAGACTCTTGAGAGATTACTCTCTATCCATCTTTCTAATAACAATATCAGAACTCGCTTTGAATATGCCATTATGAGTAATGGCTTAACAACCCCAGTGTACACGAGAAGGTTTAAGCAGACTGGTAGTGAGTATGTGGTACCCATTTTTAGCGATAAGTTTGGAGAGTCTATATATGAGCTTTACGTTCAGTTTCCTGAGAAAAGAGATTTTGTTTTATCTACAATGAGATGGATGCTATTTTTCTCTGTTATTTTTACCTTAATAATTGTATTTACATATGCTGGCGCTCTATATTTGATTTTCAGACATAGGAAAACTTCTCAAGTCAAAACGGATTTCATTAATAATATGACCCATGAGCTTAAAACTCCTATAGCGACAATTAGTTTAGCTATTGATGCAATTAAGAATCCTAAAATATTGTCAAACACTGAGAAGATCATTTATTATGCAAATGTGATAAAGGACGAGAATAAAAGAATGCATCAACAAATAGAGAATGTGTTGAGGATATCTAGGTTAGATCGAAATTCGTTAGAGTTGTCACAGGAGGAGGCAAGCTTTAATGAGTTAGTAGAGGAAGCTATAGAGCATTTGTTAATAATAGTAGAAGACAGGGGTGGTACAATTGAGTTCGATTTAGATGCTGACAGAGATATAGTATTTGTGGATGTGTTGCATATTAGTAATATACTTGTTAATATGTTAGATAATGCAAATAAATATTCACTTGAAACTCCACAAATTAATGTTTTAACATATAACGAGGGAAATAATGTAATTGTTGAGGTTCGAGACAAAGGTATTGGAATTAGTAAATCTGCTCAGTCTAAAGTTTTCGATAAATTTTTTAGAGTTTCACGAGGTAATGTCCATAATATAAAGGGTCAAGGCTTGGGGCTTGCATACGTGAAATTGATTGTTGATGCGCATGATGGACTTGTAAGCGTAACTAGTTCCAAAGGGAAAGGTAGTGCGTTTAAAGTAAGCCTGCCTTTGTATGAAAATGTATGATAGTGAATGTGTTATATTACTATTATTTATTTTATATTTAAGGACTGTTAAAAGTAAAGTGAAATACTTATACGAGCTTGTATAGTTTTCTAATATAGTAAAATGAAAAAAAATAGCATGAGTAAGAAAAGTAGACTATTATTGGTAGAAGATGATCCGAATTTTGGGACAGTATTGAAAGATTACTTAGAGCTTAATGACTTTGATGTAACACATGCTGTTGATGGAAATGACGGTTTGGTTAAGTTTAAAAGTGGGGAATACGACTTGTCTATTTTAGATGTCATGATGCCTTATAAGGATGGTTTTACTTTGGCAAAAGAAATTAAGGAGTTAAACCCGAATATGCCAATTGTTTTTTTAACAGCTAAATCGATGAAAGAGGATGTAGTTAAAGGTTATCAAGTAGGTGCCGATGATTATGTTAATAAGCCATTTGATTCTGAAGTGTTGCTTTACAAAATCAAGGCAATTTTAAATAGGAAAGTAAATACTGAGGATAATAAATATCAACAGTTCGAGTTTAAGATTGGAAATTATGATTTTAATTCAAAATTGAGATTTCTAACAATCAATGAAGAAACAAAAAAGCTATCTCCAAAAGAAAACGAATTACTTAAGCTAATGTGCATTTATTTAAATGACTTGATGCCGAGAGAGCTTGCATTAACAAGAATATGGAAAGATGACAACTATTTTACATCTAGAAGTATGGACGTTTATGTTGCTAAACTTAGAAAGTATTTACAAAGCGATGATAATGTTGAAATTATTAATCTGCACGGTGAAGGATTTAGACTTGTTGTTAGAGAGTAGTTCAATATTTTAAGGAAGAAATTATATGCGTCATAATTCATTTTTATGGCGCTTTTTTTTTGAAGAAAAATAGGAGTAGAAAAAACAAAGGCTGATTCAAATTTGAATCAGCCTTTACTTTAATGCATCGAAGATAGTTTTTTATCTAGCTCTTCAACGTATATTTTGAATTGTCTATCTGTTTCAGATAAATTTCCAACAGTTTTACATGCATGCAGTACTGTAGCGTGGTCTCGTTTTCCAATTTGAGTACCTATAGTGGCTAACGAAGCTTTTGTAAATCTCTTGGCGAAAAACATTGCTAATTGCCGTGCTTGAACAACATTTCTTTTTCTTGATTTAGATTGTAATATATCAATATCCATCGAGAAATAATTACAAACAACTTTCTGTATGTAATCTATTGAAATCTCTTTTGTCGAATTTTTAACAAACTTCTTTATTACTTTCTTGGCAAGATCAAGGTTTAAGCCCTCACGACTAAATGAGGCATGAGCAAGTAAGGATATTAAAGCTCCTTCTAGCTCTCTGATGTTTGTTGTGATATTCCTAGCAAGAAATTCAACAACATCATCAGGCATCACAGTTCCATCTAAATCATTTTTAGATTTAATGATCTCTAGTCTAGTTTCGTAGTCAGGTACACTTATCTCTGCTGATAAGCCCCACTTGAATCTAGAAAGTAATCTGTTTTCAAATCCTTGCATGTCTACAGGTGCCTTATCTGATGTGAGAATAAGTTGCTTACCTTTTTGGTGCAAGTGATTAAAGATCTGGAAGAAAGCATTTTGTGTTTTCTCTTTGCTAGAGAAAAACTGAACATCATCGATGATCAATACGTCTATCATTTGATAGAAGTTAGTAAAATCGTTACGGTTGTTTTTATACGCAGCTTCTGTAAATTGTTGAGTAAATTTCTCGGCAGAAACAAATAAAACAGTCTTCTCTGGATAAAGTTCTTTTATTTCAACTCCGATTGCATGAGCAAGGTGAGTTTTGCCATTTCCAACACCTCCATACATAAATAATGGGTTGAAAGCGGTACCTCCAGGATTCTTTGATACAGCATTTCCTGCAGACTTTGCTAATCTATTAGATTCTCCAACAACAAAATTATCAAATGAATAGTTTGGATTAAGTTGAGAGTCAACTTTTACTCTACGCAGTCCAGGTAATGCAAATGGATTAACTATTCCATTTATCTCACCCATCTGCTTAGCAGGCATATTAAATGATTGCTGTTGTATTGGTCTTGTGCGATTAGAACTCGGTACGTTAATAGTAGCTGGTTTTTGATTGTCATAGTTATTAGCCATAACAATACTGTAACGAAGTTTTGCGTCCTTTCCTAAATCTCTAAGAATGGCACTTTTTAGTAGCTTAACATAATGTTCTTCAAGCCACTCGTAAAAGAATTTTGAAGGAACTTGAATAGTAAGTTCTGCTTCAGAAAGCTTTACTGGAAGTATTGGTCTAAACCATGTATTATACACCTGCTCTTCAACATTGTCGCGTACAAACTTTAGACAACTATCCCATACGGATTTAGCGGTTTTTTCCATTTAAATTAACAAATCTTCACTTATAATTAGTAGTAATTCTCAAATTCAGAAATATGTTCAAATTTGAGAATATGTGTTCCCCTTCTGTTTGACAAATATGTGAATTAAATAGTTAAAAAAAAAGTCGATTTGCTATTGATTTTTTAAAAATAAAGTTTCATATTCAAACGGGTTAATATCTGAAATAGAATTATTCTCTATATTTTTTCCAAATTATAATTCTTAGTATTTGGAAACCAATGCATTGTATTTTCTTGATTGTTTTTTGTGCAGATCGCTTTTAATCCCTGTTAATACTGGGGTTGACGTGTTTTGTACATTTAAAAATTAGTGCATAGTATTAAGTTTATGGTAAAAGTCATAAAATATAAATGTGAATATTTTTTCATTTCTCACCAATTTGCATTATGAGGCTGACGACTTTATAATCACTGGATGAATTAACTGCTTGAACAGGTGATAAATTAGTTAAAATTCGTGTTATGTGAGTATATCCCAAATTAGGAAGGTAAGCGTGTAATGTTTGATACTTTACCGTTATTGTTTGTAGAATAATGGGAGTTTCAGCTCGTAGTATTCACCTTACAAGTCAGAGGTGTTTTTGTCGCATGTATTGGTTTATATATACTTGATGTGTAAAGTCTAATTATAAGAATTAAATTCTTTTTTAGAGAAGTAAATGTTTTGGTTTAGAGTCAATATAAATACGCTTACCGTTAGAATATATACCCCTTTTTGTAAGTGCTTAAAAGACTAGTGTTTAATGATTTTTGACGTGATGTCTGTATTCTCATTTTGTATATTGATTAAATATATGCCAGAATCAAAATATTGAGAATTAAGTTCTAAAGTTCTACTGTCTAAAACCTTCGTTTGAAAAATTATATAGCCAACAGTACTATAAATTTTAATATCTCCGGTAAACGATTTGCCGAAATCAATAATTAGTTCTCCTCCATTTGCAAAACTTTTTGAATTGATGATTTTAAATGAAGACAATTCTATATTATCATTGCTTAGGTGTCCGTCATTTAGAATGCAATATTTCTTAAAGGTTTCAAAAATTTCAGTAGAATTTTTATGATTGTTATTTGTGCTATCCATTTTTAACATGATCAAAGCTGCTTGCTCCATCGTAGTATTCCCGTCTAATGCTGTTATAGTGTTTAGTACTAGCTTGTCTGTTGTCTCTTTCCCGATAGAAAAAAACAGATCCATTAGAGGAGCAATCCAAATATCGCTGTGATCATATGGGTTGTTACTGAAGTGTAAGTTGCTGTAGCATTTGTCGGAAGTTGCTTTTCGGCCATTCCATGATTCGTTACCGTCCCATTTAAAAATTTTCTCCCAATTGTATGCGCTAATACCTGTTGCATATGAAACAGCAACATAATCAGCCATAGCTTCTTCAAGACATCTCCTTTCGTTTGTATTTCGTCTGTTGCTATAAGAATTGATTATAGCATGTGTGTATTCGTGTACAACAACTTCTGCATCTTCGGCATCGGGAATATGTTCGGTTTTACCATTAATATACGCTCCAAACTCTAAGGTGCTTCTTGATTCTGGTGTAGAAGGGTGGAAGTGCGAATTGTCATCTCCATTTTCTCCATCAGCATCAACCTTAATCTGATAATCAACAGCATCTGTGAAACCGTATAAGTTAATTTGTTCTTTGATTGAAGATATGTGATAGAAAGCATTTACTTGCTGAAAGCCGACCTGAGATCTGTTGAAGTTGAAGTTTCCATCAGTGCTAGTAACTACATCCCAGCGAGGAGCTGAAAAATCAAATATTTTAACATGGTCGTTTTCTAAGTAGTAAATTCCATTTTCGTGTTTGCATTCAATAAGTATATCAACCTGCTGAGCTTCTATTTCGGAGTTGCTCGTTCCCTCGTTGTGTGCAATATTACCTCCATACACAACTTGAGCAGTTGTAATTGGGTCTGGCATGAAAACTGATGCATTCGCACTTTTAGTGGGTATTGTTGTCTTGTCTAAAGAGAGAGATTTTCGGTAAATAATTTTATAATCCGAATTAAATACTACAATAAATGTTTCTTGTCCAATTTTATAGTACAATTTTAAAGTTGGAATGATTTCAGACTCAGAAATTGGAAAGTAGTTTTTAGAACTTTCTAAAATATATTTTTTGCTGATGTTTGAATAGCTTGGAACTAATTCTTGTTTAGGAAATTCTCCGTCGCTTACTAAGTCAATATTTATTGAATTGTCGTTATATAAAATAATGCTCCCTTCTTGATCGTAATTTATCTTTAATGTGGCAGTAAAAATATTAATATTATTATAAGTCTGATTTAGAAGTGAAAATCTCTTAGTTTTTTTCTCTTCTTTAAATTGCTTTCCAAAGAATTTTTTACTGTTTAATAATTTATAGTCGCTAGTTGTCTTTTTATTATGAATTGAATTATCAATAAACTTCAAATTAGATTTTCTTTGACTTATATATGTGTCGTAATTTTGAGCATAGCTGAAATGCACTGAAATCATTAATAAAAACAGAAATGATTTTTTCATGAATAAAATACTATAGTTGTCTTTCATGTTTATATATAGCTTTATATAATCTTAGTCTTCAATTTGTGCATCTTAGATAGTTTTTCAAATGTACTATCAACATCTTTTAGACGTATAGAAAGTTTAATTTCACAATTAAGCTCCATCTTTTGTTCGATGATATTTAGCTTGTGTTCTTTAACAAACCTCATGAGTTGGTTTAATTCAGGGTATTCTAATGTTACTAAAAAGGTTTTATTAATTGTGTTTGTGACTATCTCGCATTCGTCTAAGATTTCTTTAGCCGCAGTTTTATACGCTTGTATTAGTCCCCCAACTCCGAGTTTTACACCTCCAAAGTATCTAACAACAATTACAATAACATTAGTTAAGTCTTTAGCTATTATTTGTCCGAGGATAGGGTCGCCAGCAGAGTGTGAAGGTTCACCGTCATCATTAGACCTGAAAGTTATACTTTCAGTGCCAAATCTGTATGCATAGCAATGATGACGTGCTGCGTGATGTTTCTTTTTTACTATTTCTAGTTTCTCTTTTACCTCGTGTTCATTCTCAATATAAAAAGAATATCCTACAAATTTAGAGCCTCTATCTTTGAATAAAGATTCAGTTTCAGGTTCAATTATACAATTATAGGTGTCTTTCTCTATCATTTGTAAAAGAAATATATTGGAGAATAAAATACAAAAATAATAAAAATATGGCTGTATCAAAGGTGTAAACCAAGTCATCATTAATTGTAGTAGAAGTATCTTGTGTTGAAATATTGCATTTTCAGATTTTTCTACTACGACGGCGATGATCTAGAATGAACTTTTTTATACAGCCACAGACAGTAATATATGTTTTTTTTATCCTATATAAGTAAATAACTGGGCAGGCTTATGTAGTACTCCTTTTTGCTTTTCTTCTAAAGCCTTTATAGTGTCAATCTTCTTAATAGATTTTCTAAAATTGCGTTTGTCTAGTTGCTTGTCTAGAATTACTTCATATAGTTGTTGTAGCTGTCCAAGAGTGAATTTTTCCGGTAGCAGTTCAAACCCTATTTTATTATTTGCAACTTTATTTCGAAGAACTTCAAGAGCTTTATCTAAAATGGCATTATGGTCAAAAGCTAATTGTGGAATATCTGATACATCTTTCCATTCGGCTCTTTCGGCAAATGAAGAAGGAGATGGAACATAGTCTTCCATTTTTACTAATGAGAAGTATGCAATAGTTATTACCCTAGCATTTGGATCCTTACGGATTGATTTCAGCCACTTTTGGTCTTTCTCAGTAGAAACCCTTTTAGGGTCTCCGAATGTGTGAAATTGTTCGAGATATATACCTTTTAAATTTGTAAGTTCAAATAGAACCCTTTCTGCAGCATGGTCTATATGTTCTTGCGAAAAGACTAAATCACCAGGTAGCGCATACACGCATCCTTTTTCATCAGAATTTTGTTCTCTTTCAATTAATAAAACTCGCAGTTTGTTTTCGTGAAAACCAAATACTACACAGTCTACTGATATATCTAGGTTTAATTGCACTTGTTCGCTCATATATAAATGCTAAATAGGTTGGTACAAATATATTTTTATTTTTCAATCAATTAAAAAAAAATGTAAAAAAAACGTTATTCAAATAATAACAATATAGATATGTTAATATTACAATCAGGTTTGTTGTATGCAATACATAGGCCTTACGGTAATATTGGTAAATATAAAAAAATAAAGTGTTTATTGTACACTTTCAAAAAAAGATTAATTTTGCATGAAATCTTTATTCTACGTGGAAATGACAAAAAAATAGATTATTTTTGGCTTCCCTTTATAAAAAGGGGTAGCGATAAGGATTATATTATTACAATAAAGCATAGCTTATTGTCGTTTGTTTAATTAGAAATATCAAATGCTATTAATGGGAAAGATAAATAAAATAGGAGTATTAACATCAGGAGGAGATGCTCCCGGAATGAATGCTGCGATTAGATCGGTAGTTAGAACCTGTGCATATTATAATGTTGAATGTATTGGTGTTATGCAAGGCTTTCAAGGACTTATCGAAGGTCAGTATGAAACGTTGAATGCTCGCTCAGTGAGTAATATTATCAATCGTGGGGGAACTATATTGAAATCGGCTCGTTCTTTAGAGTTTAAAACTAAAGAGGGAAGAAAGAAGGCTTACGATAATTTTAAGGAATATGGATTAGATTCTCTCGTAGTTATTGGTGGAGATGGATCTTTTACTGGAGCAATGCTTTTTCAAAAAGAATTTGGAGTGCCAGTAATTGGTATCCCTGGAACTATTGATAATGATATATATGGTAGTGATCTTACTTTAGGTTATGATACTGCAATGAATACTGTTATGGAGGCTATTGATAAGATTCGCGATACTGCTTCATCACATAATAGATTATTCTTTATTGAGGTAATGGGGCGTGATGCTGGATTTATTGCTTTGAATACTGGAATAGCTGGTGGGGCTGAAGAAATTCTTATTCCTGAAGAGAACTTAGGCTTAGAAAGACTTATAGAATCACTAAAAACATCTTCTCGTTCTGGAAAATCATCAAGTATTGTTATTGTTGCTGAAGGAGAAAAAAGTGGTAAAAATGTATTTGAATTAGCTGAGTTCGTTGAAGATCATTTCGAAGAATATGAAGTTAAAGTTTCTGTGCTTGGACACATACAGCGAGGTGGCTCGCCAACTGTTGTAGATAGAGTTTTAGCAAGTAGACTTGGTGTGGCAGCAGTAGAAGGACTTCTTGATGGAAAAAGTAATGTTATGGTTGGTGTAATTTGTGGGAAAGTTAAAATGACTCCATTGCAGAAAGCTATCAAGGAAAACAACGAGATTAACAGAGAATTGCTTAGAGTAGCAGATATTATGTCTGTTTAATAATAATCTTAAGTGTGAGTTGTACACTTAATAAATTATTTTTACCTTTGTAATTGAAAAATAGAAAATTAAGATTTAATAAATAAATATAAAATGGGAACAATCAAAGTTGGTATTAACGGATTTGGAAGAATTGGTAGATTAGTATTTCGTGCTGCTGCTAAGAATAGTAATGTAGAAGTTGTTGGAATTAATGATCTTATTGATGTTGATTACATGGCTTACATGTTGAAGTACGATTCAGTACACGGAAGATTTGATGGAACTGTTGATGTAAAAGATGGTAATTTAGTTGTAAACGGGAACGTTGTTCGTGTTACTGCTGAAAGAAATCCAGCTGATCTTAAGTGGGATGCTATCGGTGCTGATTACGTAGTTGAGTCTACAGGTATTTTCTTGACAAAAGAAACTGCTCAAGCTCACATCGATGCTGGTGCTAAGAAAGTAGTTATGTCTGCTCCATCTAAAGATGATACTCCAATGTTTGTTATGGGAGTAAATCATATGGATCTTACTGCTGCTGATACTATCGTATCAAATGCTTCTTGTACTACTAACTGTTTAGCTCCTATAGCTAAGGTTTTACATGATAACTTCGGTATTACTGAAGGTCTTATGACAACTGTACACGCTGCTACAGCAACTCAAAAAACTGTTGATGGTCCTTCTATGAAAGACTGGAGAGGTGGACGTTCTGCTATAAATAACATTATTCCTTCTTCAACTGGTGCTGCTAAAGCTGTTGGTAAAGTAATTCCTTCTTTGAATGGAGTTCTTACTGGTATGGCTTTCCGTGTACCTACTGCTGATGTATCTGTTGTTGATTTAACTGTTAAGTTAGAAAAAGGTGCATCTTACGAGGAAATCAAAGCTGCTATGAAATTAGCTTCTGAGACTACAATGAAAGGTGTTTTAGCTTATACTGAAGAAGCTGTTGTTTCTCAGGATTTCGTTGGCGAAACTCACACATCTACTTTTGATGCTGCTGCAGGTATTGCTCTTAACGATAAGTTTGTAAAAGTTGTTTCTTGGTATGATAACGAAATGGGTTATTCTACTAAAGTTGTTGAATTACTTCAACACATGGCTTCTCTATAATTTTAAGAGAACACAAATAATATATTAAAGGAGGGCACTTTGCCCTCTTTTTTTATGCCATATTGTGAAAAGTATTAGAGTAGTAATCTATCATGTTGCCTTTAATACTAAATAAGTCATTTCATAAAGCAATTGGTATAATACCTGCCGAATGAAGCATTAATTTATTTTAGTACAAAAATATTTACTACCTTAGTTGTTTAATGTTAATTCATAACGACAAAATATTTTTTTTAACTAATCTAAATTATTTTTTATGTCATTATCTAAAAAACTAGGAGCAGAATTCCTAGGTACATTTTGGCTTGTGTTCGGAGGAACTGGTAGTGCCGTTTTAGCAGCCGCTTTTCCTGATGTTGGTATAGGCCTGTTAGGCGTTTCTTTTGCTTTTGGATTGTCCGTAATTACTTGGGTGTATGCCTTTGGCCATATTTCTGGCGGACATCTTAACCCTGCTGTTTCTGTTGGACTTTGGATGGGTGGTCGTTTTTCTGCTTCCGAACTAGGGCCCTATATTGTGGCGCAAGTTCTTGGAGCTATTGCAGCTTCTGGAGTGTTGTATGTAATCGCAAGTGGAGCTGATGGCTTTTCATTAGCAGATGGCTTTGCCTCGAACGGATATGGTGCACATTCGCCAGGTGGATACTCTTTACTAGCTGTTATTGTAGCTGAAGTAGTTCTGACATTTATCTTTTTGATGGTGATATTAGGTGCTACTGATGATAGAGCACCAAAAGGTTTCGCTCCTTTGGCCATAGGTTTAACTTTAACTTTGGTTCACTTAGTCTCTATTCCTGTTTCTAATACGTCAGTTAATCCTGCACGTAGTACTGGTCCTGCTTTATTTGTTGGTGATTGGGCTATTTCAGAGCTCTGGGTATTTTGGGTTGCACCTATAGTTGGTGCTATTCTTGCTGGCTTAGTTTATAAGTTTTTCCAAGAAGATTAATCTTATTTAATATTTTTTTAGTTGATGGATGTTACAATTTTGTAGCATCCATTTTTTGTCTAATTTATTTAATAGAGTAGCAATAGTTTTTTGTAAATTACATTCTTTTAAATAATTTCATAAAATTTATTTTTATATGAAACAGCCTAAATTGTCATTTTGGCAAATGTGGAATGTTAGTTTTGGTTTTTTAGGAGTTCAGTTTGGCTTCGCTCTTCAAAATGCCAATGTTAGTAGAATATTGTCAGACCTTGGTGCTGACTTACATTCTTTATCTTTATTTTGGTTAGCAGCACCAATAATGGGTTTGATTGTGCAACCAATTGTTGGAGGAATGTCTGATTTTACTTGGACAAAGTTGGGTAGACGAGGCCCATTTATTCTTGCTGGGTCTTTTTTCGCAGCTTTAGGAATGCTTCTAATGCCAAATGCACCTCTATTTGTTAAGATTATTTCTCCAATAGTGTTTGGGGGTATGATGTTAGCATTGATGGATGCTTCTTTTAATGTTTCCTTTCAGCCTTTTAGAGCTTTGGTTGCAGATATGCTCCCCGAAGAACAAAGAAATACTGGATATTCGATCCAGTCTTTTTTGATTAATGTTGGAGCTGTGATTGGTTCGGCACTTCCATTTATATTGACAAATTTAGTTGGTTTAGATAATATATCGTCAGAAGGAAATGTTGCTCCTTCTGTTATGTGGGCTTTCTATATAGGTGCAACAGTTTTGATGATGTCAGTTATTTGGACGGTTTTTAGAACTAAAGAGTATGCTCCAGAAGAGTATTATGAAATGAAAGGTATTGATGCGGAAAAAACTATTGCAGCTCAAGAAATAGAATCAAAAAAACCTTTTTCTGAAAAACTATCTACATTTTTCGGACTTCTTAGAAATATGCCTACTACAATGAAACAACTTGCAATTGTTCAGTTTTTCTCGTGGTTTGCTTTATATATTATGTGGGTATATACTACCCCAGCAATAGGTCAGCATGTATGGGATATCGCTCCTGAGTATTATAATATGGATCCTAAGCTAGTCCCTCTCGAAATTTCTATAAAAATGGGGCAAGCCGGAGATTGGGTTGGAATTGTTTTTGCAGCTTACTCTTTATTTGCCGCTATTTATTCTGCTTTCATGTCTGGAATTGCTAATAAAATAGGAAGAAAATTGACTTATTCTGTTTCACTAATTCTTGGGGGAATAGGTTTTGTCTCATTTTTAGTTTTTCAGAATCCTGAGATTATTCATGTTGATTTGCTAATAACGGAAGTAGATATTCCTATTGGAGCATTAAATCTTATTTATCCAATGGTGGGTATTGGTATAGCTTGGGCAGCAATTTTAGCAATGCCTTATGCTATGTTATCAAATGCACTTCCTGCTGATAAAATGGGAGTTTATATGGGGATATTTAATTTCACTATCGCTGGTCCACAGATAGTGAGTGGATTATTAGGTGGGTGGATAGTGTCTAGTTTGTTTGATGGGAATGCTATAAATATGATTGTATTAGCAGGTATATCAATGGTAATAGGAGGCTTTTCAGTTTATTTTGTTAAAGAGAATTAGCAAGGCTGATGTTGTGATTGTGTGACTTTGCGAAAATATAAAACCGCATCAATATGATAGTAAATCATAATGATGCGGTTTTTTTTGGATCTTATAGGTGTAACATTAAAGTTAACTCCTAAATTTCCTCAGTCTCTACAATTTTAGCTAGGATGTCGTCGTACTGGATAATTAGATACTTTTTTCCTTCAAATTCAGTTTCTGTTCCTGAATATTCTTTGAATAATACTATATCACCAGCTTGAACTTCTGCATTATCTATTTTTGAAATTGCAACAACTTTAGCTGTATTCTTTTTTGTTTTAATACTATCAGGAATTATAATACCTGATGCAGTTTTTTGAATTCCTTTATCTTCTGTAATATCAAGTACCACGTTTTGGTTCACTGGAACAAATTCTCTCATTTTTATATTTTTTATAATTACAAATTTCTTTAACAATAATTTTCACTAATCAAATTCCAAGCATAGAGTCAAGCTTTACTTGATCGAAACCAACAATTATCTTCCCGTTAATTTCAGTTTGGGGAACTCCTTTCTGACCACTTCTTTTTACCAAATCGTCTGCTATTTTCTGGTTTTTAGAAATATCTATATCTTTGTATTTAACGGATTTAGAGTCGAGGTAGACCTTTAATCTAGTACACCAACTACAGCTAGGAGTAGAATAGACTGTTACTCTTTTTTGCTGCTTCTCTTCATAATCTTTTTTGAATACTGATCCAATTAATAGATTGTTGAAAAATTCAGTTTCATGACAGCCTTTGTAAATGTTTTTTAGTTCAAAACCTTTAAACTCCATAAAGCTAGGTACAGTCTTTATATTAAATTCTGAATGAATATCTCTGACTAAACTAACATCTGCACTATAAATATTAATAGATCCTATACCAATGTTGCTTATGTTTTTTAGGGCACACTCTGATATATCACCACCTCTTTTGTAGAGTAGAAGAAAGTTGGTCTCATCTGCATGAAGCTTACCTTTTAATTCATGTAGAGAATTTATAATAACTATTTTCATAAAATTTAAACTTTCTGTATTTTACTTTCTCTCATCGAACTTAGCTTGTTACATTTGCACAAAGATGATATATTAATTAGCCTTTTCTACTATAAATAAAAAAATTAATGGCAAACTTAAAAACTTGGATTAGTACTTTTAGATTAAAAACATTACCTCTATCTATCTCGGGAATTATAATGGGGACTTTTATTGCTGCAAGTGATGGTTTTTTTGAAATTAAAATCCTTATACTTTCCTTATTGACAACTCTTTTTTTGCAAATATTATCTAATGTAGCTAATGATTATGGTGATGGTGTAAAAGGAACTGATAAGGGTAGGATAGGAGATAGAAGAGCTGTTGCAAGTGGCGATATTTCTTCATCCACAATGCTTAAAGCTGTGATTGTATTTGCAGTTTTATCTCTTATCACTGGTGTTGCACTAATTTGGATTGCATTTGGTAAAGATTATATTTATCAATTATTGGTCTTCTTATTTTTAGGGATTGCTGCAATTGCTGCAGCAATGCGTTACACGATGGGGAAGAATCCATATGGATATGCAGGATTAGGTGATATTTTTGTTTTTATTTTCTTTGGTATCGTATCCGTAATGGGTACATATTTTCTGTACACAAAGTCCTTTAATTGGGAGGTTTTATTGCCTGCAACTTCTGTAGGCTTACTCAGCGCTGGTGTTTTGAATTTAAATAATTTGCGAGATTATAATACTGATTTACGATCGAGAAAGAAAACTTTAGTTGTTAAAATAGGTGTAGGGAACTCTAAATTGTATCACGAAATGCTTACCATGATGGCAATTGTAACTGCCGTGATATATAGTTCACTTAATTACTTAGGTTTGATACAATCTATTTTTTTAATAATAATAATTCCCTTGGTAATGCACGTAAAACGTGTTGTAAATAACGAGAAACCAAAAGAGTTAGAGCCTGAATTGAAAAAATTAGCTCTCATTACTCTAAGCTTTTCAGTATTATTTGGCTTAGGCATATATTTAGCTACTTTCGAGTATTTTCAGTTTTTTTAGTTGGCGATAAATGAAAAAATGCGATAAAGATTTCTCTTTATCGCATTTTTTAAAACTTAACTCAAAAGCTTAATACTGTTCTTTATCATTTGGGAAATCGACAGATTTCACATCTTCAACATATTGTTTGATCGCTCCTGTGATATCTTCAAAAAGATTTAAGTATCTTCTTAAAAAGCGAGGGTTGAACTTGTGTGTCATACCGAGCATATCGTGTAGCACCAAAACTTGCCCATCTACATCATGACCAGCACCTATACCTATTACTGGAATCGATAGACTTTCTGCAACTTCTTTAGCTAATTGTGCAGGGACTTTTTCTAAAACTATAGCGAAACACCCCGCTTTTTCTAGTTCTAGCGCATCGAGTTTAAGTCTACTAGCTTCCTCTTCTTCTTTTGCTCTAACTGTAAATGTCCCGAATTTGTATATAGACTGTGGAGTTAGTCCAAGGTGGCCCATTACAGGTATCCCAGCTGAAATAATCCTTCTTATAGAGTCTGCTATTTCTTCTCCTCCTTCTAGTTTTACAGAATGACCACCAGATTCTTTCATTATTCTGATAGCAGAATTTAGGGCTTCTAAAGAATTACCTTGATATGTACCAAAAGGCATATCTACAACAACTAGAGCTCTGTTTACTGCTCGTACAACTGAAGAAGCATGGTAAATCATTTGATCTAAAGTAATAGGTAGTGTAGTCTGGTGTCCTGCCATCACGTTCGATGCAGAGTCACCAACTAAAATAACGTCTATCCCAGCTGTGTCAACCATTTTCGCCAAGGTGTAATCGTATGCTGTTAACATAGATATCTTTTCACCTCTTGTTTTCATCTCTTGAACTGAATTGGTCGTTACTTTTATGAAATCTTTCTGTGCTACTGACATTTTATTAAATTGTATTTTTGAGAAGCGAAATTACAAAAATTAAACTAAATACATTTTTTACTGCTATATGACTTTTTGTAATTTCACATCAAAGAAGGTATTTTGTGTTTTTTATTGATTAGCCTTTTTACTTTTATTAACTAAAGTTTCGCACTTAAGAACGACATCTAATAATCAATACTATAAACAAATACGATTAAAATAAAGAACGCACTGTCAGTTGATTACGTTATTCAATTTTTAGTTTGTTTTTTCATTTTTTGCTTGATCAAAAAACGAAACAAAAAAATCAAGACTTCATGGAACGTGTCTAAAATTCTAATCCTCATTGGCTAAAGGAAAAAAACTCTCTTCG
>JAGLEB010000026.1 GCA_023145275.1 Flavobacteriales bacterium | reverse complement strand
TTTATGAGCATTTCCAATGATGGCGCGCAGTACAGCTTTGTAATAGAAATCCATTTGCAGATTTAAGGTCTAATATAATAAGTGCATTCTAAAATTTGCCTGATGGAATATATCTCTAACTATATGACAACATTAAGGGAATTCAGGAAGGAAATAGACTCTGTTTTACTTATCTTTACAAAAACAGATAAATTTTAAACCTAAAAATTAGATATATATATGAAAGTATTATACAATTTAGTATTACTCGTACTAATTTCATTTACAGGACTAATTGCACAGTCTGAGCATGACGGAAACTACAGCAATGGTCATTTAGACTTTGGAAAAATGCTTTCGGAAGATATTACTATCGATCCATTCCCATTTAGCATCGATGATGAAATTACTATTACTATAAAGACAAAGAATGACTGCAGCGATCTAAGTTCTGAAAAAATGTACATGCACTCAGGTATGGGACCAGAATCAAATGCTTGGACTTATGTTGTAGGTAACTGGGGCGAAGATGATGGATTTGGTTTGATGACTAATAACAATAACGGCACTCAAAGTATTACTATCTCACCTAAATCATACTACTCCATTCCAAGTTCTGCTGAGGGTGACGTCTCAAAAATGGGAATGGTATTTAGAAATCATGATGGAAGTAAAAAACTACAATATTCAGTAGATGGCACTTGTTCAGGTGAAGACTATTTTGTTGGAGTTGGAGTTTTCCAGATTAACTTAGTAGAACCAAATGTTTCAGATGGTGGTGTAATAGTGTTGAAAAGTGGAGAAACTTTAAACATAAAAGCAACATCTACTGAAAATGCTGACTTCTCTATAAAAGAATCTGGAAATATTATTGCTACTGAATCAGATAAGGTTGAAATTGTTTATACCAAAACTGTTTCCGAAACTCAAGAATATACAATCGAAGCCAATAATGGCAGCGAAACAAAAAGTATCTCATTCACTGTGTTTATTGAATCTACTCCAGTAGTTGAAGATTTACCGTCAGGAATGAAAGACGGTATCAACTACTATGAAGATGACGACACAAAAGTAACCTTGGTTTTGCATGCTCCAAATAAAGCCTTTGCTTATGTAAAGGGTGATTTTTCTGATTGGAAAATCTCAAGTGAATACAGTATGAAAGTTACTAAATCTGATCTATCCGATTCAGATATTAGATATTGGGTAACCATTAATGGTTTAGAAAGTGGAAAAGAATATGCTTTTCAATATGTGGTAGATGGAGAAAAGATTTTAGCGGATCCATATACAGAAAAAGTTCTTGATCCATGGAATGATCAACATATACCTGCCGAAATTTATCCAAATCTAAAACCTTATCCTGTAGGAAAAACTGAAGGAATCGTTAGTGTTTTACAAACAGGACAAGAAGAGTACAACTGGAAAAACAACGATTTTGTTAAGCCTAAAAAAGAAAATCTTATTATATATGAATTATTGGTAAGAGATTTTGTTTACAAGCACTCATATCAATCACTAATTGATACTTTAAATTATTTAGAGCGCATGAATATCAATGCTATTGAACTAATGCCTATTAATGAGTTTGAAGGAAATGAAAGCTGGGGCTACAACCCTTCGTTTATGTTTGCACCAGATAAATATTACGGAACTAAAGACAAATTAAAAGAATTTATAGACGAGGCACACGGTAGAGGTATTGCAGTAATAATAGATATTGTAATGAATCACTCTTTTGGACAATCTCCATTTGTACAACTATATGATTGGCATAATGGTGATGGACAAATCATTATGGATGAAGACTCCCCATGGTTTAATGTAGAATCGCCTAATGGCTCTTATCACTGGGGCGCAGATTTCAATCACGAGAGTAAATACACTAAGGATTTGTTAGACAACGTTAACAAATTTTGGATACAGGAATATAAGGTTGACGGATTTAGATTTGACTTTACAAAAGGTTTTACAAATACTAAAGGTGATGGTTGGGCAAAAGACAACTCTAGAATTACAATTTTGAAAAGGATGTATGATGAGATTGTTGCTGTTAATCCAGATGCTTATGTAATCCTTGAACACCTTGCTGACAATTCTGAAGAAAAAATATTAGCAGAACACGGGATGATGCTTTGGGGTAACATGACTCATAACTATGGTGAAGCTTCAATGGGCTTTAACGAAGGCAATAAATCCGATTTAAGTTATGCTTCTCACGTAAGAAGAGGTTGGTCTAAAGCACATTTAATTTCATATTCTAGTTCGCACGACGAGGAACGCATCGCTTTTAAAAACAGTCAATGGGGGAATAGCGATGGGAGCTATAATATAAAAGACAAATCAACAAGTATGGAGCGTATGCAACTACAAGCTCTATTCTTATGGACAATCCCTGGACCAAAAATGCTTTGGCAATTTGACGAAGTGGGATATGATATTGGTATTGACGATCCTTGT
Organism: Flavobacteriales bacterium; assembly: GCA_023145275.1. Lineage (GTDB taxonomy): Bacteria > Bacteroidota > Bacteroidia > Flavobacteriales > JADGDT01 > JADGDT01. The sequence goes on along the minus strand of JAGLEB010000026.1, from coordinate 21,521 downwards.
AGAGTTTGCAACAAACCAATAAAATGGGGTTACATAGAAGATTCAGATAGAATTAGAGTATACAACCTTCATAAAGCAATTATGAAGCTAAAGAAAACTGAGGCTGCATTCTCTACAGAAAACTTCATACTAGACGTTGACAATGGTGCAAAAAAATCAATTGTTCTAGAACACAGCGATATGAATGTTGTTTTAGTAGGAAACTTTGATGTAAAGAGTCAAACTGTTTCTGTTACATTCCCAAGTACTGGAACATACTACGAATACTTTACTGGTGCTAGATACGATATATCTTCAACTGACCAATCTGTACCGTTAACTGCTGGAGCATATAAATTGTACACTACAAAAAATCTAGATACACCAAACCTTGACGAATCTATATCATTAAGCATAGACGAGATTTCTTTTGATAAAAATGAGTCTATCAACAATCTTTCAATCTATCCTGTACCAATCAGAGGAAATGCTACAATAAAATATAGTATCTCCGAAAAAAGCCCTGTAAATATTGATGTTTTCAATCTTCAAGGACAGGTTGTAGAGAGTTATCGTTTCGATAATCAAGCCAAAGGAACTCATACAGTAAACTGGCAAGTAGATAATAGTAATAATACAGGAGTATATTTTATCAGAATTTCTACAGCTCTTGAATCGTTTACTAGAAAAATTACAATAGAATAAAATTAATCATTCGGTGTGTGACTTTGAGTCACGCACCGATTTTATACTACAGAGAACCTATAATAACTCAATATTGATTCTTCATAAAGTCTTTTTATCATCTACTTCGTTACTGAAATTCTCATTTAGCCCAGTAAAACTCCGGTATTAATGCCTCGTATCTGAAATAAATATAATGCAGATATTTCATAAGTAGTTTTTAGAGGCACCCTATAACATTTTTACGGCTCTAAGCATATGCCTTTTCCCTTTAGGCCCCTCAAGCCTTTTCACAGTGAATCCAACACTTCTAAGAGCACGTTTCACAATACCCTTTGAACTGTAAGTAACAAGTACACCTCCTACTTTTAGCGCTTTATACATCTTTTTAAAAACTTCTTCAGTCCACAAATTGGGCTGTACATCTGGCCCAAATGCATCAAAATAAATAAGATCGAAACAATCTTCATCCTCAATCTCTAAAAAACTCTTATTCTGTTTTCTTAAGGCAAAAGTTTTTGTAATATTAATTCTCTCATCCCACTTAGATGTATGCAATAATTCAAATTCTTTAACATAAGGGTTTGCATCAAGTTGATCTACATAATTTAGTAATTCATACTCCTCTTTTAGTACGGGGTAGGCTTCTACACCCTGATAATAAATTGTTTTACTAAGTTTTTCAGACTCAATCAAAGTAATTATAGCGTTTAAACCTGTACCTAATCCAATTTCTAAAATAGCAACTTCTTCACATTCAACGCTTTTTAGTCCAGCTTCAATATATACATGATAGGCTTCAGCTATAGCCCCATTAACTGAATGATAATGTTCGTCTAACTCTGGAACTGATATTGTATGTGACCCGTCGGCCGTTTTAACAATTTCTCTTTTCATATAATAATCTAATAATCAAAATACTATTTTATTGTATATAACATCTTTTAATGAAGCAATAGATGAACTAAAAACCAAGGAAATATATAATAACAACAAAATTCAATATATTTCATAGTCACAAATCAATTAAATGAAATGCGAATTATCCAAGAGTTTGATATTATAACTAGAAATATTTGTATAAATTAAATTAATAAATAACAAATTTAATCAAATATACGCTAATAGTTTACGATAAGATGATTTCAGCTTTTAATGATGCAAATCAGTAAAACTACAGAATATTTTATATATTTTTGTCTAGTCAAAGAAAACGAGTATTTATTATAGTCTGTAAGTTATTCTATAAAAAACCACAATATTTCTTTCTGAATGACAACTAAGTTTATTCATAGAAAATTAATTGAAATGCAAATTACAAAAGCAAGTAAGTCGAGACTATCAGAAGTAGATTTTGATAATCTATCATTTGGAGCAAACTTTACTGACCATATGTTTGTTGCTGATTATAAAGATGGAAAATGGAATGACGCGCGTATTACGCCTTATGAGCCATTAGTGATGTCGCCAGGAGCTAAAGTTCTACACTACGGACAATCCGTATTTGAAGGGATGAAAGCTTATAAGGATGAGAATGACAAGGTTTGGCTATTTCGTCCTGATGAAAATCAAAAACGTTTAAATATTTCTGCTGAAAGATTAGACATGCAGGGTGTTCCTGCAGAAATATTCAATGAGGGTTTATTTGAATTATTGAAAATTGACTCAGATTGGGTACCTAAAGGAAAAGGGAGATCTCTTTACATACGTCCATTCATTTTTGCAAGTGAAGAAACTATTGTTGCATCCTCATCTACAGAGTTTAAGTTTATGATTTTATTATCGCCTGTAGGAGCATATTTTTCTAATGATGTAAAATTAAAAATTGCTGATAAATTTTCAAGAGCTGCCAATGGAGGAGTTGGATTTGCAAAAGCTGGAGGAAACTATGCTGGATCGTTCTACCCTGCTAGACTAGCTAAGGAAGAGGGATTTGATCAAGTTATTTGGACTGATGATGCTACACATACATTTGTTGAGGAAGCTGGTGTAATGAATTTAATGTTTCGCATTGGAGACAAGATAGTCACAGCACCAACATCTGAACGTATTCTTGATGGTATTACTCGTAAGAGTTTAATTGAAATTGCTCGTTCAGAAAATATTGAAGTAGAAGTTAGACCGATAAAAGTACAGGAATTACTTGATGCTAGCGCTAAAGGCGAATTAAAAGAAGCTTTTGGATGCGGTACTGCAGCAGTTATCAGCCCTATATATGCTATTGGTCATAAAGATATGCTAATGGAGATGTCTCAAAAGGAAAATAGATATTCGGAAATGCTTAAAGCGAAGATGGTAGAGATACAAACTAAGGCTGGAGAAGACAAATTTGGATGGACAAAGCAAGTTACTTTTTAAGTATTTAGAAGCTAATGCTATCACAACAATTTTAACAATAAACTAAAAATCCTGCCATGAGCAGGATTTTTTATTCTATAAAGTTAGGCATCACTTGGAGCTCAAAAAAATTACTTATTGAAAATAAAAAATCCCGAACAATTTCTCGTTCGGGATTATAATAATTTTTATGCTTGTCCGGTAGGTCCGAAATTCATCGGCACTGGAGCTTGTTCGTAATCTTTGATCTCTCCGTGAGCTTTTTCAAAACGAGCTAAATTGTCAGCCAAAGCTTTCATAAGACGTTTTGCGTGCTGAGGTGTTAAAACTATTCTAGATTTAACTTTTGCCTTTGGCACTCCAGGCATCACATTAATAAAATCAACAACAAATTCGGATACTGAGTGATTAATAATTGCAAGATTAGAATAAGTTCCATCTGCTACTTCCTCACTCAACTCAATATTTAGTTGACCTTCTTTGGTTTTTTGATCACTCATTTTGCTATAGTCCTCCTTTAGCCATAATCATTGCATCATACTCGTCTTTTGATCCTACAATTATTTCATCGTATTCTCTAAGTCCAGTACCTGCAGGGATCTTTTTACCTACAATTACATTTTCTTTAAGTCCCATCAATCTATCCTCTTTACCATTTACGGCAGCTTCATTCAGTACTTTTGTAGTTTCCTGGAACGATGCAGCTGAGATAAACGACTTAGTTTGAAGAGATGCTCTAGTAATTCCTTGAAGTACTGGCTCTGCAGTAGCAGGAACAGCCTCTCTAACAGTAACTATTTGCTTATCAGATCTACGAAGAATTGAATTTTCTTCACGTAACTCACGAGCAGTAATAATCTGACCTGTTTTTAAGTTTTCAGAATCACCTATTTCCTCAACAACTTTCTTTCCATAAATCTCATCATTTACTTCAATAAAGTCATTTTTATGAGCTAATTGAGCCTCTAAGAAAATAGTATCACCTTGCTCGATAATTCTAACTTTTCTCATCATCTGACGAATAACAACCTCAAAGTGTTTGTCATTAATCTTCACACCTTGTAAGCGATAAACTTCTTGAACTTCATTTACCAAATACTGCTGTACAGCAGATGGACCTTGAATTCTTAAAATATCGATTGGTGTTATAGCACCATCAGATAAAGACATACCAGCTTTTACATAGTCATTTTCTTGCACCAAAATTTGGTTAGAAAGCTTAACTAGGTACTTCTTAATATCTCCTGTTTTTGTTTCAATAATAATTTCACGATTTCCACGCTTAATCTTACCATAAGAAACAATACCATCAATCTCAGATACAACTGCAGGATTGGAAGGGTTACGAGCTTCGAATAATTCCGTTACACGTGGAAGACCTCCGGTAATATCACCAGACTTAGCTGATTTTCTAGGAATCTTAACAAGAATCTTTCCTGCTGTTATCTTTTCTCCATCATCAGCGATGATACGAGCACCAACAGGTAAGTTATATGATTTCAACACATCACCACCCTTATCGGTAATAGTAATAGTTGGAATAAGTTTTTTATTTCTAGTCTCAGAAATTACTTTCTCTTGAAATCCAGTTTGCTCATCAACTTCAACTTGGAAAGTAATACCTTGAGTTATATTCTCATAAGAAATATCTCCAGAAGTTTCAGCAATAATTACTGCATTATAAGGATCCCATTGACAAATTACAGCTCCCTGTTCAAGCTTATCGCCATTCTTATGGAATAATGTTGCTCCATAAGGAAGGTTAGAAGTCATAAGAACTAAACCACTATCAATGTCAATCAACTTCATTTCAGCAGTACGCGAAATAATAACCTTAGCAGGATTTCCATCTAGATCCTCTCCTTCAACAGTTCTTACATCTCCAGTATCTAATTTACCAGAAAACTTAGCTGTTAATTTAGATTCATCTTGTACGTTACTTGCAGTACCCCCCTGGTGGAAAGTACGAAGAGTAAGCTGCGTACCAGGCTCTCCAATAGATTGAGCTGCAATAACTCCAACAGATTCACCTTTTTGAACCATCTTACCAGTAGCAAGATTACGTCCATAACACTTAGCACAAATACCCTTCTTAGCCTCACATGTCAATGGCGAACGAACTTCGACCATCTCAATTGGAGAATTTTGAATTTTATCAGCAATTACTTCAGTGATTTGCTCACCTGCAGAAACTAACAATTCTTCATCAAGAGGATTTGTAACATCATGCAATGATACACGACCTAATATACGTTCTGATAAAGACTCAACAATCTCATCATTCTTCTTAAGTGGAGAAACTTCTACTCCTCTTAAAGTACCACAGTCAACTTCTCTAACAATTACATCTTGAGAAACATCAACTAAACGACGTGTTAAGTAACCAGCATCGGCAGTTTTCAAGGCTGTATCGGCAAGACCTTTACGAGCACCGTGAGTAGAAATAAAGTACTCAAGAATCGAAAGACCTTCTTTAAAGTTTGCTGTAATAGGATTCTCAATAATCTCTTGTCCTGAAGCTCCAGATTTTTGAGGCTTAGCCATCAATCCACGCATTCCAGAAAGCTGACGAATCTGCTCTTTAGATCCACGGGCTCCAGAATCAAGCATCATAAATACTGAGTTGAATCCATCATTATCTTCCGTCAAACGTTTCATTGCCAATTCAGTCAATTCTGCATTTGTAGAAGTCCATACATCAATTACTTGATTGTAACGTTCATTATTGGTAATAAGTCCCATGTTATAGTTACCTAAGATACCATCAACAGTTGCATTAGCATCAACAACCATTTTATCCTTTTCCTTAGGAATAATGATATCACCTAAACTAAATGACAAACCACCAGTAAAGGCATTTGCATATCCAAGATTCTTAATATCATCAAGGAAATCAGCAGTTGTAGGTACATCAGTAACTTTAAGAACTTGCATAATCACATCACGCAATGCTTTCTTAGTCATTACATCATTAACATATCCAGCCTTTAAAGGAACTTTCTCATTAAATAGCACACGTCCAACAGACGTTTCAATCATTTTGTTTACTACTTCTCCATTTTCGTAAACATCTAACTTAACTTTAATAGGTGCATTAAGTTCAACAACTCCTTCATTAAAAGCAATGTTCACATCTTCTTCCGAATAGAAAGTAAGACCTTCACCTTTTACTTTATAAGTAGCCGTAGTTTTACGAACTTTGGTCATATAATAAAGACCCAATACCATATCCTGAGATGGAACCGTAATTGGCGCACCATTCGCAGGGTTAAGTATATTATGAGAACCAAGCATCAACATTTGAGCTTCCAAAATTGCTTCTGGTCCTAATGGCAAGTGAACTGCCATCTGGTCACCATCAAAATCGGCGTTGAAGGCCGTACACGCTAGTGGGTGTAATTGGATAGCTTTTCCTTCGATAAGTTTTGGTTGGAAAGCCTGAATACCTAGACGGTGCAAAGTTGGAGCACGGTTAAGCAATACAGGGTGTCCTTTCAATACATTCTCAAGAATATCCCAAACAATTGGTTCACGCTTATCTATTATTCTCTTAGCAGATTTCACCGTCTTAACGATACCACGCTCAATAAGCTTACGAATAATAAATGGCTTATATAATTCTGCAGCCATTCCTTTAGGAATACCACATTCTGATAATTTTAATTCAGGTCCAACGATAATTACCGAACGAGCAGAGTAATCAACACGTTTACCAAGTAAGTTTTGACGGAAACGTCCTTGCTTACCTTTCAACGAATCTGAAAGTGATTTCAACGCTCTGTTAGCTTCAGTTTTCACAGCTGATGCCTTACGAGTATTATCGAATAATGAATCTACGGACTCTTGAAGCATACGTTTCTCATTACGTAAAATAACTTCTGGAGCTTTGATTTCAATTAATCTTTTTAGTCTATTATTTCTAATAATAACACGACGGTAAAGATCATTTAAATCTGATGTTGCAAAACGACCACCATCTAAAGGAACTAATGGACGCAATTCTGGTGGAATTACCGGAACTACCTTCATAATCATCCACTCTGGACGGTTTTCGATACGAGTATTCGCATCTCTTAAAGACTCAACAACTTGTAGTCTTTTAAGAGCCTCAGCTTTACGCTGCTTTGAAGTTTCGTTAAACGCTTTATCACGCAATTGGAAAGACAACTCATCAAGATTAATTCTTTTAAGCAATTCAATAAGAGCTTCAGCTCCCATCTTAGCAATGAATTTATCAGGATTATCCTCTTCCATATAATAGTTATCGTCTGGAAGGGCGTCTTCAATATCTAAAAACTCCTCCTCTGTAAGATAATCTAATCTCTGCAATGGTTCTCCTTCAGCATTTAAAGCGATACCTGGTTGAATTACTACGTATCTCTCGTAGTAAATAATCATATCAAGCTTTTTTGAAGGTAAACCTAAAAGGTATCCAATCTTATTTGGTAAAGATCTGAAATACCAAATATGAGCAACAGGAACAACAAGGTTTATATGACCTACACGATCACGTCTTACCTTCTTCTCTGTTACCTCTACCCCACATCTATCACAAACAATTCCCTTATAACGAATACGTTTATATTTCCCACAAGCACACTCATAATCCTTTACAGGACCAAAAATACGCTCACAAAAAAGCCCGTCACGCTCAGGTTTGTGAGTACGATAGTTAATAGTTTCTGGTTTTAACACCTCACCTCTAGACTGCTCCAACAAAGACTCTGGAGAAGCTAAACTAATTGTGATTTTGTTAAACCTACTTTGAGGTTTATTATCTTTATTTCTCAATGCCATGTCTGTTATGGTAATTGATTAATATTTATACAAAAAATATAGAGACTTTAGGCCGAAGCCCAAAGTTCAAAACTACTCAGAAAGTGTAATACTCAATCCTAGACCTCTAAGCTCATGCAACAATACGTTGAATGATTCAGGGATTCCCGGCTCAGGCATTGCATCACCTTTAACGATCGCTTCATAAGATTTTGCTCTACCTACAACATCATCAGATTTTACTGTAAGTATCTCACGAAGAATATTTGATGCACCATAAGCTTCAAGTGCCCAAACTTCCATCTCTCCAAAACGCTGACCTCCAAATTGCGCTTTACCTCCAAGAGGTTGCTGCGTAATCAATGAGTATGGTCCTATTGAACGAGCGTGCATTTTATCGTCAATCATGTGTCCAAGCTTAATCATGTACACAATACCAACAGTTGCAGGCTGATCAAAGCGTTTTCCTGTTCCACCATCGTACAAGTGAACTGTACCATATAACGGAACTCCCGCTTTTTCAGTAAGCTCATTAATTTGCTCGATAGTTGCTCCATCAAATATTGGAGTAGCATAAGTTTGACCTAAGTTATGACCTGCCCATCCAAGAACAGTTTCATAAATCTGACCAAGGTTCATACGAGATGGCACACCTAGTGGATTCAATACTATATCAACTGGCGATCCATCTTCCATAAATGGCATATCCTCATCACGAACTATACGAGCAACAATACCCTTGTTTCCGTGACGTCCAGCCATTTTATCTCCAACTTTCAACTTACGCTTCTTAGCAACATAAACTTTAGCTAGTTTCAAAATTCCAGCAGGAAGTTCATCACCGACAGAAATAGTAAATTTCTTTCGTCTCAAAGCTCCTTGTAAATCCTGAACTTTAATCTTATAATTATGAATCAAGTAAGAAATAAGTTTATTCTTCTCATCCTCGGTAGTCCATTTTCCAAATACTAAGTGTTGGAAATCCTCTAAGTTATTAAGCAATTTAAGAGTAAACTTAGTACCCTTAGGTATAATAATCTCATGAAGATCATTCATAACACCTTGCGATGTTTTCCCAGTAACTAAAGTGTGAAGTTTTTCGATTAATTTACCTCTAAGCAATTCATCCTTAGTAATAAATTCCATTTCTAACCTCTCTATTTCCTCTTTATCTTGAACGCGAGTCTTTTTATCCTTAACACTTCTAGAGAATAATTTCTTATCAATTACAACACCGTGTAATGATGGCGAAGCCTTTAGAGAAGCATCTTTTACATCACCTGCTTTGTCACCAAAGATTGCACGTAAAAGTTTCTCTTCTGGCGAAGGATCTGATTCTCCTTTTGGAGTAATTTTACCAATAAGGATATCTCCAGGTCCAACTTCAGCACCAATTCTGATAATACCGTTCTCATCAAGGTCTTTTGTAGCTTCTTCACTAACGTTAGGAATATCGTTAGTAAGTTCCTCAACACCTAATTTAGTATCACGAACCTCTAAACTATACTCATCAATATGGATAGATGTAAAGATATCTTCACGTACTACACGTTCAGATATTACAATCGCATCCTCAAAGTTATAACCTTTCCAAGGCATGAATGCAACTCTTAAGTTACGACCCAATGCCAATTCTCCTTTTTCAGTAGCATAACCTTGACAAAGTACTTCTCCTTTTTCAACACGCTGTCCTTTAACAACAATCGGTCTAAGGTTAATATTAGTACCTTGGTTAGTTCTACGGAATTTTATCAATGGATAAGATACGTAATCAGAATCAAAACTTACAAGCTTTTCATCTTCTGTTCTATCATATCTTACTGTAATTTCTCTAGCATCTACTTTCTCAACAACACCATTTCCTTCAGCATTAATCAATACACGAGAATCCTTAGCAACACGCTTCTCAAGCCCTGTACCAACAATAGGCGCTTCAGGACGTAATAAAGGTACTGCTTGACGCATCATGTTAGATCCCATCAACGCACGGTTGGCATCATCGTGTTCCAAGAAAGGAATTAATGAAGCCGAAATAGATGCAATCTGATTAGCAGCAACATCCATATAGTCTAATTGGGAAGCATTCACAACAGGGAAATCACCTTCCTCACGAGCTTTAATTCTATCACTCAAGAAATTACCATCACTATCTAAAACGGCATTTGCTTGTGCAATAGTCTTTTCTTCTTCTTCTTCGGCACTTAAATAAGTAGCCCCAGCAGACATATCAACTTTACCATCTACAACAGCCCTATAAGGAGTTTCGATGAATCCCATTCGGTTTACTTTTGCGTAAACACTAAGAGAAGAAATAAGACCAATATTTGGTCCCTCTGGTGTCTCAATAGGACAAAGACGTCCGTAGTGAGTATAGTGAACATCTCGAACCTCGAAACCTGCTCTTTCACGAGAAAGTCCACCTGGCCCAAGAGCTGATAGTCTACGTTTGTGAGTAATCTCTGCTAATGGATTTGTTTGATCCATAAACTGAGACAACTGGTTAGTTCCAAAGAACGAGTTAATAACAGATGAAAGTGTTTTAGCGTTGATCAAATCAACAGGAGTAAACACCTCATTATCACGAACATTCATTCTCTCACGAATAGTACGAGCCATACGAGCTAAACCAACACCAAACTGGTTTGACATTTGTTCTCCAACTGTACGTACACGTCTATTTGATAAGTGATCAATATCATCAATCTCAGCCTTAGAATTGATAAGCTCAATCAAATACTTAATGATTGTGATAATATCATGCTTAGTCAATACTTGCTGATCAAGATCAATATCAAGACCTAGCTTTTTATTAATTCTATAACGTCCTACCTCACCAAGACTATAACGAGTCTCACTAAAGAAAAGCTTGTCGATAATTCCACGAGCAGTTTCTTCATCTGGCGGTTCAGCATTACGTAATTGTCTATATATATGTTCAACAGCCTCTTTTTCAGAATTTGTTGGATCTTTTTGAAGAGTATTATAAATAATAGCATAATCAATAGCCAAATCTTGCTTATGAAGCAAAATAGTCTTTACACCAGAATCTAATATTTCTTCGATATGTTCTTTTTCTAGAACAGTATCACGGTCAATAACGATTTCGTTACGCTCGATAGATACAACTTCTCCAGTATCTTCGTCTACGAAATCCTCATACCAACTATTAAGAACTCTGGCAGCTAGGGTACGCCCCATAACCTTTTTAAGACCAGATTTTGAAACTTTAACCTCCTCTGCAAGGTCGAAAATTTCAAGAATATCTTTATCTCTTTCGTAACCAATTGCACGAAGAAGAGTTGTTAAAGGCAACTTCTTTTTACGGTCGATATAAGCATACATAACACTATTAATGTCTGTAGCGAATTCGATCCAAGAACCTTTAAAAGGAATAATACGCGCAGAGTACAATTTAGTACCATTAGCGTGGAATGACTGCCCGAAGAATACACCAGGCGAACGGTGTAACTGAGAAACAACAACTCTTTCTGCTCCGTTGATAACAAACGTACCACTTGGAGTCATATAAGGAATTGTACCCAAGTACACATCCTGCACGATAGTCTCGAAGTCTTCGTGTTCTGGATCTGTACAATACAGTTTCATTCTTGATTTTAGAGGCACACTATACGTTAAGCCTCTATCGATACACTCTGAAATAGAGTATCGAGGTGGATCAACAAAATAATCAATAAATTCTAAAACAAATTGATTTCTTGTGTCTGTAATAGGAAAGTTTTCAGAAAATGTTCTGAACAAACCTTCGTCACCCCTGTCGTCACCTTTGGTTTCTAGTTGAAAGAAATCCATGAAGGATTTAATCTGAATATCAAGAAAATCAGGATATTCTAATTGATCCTTAATTGACGCAAAACTGATTCTTCCGGAATTATTTGTCAATGCCAATGGACTAAAATTTTGAAATTACTAACAAAAAAATAATATACACAAAAGGGTTTAGGTCAAAGAGGGACTACCTCCTGACCTAAACCTTTTTTTATTTGATATGGTTGAGATTACTTAACCTCAACTTCAGCACCTACAGCTTCTAATTCTGCTTTAAGAGCTTCTGCTTCATCCTTAGATACTCCTTCTTTAATTGGAGCTGGTGCAGAGTCAACTAATGCCTTAGCATCTTTAAGACCTAAACCTGCTAATTCTTTAACAGCTTTAACAACCTTAAGTTTTGATCCACCTGCAGCTACTAAGATAACGTCAAATTCTGTTTTCTCTTCAGCTTCTTCGCCTCCTCCAGCAGGTCCAGCTACAGCAACAGCAGCTGCTGGCTCGATACCATACTCATCTTTTAATATAGTAGCTAATTCGTTAACTTCTTTAACAGTTAAGTTAACTAATTGTTCTGCAAATTCTTTTAATTCTGCCATTTTAATGTACTTTAAAATAATTTAATACTTAATTTAATATATATATTGCGTTATATACAATGATAATTACTCAGCAACCTCAGCTGGAGTTTCTTCTGCCTCATCATTATCACGGCCATTAAGAAGTGCCGAGATAACATTTTTAGCAGGCGATTGAAGAAGTGTAATAATATCTCCAATAAGCTCCTCACGAGATTTGATACCTACAAGAGTATCTAATTGGTCATCCCCAATATAAACACCTTCTTGTACATATGCACCTTTAAGAACTGGCTTATCTTTTTTCTTACGGAATTCTTTAATAACTTTAGCAGGAGCATTAGGTGCTTCTGAAATCATTACTGAAGTATTACCTTTTAAGACTGTTGATAAATCACCAAAATCCTTATCTACATTTTCCATTGCTTTTGAAAGCAACGTATTTTTGACTACAGCTAATGTTACGTTCGCTTTGAAACAAGCTCTACGTAAATTACTAGTTGCTTCAGCATTCATTGCTGAAATATCAGCCAAATATATAGTCTTACTTTCCGCTAACAAAGTAGTTAAATTCTCTATAACGGTACTTTTTTCGTTTCTTGTCATGATTTAGAATTTATTCTACTTATGAAATACTTTTAGGATCGATTTCTATACCCAGACTCATTGTGCTAGACATATAGATACTTTTAATATAAGTACCTTTTGCAGCCGTTGGCTTAAGTTTAAGTAAAATCTGTAAAAGCTCTTGAGCATTGTCCTCGATTTTACTAGCATCGAAAGATACCTTAGCTATTCCTGCGTGGATAATACCAGTTTTATCTACTCTAAAGTCGATCTTACCAGCTTTAACCTCTTTAACAGCTTTAGCAACATCCATAGTCACTGTACCTGTCTTAGGGTTAGGCATTAAACCTCTAGGTCCTAAAACACGACCTAATGGTCCTATTTTACCCATCACTGAAGGCATAGTAATAATTACATCGATATCAGTCCAACCACCTTTAATTTTCTGAAGGTATTCGTCTAATCCAGCGTAATCAGCACCAGCAGCTCTAGCTTCCTCCTCTTTATCAGGAGTAACTAATGCAAGTACCTTAATATCCTTACCTGTTCCATGAGGAAGAGTAACAACACCACGAACCATTTGATTTGCTCTACGAGGATCTACTCCAAGTCTAACAGCCATGTCTACAGAAGCGTCAAAGTTTACGTTTGTAATCTCTTTAACTAATGCAGATGCTTCTTCTAAAGTATAAAGCTTATTCTTTTCAACTTTAGAAACAGCTTCTTTTTGTTTTTTTGTCAATTTAGCCATTTTAGAATAAGTTTAATTATTTAGTAGGAGCTTCTCCCTTAACTGTTAATCCCATAGATCTTGCTGTTCCAGCGATCATAAGCATTGCTGATTCAACTTTGAAGGCATTTAAATCTGCCATCTTATCTTCAGCTATTACTTTAATTTGATCCCAAGTTACGCTTGCTACCTTATTTCTGTTAGGTTCAGGTGAACCTTTCTTGATTTTCGCCGCTTCCAATAATTGAACTGCTGCAGGAGGAGTTTTGATAATAAAATCGAAAGATTTATCACCATAAACAGTTATCGCAACAGGTAAAACTTTTCCAGCTTTATCTTGTGTACGAGCGTTGAACTGCTTACAGAACTCCATAATGTTCACCCCTTTTGCTCCTAATGCAGGACCAACTGGTGGCGATGGATTCGCAGCACCACCTTTTATTTGCAACTTAATCAGCGCGCTAATTTCTTTTGCCATTTCTACTTCTAGTTTTTCTGATATATAACGAGTGTGGAAGCAATCATCAATATCTATCAGATATTATAATAATAATTATGATACTTTATCTACTTGCATATAACTCAATTCTAATGGTGTTTTTCTTCCGAAAATCTTAACCATAACTTCAAGTTTACGCTTTTCTTCATGAATCTTTTCAATAGTTCCATTGAAACCATTAAAAGGACCATCTACTACTTTTATAGTCTCGCCAACAATGTAAGGAATATTAACATTTAAGTTAGACTCTTCCATATCATCAACCTGACCTAACATACGTCTAACCTCAGATTTTCTCAATGGAACAGGATCTCCTCCTTTAGTTTCACTTAAAAAACCTATTACTCCAGGTATAGACTTAATTGTATGAGCAACTTCACCAACTAAGGCACACTCAACAAAAAGGTACCCAGAGAAATACACTTTCTCTTTCTGGATCTTCTTCCCTTGACGCATTTGGTAAACCTTCTCGGTAGGAACTAAAACTTGTTCTACATAATCCCCTAAATCACGAGTCATTTCTAACTCTATGTAGTGTTTTACTTTATTTTCCTGACCACTAGCAGCACGTACAACGTACCATTTTTTTACAGATTCACTCATACTTAATTATAATCTAAATCGATTATTGAAAAATTTGAAAATAAGAATCAACGCTATATTCAAAAAACTTATCAGCTGCAAAAATAGCAAGTGCAATCACTACTGATGCTCCAGCTACTGTAACTGTATTCGATTGAAGATCGTCCCATTTTGGCCAAGTAGTTTTCTCAACTAATTCTTGGTAAGATTCTTTTACAAAATTTGATTTCTGTTCCATGTCATATATTGGATTTGCACGGGTGGTAAGGATCGAACTCACGACCTTTGGTTTTGGAGACCACTGCTCTACCAGCTGAGCTACACCCGTATTACATAAAGAAGGTGTTCGAAAACACCTCCTTTATTATATCTAAATTTATTAGATTATAGCATTTCAGTTACCTGACCTGCACCTACTGTACGACCACCTTCACGGATTGCGAAACGAAGACCTACGTTTAATGCAATTGGCTGAATAAGCTCAACAGTAATAGTTAAGTTATCACCAGGCATAACCATTTCAACACCTTCTGGAAGAATAATCTCTCCAGTTACATCAGTTGTACGTACGTAGAACTGAGGACGGTATTTATTATGGAATGGAGTGTGACGACCACCTTCTTCTTTCTTAAGGATATAAACCTCAGCTTTGAAGTGAGCGTGTGGAGTTACAGAACCTGGCTTACAGATTACCATTCCTCTTTTAATATCCTCTTTTGCAATACCTCTTAATAGGATACCAACATTATCTCCAGCTTCACCTCTATCAAGGATCTTACGGAACATCTCAACTCCTGTAATAGTAGAAGTTAATTTCTCAGCACCCATACCGATAATATCAACAGAATCTCCAGTGTTAGCAATACCCATTTCGATACGACCTGTAGCAACAGTTCCACGACCTGTAATAGAGAATACATCCTCTACTGGCATTAAGAAATCTTTATCAACATCTCTTTTTGGTAATTCAATCCAAGAGTCAACAGCTTCCATCAATTCCATGATTTTCTCTACCCACTCTGGCTCATTGTTAAGTCCACCTAAAGCAGAACCTTGAATCACAGGACCATTATCTCCATCATACTCATAGAAAGATAATAGCTCACGGATCTCCATATCAACTAGTTCAAGAAGTTCCTCATCATCTACCATATCCACTTTATTCATGAATACAACCATTCTAGGGATACCAACCTGGCGACCTAAAAGGATGTGCTCACGAGTTTGTGGCATTGGACCATCTGTAGCAGCAACTACTAAAATAGCACCATCCATTTGAGCAGCACCAGTAACCATGTTCTTTACGTAATCCGCGTGACCTGGACAGTCAACGTGTGCGTAGTGACGGTTAGCAGTTGAGTACTCAACGTGTGAAGTATTAATAGTAATACCTCTTTCCTTTTCTTCTGGTGCATTATCGATTTGATCGAATTCCAATGCTGCAGAAAGACCTTTCTCAGCCAAAACTTTCGTGATGGCAGCAGTCAAAGTAGTTTTACCGTGGTCAACGTGACCAATTGTTCCAATATTCAAGTGTGGTTTAGAACGATCGAAAGTTTCCTTTGCCATAATTTTAAAAAATTACAATTATTATTCTTAATTAATATATAAAGTCATCTATTAAATTCTTTATGTCGAGCCAACGACGGGAATTGAACCCGTGGCCTCTTCCTTACCAAGGAAACGCTCTACCCCTGAGCTACACCGGCAACACAAGTATTTAATAACTTGTTATCTTTTTTATATAGATAAGGTGATCTTACCATATATAGAGCGAAAGACGAGATTCGAACTCGCGACATTCAGCTTGGAAGGCTGACGCTCTACCAACTGAGCTACTTTCGCATTTTTTAAGTTTAGAAATAAAGCTAACTAACTTTATTCTTATCACTTAAGTAACAAAGTGAGGAGAGAAGGATTACTTCGCTTTGCTCAGTGATATTTGGTAGTATCTCTGAGAAAAACAAACTCGTTTCACTCGCACATTCTTTTTATCTACACAAATAGAAAAGTAAACTTTTCATCTGTTCCAATAAAAACAATGCCACTTTTGTTTTTTTCAGTGGGGAGAGAAGGATTCGAACCTTCGAAGTGAAATCACAACAGAGTTACAGTCTGTCCTCGTTGGCCGCTTGAGTATCTCCCCTATTCAATGAACTATTCTTTATTTTAAAACATCTAAATAAAAGACATTTACAAAAACCATAAAAAAAGCAGCCCGCTTTTTTACGGACTGCAAATGTATAAACTTTTATTATAACTCCAAAGCCTAATTCACTTTTTTAATTAGGTAAATTTTAGACTGCGTGTGCTTTAACCTTTTCATTCTTTTTTCGAAGCATTCTTTTCAGTGATTCTACACAGCCATCGACCGACTCCTCAAAACTCTTTGTTTGCTTCTTAACTACTAGCACATCGCCTGGAACCTTCACAGATACCTCAGCAATTTTATTACTGTGTTCGTTCTTGTGCCCAAGTTTCAAACTTACTCCTCCATCAACTATCTTATCGTAAAACTGATCTAGTTTATCCATCTTCTTCTGAACAAAGTCAATTAGCTTCTGATCAACTTTAAAATCTACTGCTTGCACTTTTACTTTCATATATCTCTCTTTATTGCCCTAGGATGGGCATGATTAACAATTGATTTTAATTTTCCCAACGACGAATGTGTGTAAACTTGTGTTGCAATTAAACTAGTATGTCCTAAAAGTTCTTTAATTGAATTCAAATCTGCACCCGCATCCATCATATGTGTAGCAAAGGTGTGCCTAATCATATGTGGGCTCTTTTTAACCTTCTTTGTCACTTCACTAAGATAAGAATTTATCCGGCTATAAACAAGATTTGGATAAGTTTGTTTACCTTTTTTTGTTAAAAAAAATATTGCCTCATCTTCAATTATTTGTAACTCGTTTCTATACGACAAATATGTTTTCATATCATTCATCAGATTAGTAGATAACGGAATTATTCTCTCTTTATTTCTTTTTCCTAAAACTTTTATTTGAGAATTAGCTATATCAACCTTTGAAACTTGAAGATTCATAAGCTCGCTAAGTCGAATACCAGTACTGTAAAACACATTTATTATTAGTCTATCCCTTACTCCTTCAAAATCATCATCATAGTACATTTCATCAAGAAGTCTTATCATTTCTTTTTTTGAATAAGGTACTAAAACTTTATTTTCGAACTTTAAAGACGATAATTTTGCACTAGGATTATCGTCAATTTCCCCAATACTCAGCAAAAATTTATAGAATCTCTTTAGACTACTCAGTTTTCTATTTATAGTCCTATTTGAATAATCTTGATTCTGTAGGAAAACCAAATAGTACCTCAACTGCTGAAAATTCAATTTTAATGGATCCTTTTCTTCTTGAATAAGCTCGGAATAATCGTAAAATTCGATTAAATCTTTTTCATATGCTTTAATCGTGTGCGCAGAGTATCGCTTCTCATACCTTAAATAATCAATAAAACTACTCCGCATATGATATAAGCATTAATTAACAAAATATAAGGCACAAAAAAATGGCTGAGTAAATTTAAAATTTTCTCAGCCATTAATGATATTATATAGAATAAATATTCTAGTTCTCTTCTGCAGTTCTTAAACCTTGAACATAAACTGCTTTTTGGTTTTGCTTTCTTTTTACTACAGATGGTTTATTGAATTGCTTACGGCTACGTAATTGCTTCATTGCACCTGTTCTGTCGAATTTTCTTTTGAAACGTTTTAAAGCTCTATCGATAGCTTCACCTTCTTTAATTGGAATAATTAACATGCTACTATTGTTTAATTTATTTGATAATATTTTTTTTAATAATTTACTTTTAATAACACTATACACCTAATATAGTATAACAAAGTAGGCTCACCTATTTTGGTAAGCGGGTGCAAAAGTACGAATAAATACAATTAATCAAAACTGCACACCCTAAATTTTTAATATTTTAAATAATTTTATATCTCTAAACGCTAGTAAGTAACCTCCCCTCAATTGGCAAGCATCAATGATGCTGCACTGTTATTAAAAAAGTGGTGCAAAATTATAATAAAAAAACTATTTCTGCACTATATTTTTTACTTTTTGTTATATTTTCATCTTAAGCTTCGTAAACTATACATAAAACTCTCTCCAAAGCTATAAGAAACACTATATGCTAATCTTTTAAAAGCAGTCTTGAAATTACAAATTTCTGTATTTCAGTTGTACCTTCTCCAATTGTACAAAGTTTTGAATCTCTAAAATATCGTTCAACTGGGAAGTCTTTTGTATATCCATAGCCACCGTGAATCTGTACAGCTTCAGATGATATACGTACACAAGCTTCAGATGTCATATACTTAGCCATTGCACATGTGGTTGTAAACCCACTTATATTATTCTCTTTCTGCCAGGCAGCTTTATAAATCAATAGCTCTGATGCTTCAATTTCTGTAGCCATCTCAGCTAATTTAAAAGATATTCCTTGGAATGCTGAAATTGGTTTACCGAATTGCTCACGCTCTTTAGAATATTTCAATGAAGCCTCAAAAGATCCCTTAGCTATACCAAGAGACAGTGCCGCAATAGAAATTCTACCACCATCTAATATTGAAAGTGCTTGTTTAAAACCTTCACCGATTCCTCCTAAGGCATTCTCCTTTGGGACTCTAACATTATCGAAAATCATCTCTGTAGTTTCCGATGATCTCATACCAAGCTTATCCTCTTTCTTCCCAGCAGTTAAACCAGGAGTTCCTCTTTCCACAACAATTGCAGTAGCTCCCCTTTTATCTCCTTTTTCACCTGTGCGAGTCATCACAACAGCTACATCACTACTTTTTCCATGAGTTATAAAGTTTTTTGTTCCGTTAATAACCCACTCATCTCCATCAAGTTTTGCGACACAACTCATGTTACCAGCATCAGATCCAGTACCAGTTTCAGTTAATGCCCAAGCACCTATCCACTCACCAATAGCTAATTTTGGCAACCACTTTTTCTTTTGTTCTTCTGATCCAAAAGTTAATATATGATTTGTACAAAGCGAATTATGAGCAGCTACAGAAAGACCAACTGAAGGATCTGCTTTTGCTAATTCATCGATTACAGTAATATACTCGTCGTAACCAAAGCCAGAACCACCGTACTCTTCAGGTACCAAAACCCCCATAAATCCCATTTCGCCAAGCTTGCGATATAGGTCTATTGGAAATTCTTGACTATCGTCCCACTGACGTTGAAATGGTAAAATATGTTGTTTTGCAAAGTCAGCAATGGACTCAGCTATCATCTTTTGACTTTCTGATTTTCCGAAATTCATCTCTATTATATTAAGGTACAGCTCTTTAATTTAAAACCTGTCATTTTTTATCAACCGACAAATATAATTTAATTTTATTAAAATAAGCATCACTCATATCTTCAATATTTCTAATTTCTTCAACGGTCTTAAATACCCGAAAATTAGTTCTAAAACCTACTAATTCTTTTGCTAGTCGATAATTAATATATGGATGTGATTTTAGCTCTTCGAAACTTGCTGAATTTATATTTAGCTTAACTATATCATATTTTTCATTCAAAACAAATGTGCGTCTAATGATTTGAATTGCAGAACTATCTAAACCATTGATTTCGTTTAACTGGTAAAAAGAATTATATCCACCCAATTTTTCTCTGTACTCAACTATCAATTTAGAATAAACACCTCCTACACCCTGAACCTTTATAAAGTCAGCAGTAGTAGCACTATTTAAATTCAGTTCCTCTACTTCAACTTCAAGAGGTATATCTATATACGGATACAATTCAATGTATTTAATAGAATCTATTACAAATACTCTTTCAATGTCAGACTTTACTTTAAAGCCTCCAATTCTATCGCGATATGTACATATTATTTCTGATTGTTTTGGTGAAAAGCCAAACTCTAGCCATTGCTTTTCTGTAAACTTATTTGGATTGAACCTATAATACCTTATCTGTTTTTTAGTTTCGAACTTTTCTACATTCTTATAGTCTCTAGGAAAATACATCAATGTATCTAGGGTCCTAAATAAAGAATCTGTGAGTTTCAGTACGTTCTTTACCTGTAGAGATGATGAAAAGCTATTAGAAACCCTAAAAGAATCTAGAAGATAAAGTTCGTGCTTATTTAAACCGAGATAATACCACGATTTATATGAAAGTTTATTAGGGTTGAATTTGAAGTATTTCTTAGTCGTTTTCTTATTATTTTCAATGATATTCAAGGAATCTATCTTGAAATTATAATAATTTACAAGTTGAATTTGCTCTAATCTGTCTCCAAATGGATAAAACCTTGAGAAATCCACAGCTACAATTATATATTGTAAAAGACCTATCATCGCAATAAGTACAAACAAACCTACTCTTTGTTTTTTATTGAATTTCATATTTCACAGTATTGGGTACTATAAAAGTATGAAAAAAAACGCAAAGTTTTGCTGATTTCTGGTTACTCGTTGCTGGTTACTCGTTACTGGTTACTCGTTACTGGTTACTGGTTGCTGGTTGCTCGTTGCTGGTTACTCGTTACTGGTTGCTGGTTACTCGTTACTGGTTTCTGGTTACTGGTTACTGGTAGATAATAGTAAGATAAAGCTGAGGCCAGTTGATTGCTTCATATATTTAACGATAGGTATTCGCCACAGAGCGACAACTTACAAAATATTAATACTTGTAAGGCCCTAACCTGCTCTTTCATTACCTTACTATTGACCAATAATAAATTTTAGGTGATTACAATTGGTGCGATAATTTAGTTAATTACTAAAGTTTCGCACTTAAGAACGACATCTAATAATCAATACTATAAATAAATAAGATTAAATTAAAGAACGCACTGTCAGTTGATTACGTTATTCAATTTTTAGTTTGTTTTTTCATTTTTTGCTTGATCAAAAAACGAAACAAAAAAATCAAGACTTCATGGAACGTGTCTAAAATTCTAATCCTCATTGGCTAAAGGAAAAAAACTCTCTTCG
>JAGLEB010000025.1 GCA_023145275.1 Flavobacteriales bacterium | reverse complement strand
AAACACTAAGTTTAGGATTAGCAAGCTTAGTACCTGTTGCGATAGCTAAACCACGACCGTGAATAGTATGAAAACCATAAGTCTCCATGTAATAAGGGAAACGTGATGAACATCCAATACCCGAAATAAAAACAAAATCTTCTTTGTTTACATCCATTTCTGGCATTGCTTTCTGCACCGCATTCAATATAGCGTAATCTCCACAACCTGGACACCATTTAACCTCCTGGTCGCTTGAGAAATCCTTAAATGTATATTTTACTTTATTTGCTTCCATAACTATTTCTCGTCTAAGATTTGGTTAAACGCTTCTTTCAATTCGATTGTTGTAAAAGGTAATCCTTGAACTTTGTTGTACTGCTCGTACTTAAATTCCGGGAAATTCATACGTAAGTAATTTGCAAACTGACCTAAGTTAAGTTCAGCTACAATGATTTTCTTATACTTCCCTAAGATTTCTTTTACATTGCGTTGTAAAGGATTAATAAAGTTGAAATGAGCTAGACCAATTGATTTACCTTCTTCTTTCATCTCACGAACTGTGGTAAGTAAACTACCCTTTGTTCCTCCCCATCCTATTACTAGTAAATCACCTTCTTGATCTCCTTCAACTTCAAGGTCTGGTAAGAAATCAGCAATTTTCTTAATCTTATTCTCACGAGCTTCTGTCATAGCTTGGTGATTTTCTGGCACGTAAGAAACGTTTCCAGTAACACCATCCTTTTCTAAACCTCCAATACGGTGTTCTAATCCTGGTGTTCCAGGTAAAGCCCACTTACGAGCTAATCTTTCTGCATCGCGTTTGTATGGTAAATATTCTTCTCCTTCTTTAACAATAGGTGGAACGATCTCTGGAAGTTCGTCCATCTTAACAATTTTCCAAGGTGCAGAACCATTTCCTAAATATCCATCGGTAAGTAGAATAACTGGAGTCATGTGTTCTAAAGCAACTTTAGCCGATTTAAAAGCAAAATCAAAACAGTCAGCAGGACTACTTGCAGCTATTACTGCTACAGGTGATTCTCCGTTACGTCCGTAAAGAGCTTGCATTAAATCCGATTGTTCAGTTTTTGTAGGCAATCCTGTTGAAGGACCTCCACGCTGAACGTTTACAACTACCAAAGGAAGTTCAGTCATTACAGCCAATCCAATAGCTTCTCCTTTAAGAGCTAGTCCAGGACCAGATGTTGTAGTTACAGGAAGTGAACCTGCAAACGATGCTCCAATTGTTGAAGCAATACCTGCAATCTCATCTTCTGCTTGGAAAGCTTTCGCTCCAAAATGTTTGTGCTTTGCAACTTCTTGTAAAATCTCTGTAGCTGGTGTAATAGGATATGATCCTAAAAATACATCTCTACCCGATTTTGCTGATGCAGCTAAGATACCCCAAGCTGTAGCTTGATTACCCATTACATTACGGTAAGTACCTTTCTCTAAAGTTTGAGTACCTACTATTTTTATTTGATTTGGAATTGCTTCGATAGTACTAGCAAAATTTCTACCAGCTTTTAAAGCTTTAATATTTGCTTCGGCTACTAAAGGAGCTTTCTTTCCAAACTTGTCATTCAAAAATTTAATTGTGTGCTCACAAGGACGAGAGAACATCCAATAAACCATACCCAAAGTAAACATGTTTTTACTACGAGCCATAGTTTTTGGATCTAACCCTAAATCTTTCAATGCCTCTTTTGTCATTGAAGTAATGGGTGCTTTGATCACTTTATAATCATCTAAAGTGTGGTCTTCTAGTGGATTTGACTCCCACCCTGCCTTGGCTAAATCTTTTTTCTTGAAACTATCTGTATCAACAATGATAGTTTTAGAAGCTTTAATCCATTGCAGGTTTGCTTTCAGTGCGGCAGCATTCATTGCTACCAAAACATCAGCATAATCACCTGGTGTGTGGATATCAGTTCCTCCAATGTGAACTTGAAATCCTGATACTCCTGCCACAGTTCCCTGTGGAGCTCTAATTTCAGCTGGGTAATCTGGAAACGTTGCTAGGTCATTACCTAACAATGCCGATGTACCCGAAAACTGTGTTCCCGTTAATTGCATTCCATCACCAGAATCTCCGGCGAATTTAATGACAACCTTTTCTACTTCTGTACTTGTAACTTTATTACTTGACATTTTGTACAATTGGTTTAGCTAACTACTAATTAAAAGTTCTGGATGA
>JAGLEB010000024.1 GCA_023145275.1 Flavobacteriales bacterium | reverse complement strand
TAGCATGGCAATTAGAACTTAGCCAGTTATTCTAAAGATAACCACATCTTACCTGTACTGTAATTACTTCTAATAGTGTTTTTATGAAAATAGATCAATATCACACATAAACAAATTTGACAAAAATCATAATTTCACCAATTTATACTATTTCCCAATAAACTATTCAAAACACTAAACAAAACTGATATTAATCATATAGGTTTATGTCTATAATTTGAGAAAAAAAAATCATTTTTGAAAAGTATTTAAAACGAAAAGTTATAAATTTCGAGAAAGTAAAAAAGGAACCAATTATTAACCAATTACTGAAATAATTCAGGGTTAACGACTAATTATATAGATTGGATTGTACATAACGATTCAATCATCCAGAACTATAAATTAGCAGTTAGCTAAACTAATTGTACAAAATGTCAAGTAATAAAGTTACAAGTACAGAAGTAGAAAAGGTTGTCATTAAATTTGCCGGAGACTCTGGTGATGGAATGCAATTAACAGGAACACAGTTTTCGGGTACATCGGCTTTGTTAGGTAACGACCTAGCAACTTTTCCAGATTACCCAGCTGAAATTAGAGCTCCACAGGGGACCGTTGCTGGAGTATCAGGATTTCAAGTTCACATTGGAGGAACTGACATTCATACACCAGGAGATTATGCCGATGTGCTAGTAGCAATGAATGCTGCTGCGTTAAAAGCCAATCTAAAGTGGATTAAATCATCTAAGACTATCATCGTTGATACGGATAGTTTTAAGAAAAAAGATTTAGTAAAAGCTGGTTGGGAATCTGATCCACTTGAAGATCACACTTTAGATGATTACAAGGTGATTAAAGCTCCAATTACGTCAATGACAAAAGAGGCGTTGAAAGATTTAGGCTTAGATGCTAAGACTATGGCTCGAAGTAAAAATATGTTTACTTTAGGTATGGTTTATTGGATGTTCTCTCGTCCGTTAGAACACACAGAGAAATTTTTGAATGATAAATTTGGAAAAAAGGCTCCTTTAGTTGCAGAAGCTAACATTAAAGCTCTTAAGGCTGGACGTAACTATGCAAGTACTATCGAGGCTATTCCAAACCAAATTACAATTGTAGGTAGTCAAACTTTAGAGAAGGGTACTTACCGAAATGTAATGGGTAACCAAGCTACAGCATGGGGTATCTTAGCAGCATCAGCAAAATCAGGTAGAGATGTATTTTTAGGATCATATCCTATTACACCAGCTACAGAGATTCTACAAGAAGTTGCAAAACACAAACACTTTGGAGCAAAAGCTTTCCAAGCAGAGGATGAGATCGCTGGTATTGCTTCTACAATTGGAGCAGCCTTTGCAGGTTCTCTGCCTGTTACAACCACTTCAGGTCCAGGATTGGCTCTTAAAGGTGAAGCTATCGGATTAGCTGTAATGACAGAATTACCGCTAGTTATTGTGAATGTTCAACGTGGAGGTCCTTCTACAGGTTTACCTACAAAAACTGAGCAATCAGATTTAATGCAAGCTCTTTACGGGCGTAACGGAGAATCACCTGTAGCAGTTATCGCTGCAAGTAGCCCTGCTGACTGTTTTGACTTTGCTTTTCAATCGGCTAAACTTGCATTAGAACACATGACACCAGTTATTCTACTTACCGATGGATATTTAGGAAATGGTTCTGCACCTTGGAAAATTGTTAAGATGGACGAACTTCCAAAGATCGTTCCACCTATTGCTAAAGAAGGAGAAGAATATTTACCATATAAACGCGATTCTGAAAGATTAGCTCGTAAATGGGCTTTACCAGGAACACCAGGATTAGAGCACCGTATTGGAGGTCTTGAAAAAGATGGCATTACTGGAAACGTCTCTTACGTACCTGAGAACCACCAAGCTATGACAGAAGCTCGTGAGAATAAGATTCAAAAGATTGCCGATTTCTTGCCAGACCTACAAATAGAAGGAGCTCAAGAAGGTGAATTGCTAGTAATAGGATGGGGAGGAACAAAAGGTAGTTTACTTACTACTGTTCGTGAGATGGAAGAAGAAGGTAAATCAATTGGTTTAGCTCATTTCAACTTTATTAATCCTTTACAACGCAATATAAAAGAAATTTTAGGGAAGTATAAGAAAATTATTGTTGCTGAACTGAACTTAGGTCAGTTTGCAAATTATCTACGTATGAATTTTCCAGAATTTAAGTACGAGCAGTACAACAAAGTTCAAGGATTACCTTTTACAACAATAGAATTAAAAGAAGCGTTTAACAAAATCTTAGACGAGAAATAGTTATGGAAGCAAATAAAGTAAAATATACATTTAAGGATTTCTCAAGTGACCAGGAGGTTAAATGGTGTCCAGGTTGTGGAGATTACGCTATATTAAATGCAGTGCAGAAAGCAATGCCAGAAATGGATGTAAACAAAGAAGATTTTGTTTTCATTTCGGGTATTGGATGTTCTTCTCGTTTTCCTTATTACATGGAGACATATGGTTTTCATACTATTCACGGCCGTGGTTTAGCAATAGCTACAGGAACTAAACTTGCAAATCCTAAACTTAGTGTTTGGCAAATTACAGGTGATGGTGATGCTATGGCAATTGGAGGAAATCACTTCATACATGCTGTTCGTAGAAATGTTGATTTGAACGTACTCTTGTTTAACAATGAAATTTACGGTCTTACAAAAGGTCAGTTTTCACCAACTACAAAGTTAGGTATGAAAACAAAGACTTCGCCAGAAGGACAGATTCAAAACCCTTTCAATCCAGGAGAATTAGTAATGGGTGCAAAAGGTCGTTTCTTTGCTCGTGCAATGGATAAAAACCCAAAGCATATGAAACAAATTTTCCTCGATGCTGAAAAACACAAAGGAACTTCAGTTGTTGAAATTTTGACTAACTGTGTTATTTTTAACGATAAGATCTTTGACGATTTCACTCATAAAAGTGTACAGCACGATATGTTGTTCTTAGAGCACGGTAAACCAATGCTATTTGGAGAAGACAAAGAATTCGGATTGATGCTACACGGCTTTAAATTGATTAAAGTTAAGATAGGAGAAAACCACGTAACAATCAGAGATATTTTAGTTCACGATGCACATGCTGAGGAAACAGGATTAGGTATGATGCTTGTTAATGCGGGTATAAATGATGG
Organism: Flavobacteriales bacterium; assembly: GCA_023145275.1. Classification (GTDB taxonomy): domain Bacteria; phylum Bacteroidota; class Bacteroidia; order Flavobacteriales; family JADGDT01; genus JADGDT01. The sequence goes on along the minus strand of JAGLEB010000024.1, from coordinate 578 downwards.
TTTACCACGTGTATTCGGAGTGATACGTTCTGTAAAAGAAGAAACTTTCGAAGAGCGTATGGAGCAACAAGTAGAGCACGTTAAAAAAACAAGTAGGTTTGCTAATATTGATGAGTTATTCGCTAGTGGTGAAACTTGGGAGATAGAGTAATATAATTTGATACATATAACAAGCAGGGATTCTGAAAAGAGTTCCTGCTTTTTTTTGTAGTTTATAGTAATAGTTTATGCGAAGCTGGTGATTGTACCTACGGCACTTGTTTGTCGTGCTGCGCACTTCTTGCTTAAACCTAGCGTGTTGTATTGTGATAATAGAGTCACGGTGTCACCCTAAGTGACGTGTGTCTTTAGAAGCAGAGCCAAGCATCTCATTTTTACTCCGCCCTCCGTCCTCCATCAACCATCATTTTGAGAATAAAAAAAGGAAAAATAAAAATTGTTCCTTTTTTTTATTCATCTGTTCGTGATTTATTGGACAGATATAATCTCATCAAATAAACATACCTATCACTATCCAAAAAGCATATCTTCTAAACAACGATTGCAGAGCAAGCAACAAACAATGCCACAGGCATATA
>JAGLEB010000023.1 GCA_023145275.1 Flavobacteriales bacterium | reverse complement strand
ACTTCGCAGGAAGTTTGAATATCGATGATATTATTGCTGCTAACCTTATGGCTTCTAAAGCTGGTGCAGTTGCGGTATTCTTGATAATTGCAGTTTTAGTTTTAGAATTAAAACCTTTCCCTGCCAACGGTTGGGGTCTTGATGTTTATGAAAGTGCAAATCCTGGATTTGGTGCAATTGTATCAGCAGGTACAGCAACAGCAGGTTTGTTTGTTCTTTACAAAGTATTGCCTATGGGTGGCGATGATTGGTATCAGTACATCACAATTATTGGTTTAATTACATTTGTAGGTTCAAACCTTGTAGGTACTCAACAAAAAATATCTAACCGTTTATTAGGTTACTCTTCTATCGGACAGATTGGATTGGTGATGACAGTAATAGGTTTACAACCAATATTAGGAAGCAGTTTCGCATTTATTGCTTTCGCATTATTGCTTAACCACTTCTTAGCTAAGGCTGGTTTATTCTGGATATCTGGAATAATCAAGAAAGAAACTATTAGTGAATGGTCTGTACTTCGTAAGAATTCAGCACTACTAATAATGTTCGGAATATTTATTTTCGCATTAATTGGTTTTCCTCCATTTCCTTCTTTCTTCGGAAAATATGAGTTGATAATGAACTTAATTTCATCTGGTAATATCTGGGTAGCTGTTGTTATTCTTATTGGATCTTTTGCCGAAGGAATTTACATGTTCCGTTGGTTAGGAGATGTTCTTAAAGACGAATACTCAGAAGAAGAAGTTTTAGATATTCCTTGGAATAAATTTATACCAATTGTATTAGTTACAGTTTCGCTTTTAGCAGCAGGGTTCTATTCAGTTCCTTTTGTAGCAGGTGCAAACTACGTTTACTTTATTCCACTAGCATTCATCATGTTCTTAGGATTGATTGATTTTCTTCCTGCTTATGTGAAGAACACTATTTCTATTGCAGGAATGGGATATTACTCTTGGATACTTTATCCTTTAGTGGAAGGTGACTTGATGAGAACTATTTTCTTTGCAATATTTATGCTTGGAGGTATTCTTACTCTTGTTGTTGGATATAACAAATCAGGAAAACGTGAAGGTTTTTATCCTGTAGCTTTAATGATGTATGCTGGATTAGCAACTATCGTTACTACAGATAATATGTTCGGTTTCTTCTTCGGATGGGAATTAATGACTGTAGGTTCTTACTTCTTAATTATCCGCGGAAAACGTTCTAAACCACACGCATATAGCTATATGTTATTCTCTGTTGCAGGAGCTTACTTAATTCTTATAGGATTTGGTTTAGCATTTGCAAGTGGAAATACTCAGGCTTTAATCGCATTAAAAGATATTTCTGTATTACCAACAATAGCATATACTTTACTAGCTGTTGGTTTCATGACCAAAACCGCTTCTTTAGGTTTACATATTTGGTTACCTGGAGCGCACGGTGAGGCTGAATCTGATGTGTCGCCAATGGTATCGGCTGTATTACTTAAGGCTGGTGTATTTGGTTTGATGTTACTTTTCCTTTATATGGGGGAGCAGACAGGTGATACTTTATTGTTTATCTTAGGATGGGTTGGAGCTTTCACTGCTTTGGTAGGAAACCTTGCAGCCTCGTTCCAAGAAGATGCTAAGCGTATGTTGGCTTATTCTTCTATCGGACAACTTGGGTACATTTTATTTGCTATCGCAATGATGACTCAACTAGGTTGGTTAGCAGGATTCACTTATGTGATTAACCACTTCTTGTTTAAAGCTATTCTGTTTATGGTAGTTGGAGGAATTGTTGTAAAAGCAGGGACTCACAACTTATACCAAATGGGAGGATTAATCAAAAAGATGCCTTTCTCTTTTGTAGCAGTTCTTATTGCTATGATTACTATGGCGGGTCTTCCACCTTTATCTGGATTTGCTGGTAAATGGATGTTCTACAATGCTGTTGTTCTTAAGGGATGGTATGTACAAGGTGTGATAGTATTCTTTGCAGGTACAATTGCTTTCCTTTATGCCTTCAAATTACTTCACTCTATTTTCTTAGGTCAGTTGAAAGACAACCACAGAAACTTGAAAGAAATAAGTCCAAGTATTCTTATACCAGTTTATATCTTAATCGCCGGAATATTCTATTTCTCTGCTTTCCCACAAGATGTGCTAGAGCCAATAGGAAATATGTTAGCAGATTATTTCCCAGCAACTGTAAGTTGGTCAGCTGATGGAAATGCTGTAACATTATTAAGTAACTGGAACGGACAGGCAGTGATGATTATCATCATCAGCATATTTGTTTTAGTACTTGGATATTTATTATTGATAACTGGAAAAACTCAGAAACTAGAACAGTTCAATATAGTTTATTCGGCAGAGCGTCCTTTCCGTCCTGAAACTACTCATGTTTCTCATAACATGTATGCAGGGTTGAATAAAGCGATAGGATTTTTAGTAGCACCAGGAATTTCAAACTTCTGGAATAATGTTAGTAAAATGGTTCTTGACTTTGCTGGAGTTATTAGACGATTATATAGTGGAAACGGACAGGTTTATGCCGTACACATTATAATTTATATTGTAGTATTCTATTTAATTTCATTAGGATAATTTAAGTATTATGGATTATAGTATAGAAAAATTTTTATGGTCATTGTTAGGCTTATTCATTGTCCTTAACTGGGGATTTTTGATGGCCTCTACAATGCGTAGAGTTGGTGCAAGGCTTGCTGGTAGAATTGGTGTTCCTATGTATCAACCATGGATTGATTTGGTGAAGATGATTAGTCTTAAGACTTATTTGTCTCATGGTGTAATGTATTACATAGGGCCTGTTTTCCGTTTAGTTGGAGGTATAGGTATGTTCTTGTTCATGCCAATATTAGTTGGATCAGAGATTTGGAGTAATTATTCTTTTTCTGGAGATTTAATCTTGCTACTTTATTTCCAATCATTTGGTATGCTAGGTATGGCAATGGGAGCATCAGATAGTGGTTCGCCACATGCAGCAATTGGTATCTCTCGTGGATTGTCACAGTTTGCAGCAGTAGAAGTTCCAATGACTCTAGCAGTTATTGCTATTGCTATTCAGCACCAGACATTCTCTTTCGAATCAATTATGCAGGCTCAACAGGGTGGTATCCTTAACTGGACTATCTTTACAAACCCATTAGCTTCAATAGCTGGTATGTTGGCAATGTTGGGGGCAATGAGTCACTCGCCATTTAACTTGGTGAAAGCTCCAAACGAAATTCCAATTGGTCCTCCTACTGAGTATCATTCATCTTTCTTGAGTGTTCTTAGAACAAACAGTGCTATTATCCACGTTGTGGAAGCCGCTTTGTTTATGAACTTATTCTTTGGAGGAGCTGATACATGGTTTATGTACATAATCAAAACTTTCTTTGTGTACTTTATCTCAGTATTTGTAGGAACAGTTTTCCCTCGTTTCAAAATAGAAGATTCAGTACGTTGGTTCCTAAAGTGGCCAACACTAATAGGGATAATAGCTGTTTTAGTAGCAGCATATTGGTAGATTAGTTTATGCTAACGCTGTTTGTTGATGCCTTTGGCATCGGTTTGTGAAGCTTTGCTTCTACTGTTTAAACTTGATGTATAGTTTAGTTTAAACAAAAAATGCAAAGCATTTACATAAACAGCGGCAAAGCCGCATAAACAAATAAACAATACGAAAATGGAAGAAGAGAAAAAAGATAAGTTTTTAGCACCTGAGAATGAAATTCGTCAGGTTGCTGCACCGGATGGTTCTATTATTGAGGTTAATCCACTTGAGGATTATTTTACTCAAGACCGTCCAAAACCATATAAAGTACGTAAAGGACCAGTAGAAGATTTTCTTAACTGGGCTCGTGCTGAGAGTTTGTGGGTACTGGGGTTTGGTACAGGTTGTGGTTCAATTGAGATTCCACCACTTGTAACACCTCGTTTTGATATGTTCCGTTTTGGAATTCAGATGAGAGCTACTCCACGTCAGTCAAACGTATTTGTTATTTCAGGTTACCTTTCTGTAAAAACTCTTAAAAGAGCAATTAGAGCTTATGAGCAAATGCCAAGCCCTAAGTATATTGTTGGTTTAGGAAGCTGTACAATTAATGGAGGTATGTATTACGATTCATATAATACGATTAATCGTCTTGACCACTACTTACCTGTAGATGCTTACATCGCTGGTTGTATGCCACGTCCGGAAGCTTTATTACACGGTTTCGAAGGCTTAAAGAAGATTATTAAAGCTGGTAAAGGTCACAAGGCCAATGAATATATTGAGAATCTTGATTGGTATAAAGCAAATCAAAAGAAGATTATCAAGGATTGGAATATGCCCGATTACAACTGGTAATAAGGTTGAACTGTTTAATTGAAAAACTGTTTAACTGATTCGAAAAAACAGTTAAACAATTGAACGATTAAACGATTAAACAAAAGAATAGAAAAGATGCAAAAAGGAATAAATAATTTGATTGAGAAATTCGGAGCTTCTGATTTAGAAGTGAGAAGACCGGGTTTATCCTTCATAACTGTTGAAAATACAAAAGCTGTAGCTGCTATTACTCATCTTAAAGATATTGATGGTTATACTATTTTATCTTTAATTACAGCAGTAGACTGGATAGAAGATGGTATCATGCAACTTACTTACTTGCTAAACAACCCAGAAGAAATTGCTGAGATTGGTTTACGTGTAATGTTAGAACGTAAGGAAGAAGCTGGGGAATCAATGGAAACAATTCACCACCTATGGCCAAACGCAAAGAAATGGCAACAGGAATTGAAAGAAATGTTTGGAATAGATTTTCCTACAAGTCCTGGTTTAAATGACCCTTTCATTCTTGAAGGATGGGATGCTGCTCCACCATATAGAAGAGACTTTGATACTAATAAATATGCAGAGGAAACATTCTTCCCTCGCCCTGGACGTGAAACTCACGATCCTGCAGAGCATATGAAGAAGAATATGTATCCAAACAATCCTTCTGATTATACAAATAAGAAATACAATCCTAACCGTTAACTTATAGAGAAATGGCAAAAAGTAAATTGTTTACAATGAACGAGGATAGAAGCCTTTATCCTGAGCTCGACGTTAATGGGAAACCTATCGTTGATCTTACATCTCATAAGTACGTTAAAATATGGCAAGGACCACAACACCCTGGTGTTACAGGGAATATGTCGTTGGAGCTTACTATAAGTGGTGATGAAATTGTTGAATCAAAAACTCACGTTGGTTACCTACACCGTGCATTTGAAAAATTACTAGAGCGTAGATTATTTGTGCAATGTATGCCTACATCTATTCGTTTGTGTGTGGCTGAGCCTGATACAAATGAATATGTAATTTCTAATGCAATTGAGGAATTAGGAAATATTGAAGTTCCTGAGATGGCTCAATGGCTTAGAATGTTATCATTAGAGATGGCTCGATTACAAGTATTATTACGTCAGGTTCCTGGTCAAGCAGGTACTTTCGCATTAGGACTTGGTTACCAATGGGGATCATATATTCGTGATTTAATTTTGGATTCTTTCGAGGAACTTACAGGTGGGCGTGTTTACCACATGTACATTATTCCTGGAGGAGTTAGAGGTTTGCTTCCTGATGGATTTAAAGCTCGTTTATTAGAAAAGCTTAAACTTATTGATGAGTTTATTCCTAAAATAGACAAGCTTATATTTAATAATGTTGTTTTCGAATCTAGAGCTAGAGGTTTAGCATATATTCCTAAAGAATGGGTTGACGAGTACGGAATTTATGGACCAGCTTCTCGTGGATCAGGTGTTTCTAGAGACGTACGTAAAACTAATCCATATTTGAAATATGATCAATTAGATTTCGAACCTTTCGTAACAACTGAAGGAGATGTTTACGCAAGAACTGAAGTTCGTCGTGCAGATCTTATTATGACTGTAGATTTGATTCGTCAGATTCTAGATAAAATGCCGGAAAAAGGTGATATCAAAGCTGAAACTCCTAACGTTTTACACTGGAAAATTCCTAAAGGAGAAACTTATTCTAAGTGCGAATCTTCTCGTGGAGAGTACGGGATGTATTTTGTAACTGATGGTAGCGCTATGCCTCGAAGAGTTAATCTTAAAGGACCTAGTTATACTCATGCAAATGCATTATTAGACAAGTTGCTTATCAATGCAAATATCGCAGACACTGCAGCAATTATGGTTTCACTAGCAACATGTCCTCCAGAAATAGAGAGGTAAATATGGTTTAACTGTTGAACTGTTGAGTTGTTGAACTGTTGAATCTTCGACACAAAACAATTAAACGATTAAACAATTAAACGATTAAACAATATTACAAGATGGATTTAAAAAAATTATTAACACCGTTTACAGCTTGGGGGAATATCACAAAAGATCCTGTAACAATTAAGGATCCTTTTAACGAACGTCCTGGAGCTGATAGATATAGAGGTTTTCATAAAAATGATATTGACCAATGTATTGGTTGTGGTACTTGTGAAGTAATTTGCGAGAACGAAGCAATTGATTTAGTGCCAGTATCAGACTCTAAAGATGGTGATAGTGGATTGCGCCCAATGATTGACTACGGTCGTTGTTGCTGGTGTGCTCTTTGTGTTGACATTTGTACAACAAACTCTCTATCATTATCAAACGAATACACATGGGTATCTACAGATCCTGAAGATTTTAGATTTGTACCAGGAGTAGATAAAAAGGATTGGGATAATAATGAGAAGGGTTGGAAAAAACCTGATAATTACGAATTCTATTCTCTTAAGCGTGTTCACATGGACGAACTTTCGCCAGAAGAACGTAGCGATTCGTTTATAGAGATGATGAAAGGTTACTCTAAAGAACAAGCTCAACAAGAAGCAGATAGATGTGTTCAGTGTGGTATTTGTACTGCTACATGTCCTGCTCACATGGGTATTCCGGAGTATATCAAAGCTATTCGTAACGACGATTTAGAAGAAGGATTAAGAATATTGTACGATACAAACCCACTGCCAGAAATTTGTGGACGTATTTGTACTCACAAGTGTGAAACTGTTTGTTCAATGGGGCATAAAGGAGATCCTATCTCTATCCGTTGGCTGAAACGTTACATCGCCGATCAGAATCCTTCTGAGAAGTATAAAGAAATTCTCGAAGTAGAAAACCTTCAACCTAAAGGTAAAAAAGTAGCAATTATTGGTTCAGGACCTTCTGGACTTTCTGCCGCTCACTATCTAGCATTGATGGGTTACGAAGTTAAGATTTTCGAGAAACTGGAAGCTGCTGGTGGTATGATGCGTTATGGTATTCCTGAATATCGTTTGCCTTACGACCAGATTGATAAAGATATTGATTATATACTTTCTTTAGGTGTTGAGATTCAATACAATGTGACTATTGGTAAGGATATTACTTTAGATCAATTAGGTAAAGACTATGATGCTGTATTCTCAGGAACAGGTCTTCACTTAGGACGTTCTACTGGTATCCCAGGTTCAGATAATAAGCACGTTTATGCTTCTCCAGATTTATTGAGATGGATAGTAGAAGGTAAAGAATTTGAAGTTCCAGAAAGTGTTGTAGTTATTGGAGGAGGTAACGTAGCAATGGACATTACTCGTTCTATGGCTCGTCTTCAGATGGTTAAATACGGAAAAGTTCAGGTTATTGCAACTGCTCTTGAGACTGAAGAAAATTTGCCTGCAGATTTAGAAGAAGTTGTTGAGGGACGTGAAGAAGCTTGTATTATTAACGCTGGATGGGCTCCAGTAGAAATAGAAATTAAAGATGGTGTTCCAACAGGTCTTCATGTAGTGAAATGTAATTCGCTATTTGATTCTGAGGGAAGATTTAATCCACAGACTGATCCTAATGTTAAGGAATTCTGGCCTGGAACAATGATTATTGAATCAATTGGACAAGGAATGGATTTATCATATATTTCGGAGGAGTTTAAAACTAAATTAGAATTCGGACCTCGTGGAAGAGTTCAAACTGATGAGTATTTCCAAACAGGTGTAGAATGGTTCTTTATGGGTGGTGACATCATAGAAGGTCCAGACGTTATTCATGGTATTGCAAACGGTCATAAGGCCGCTGTTGGTATCGATATTATGTTGAATCCTGAGAAAAACTAAATATACATTCATCAGATGACGGTTGCTGAGTGTAGTCGAAGTATAAGTCATCGGTTGAATAGAATATACTTTAGTTAAGTAGATTAAATATACCTAAACCGTCTAAAACTTTTATAGTTTTAGACGGTTTTTTAATGCCATATATATTCAAAATATTATATATTTAATAAAAATCCACAGCGTGAAAAATATTTACTCAACCCTCTTTTTAGTCATTTCGCTTGGCTTCAATATTAATATTCAATCTCAAAATCTAGATGCAGATAAATGTGGTTTTAACTTGCTAAGCGAAGAGCAAAAAAAATCAATTGTTAGCACTACTAATTGGGGTTATGGATATTCCGATCTAGAAACAGATTTGGGTATTTGGGAGCAACATGCTTTAGTCGACACTTCTTTTATTGGTTATTCTGAATTGGGTAGGAAACTGTACGTGCTAAATATTAAAGATGAAAGTATAGTAGAAGAGGAATTTAGAGTAAGTATTCATGCCAGAACACACCCTAATGAAGTTCAAGGGTGGTATGCTACAAATGAAATGATAAATATTTTATTGTCCGAAACTGTTCTTGCTCAAAGGTTGTTAAGTAAGGTCGTGTTCTCGGTAATCCCAATGATTAATCCTGATGGAGTGGAGCTACACAAGGCTCGTGAGAATGCAAATGGTGTTGATATCGAAAGTAATTGGGGTACTGCGATGCCAGAAGCAGAAGTGGAAGCTCTAAAAAGCTTTTTTACTGAAAAGATGGAGTCAGATCTTCCTATTGATGTGATGCTAAACATGCATTCGGCCTACGCTTGTAAACGATATTTTGTTTATCACCATGAGAATGGTACAAGTTACAGTTATACTTCCGACGAAAAGAGGTTCATTAAATCTATCCAAAATTATTTCGAAGAAGGAATTGAGGATTGGGATTACTACGTTAGTTGGTCTAATGGCACTCCAACGAGGTATCCCGAAAGTTGGTTTTGGAGAAAATATTCTGATGAGGTTATGGCTCTTACATACGAAGATATGAATTGCTCTAGTGCTGGAGATTACGAAAAAACTGCCTTTGCTCTTTTGAGTGGAATTGCTGATTATTTTGAATTAGAGATGCTAGGTTTAGATTATTCACCGGCTATTAGTAGCTCATTAAATATTTACCCTAATCCTGCATCGCAGTCTAGTAGTATTCATATAAGTGCGCACACCTATCGAGATGTTGAGTATAGAATTCAGTTAATTTCGACAGGTGGAAGAATAATTGATATACCAATTTCTCAAACAAGTAAATCTGGTTCTGTTATTGAATTTAGAGCATCAAACTTGCCTAAGGGACTATATATGGTGAAGTACTCCTCTGAAGAAATCACTATGTTAGGTAGGCTGTTGATTAATTAATTGGATATATTTTTAGCTTGTATTTAGAATGTCTTTAAAAAAGCAATTACTATTAAAAAACATATAAAAAACTATATATCTTTCTTATATTGTTGATGTTAACTCGATAATTTTAATAACCAAAAATATTAGACAACATATGAAGACCTTAGTATCAGAAATTTTAGAAGAAAAGGGTAAAGTAGTTTTCACAATTAATGAAAATGAAGTAATGTTTAACGCCGTTAAAAAGATGCACGAATTCAGAATTGGTTCATTATTAGTAACTAATGATGATGAGCAACTTGTTGGAATTATCACTGAGCGAGATATTCTATATAAGTGCTATAAAACTGAAGCTTCAATGATTACTACAGCCACAAAAATAAAAGAAAGAATGACTCCATCGGATAAATTATTTGTTGGAAAACCAAATCAATCAGCTACTGATCTAATGATTGTGATGACAGTTAATAAAATTAGACATATTCCTATTTTAGATGGCGATGCTATTGTAGGGGTAATATCTATTGGCGATGTACTTAAAGGTGTGGTTATGGCACGTGAGTCTGAAGCTAACATGCTTCGTGAACATATAAAAAATCCATTTGGAGTTCATATTTATAAATAGTATTAACAACTAGATATTGACATAGACCCTATTTTTATAAAGAAGTAGAATAAAATATGCAAAAATATTAATGGTCGTTTCAATGTGTATTTGGATAACACATAAGATTATTTATACATTATAAAAAAAGGCTGTTTCGTTTATGAAACAGCCTTTTTAATTTATATCTTAATTCCATTTGCGGATTTTAGATTGTACATCAAAGTTTATTATTTGTGCTCTAGAGAGTCCATCCATGAGTAAAGCATTTTCACTCCTTCTTTTGATATTGTGCCATGCCCGTGTCCATCTACACAAATATATGCAACATCTGGAGCTATACCATAAACTGTAAATTTGATATCTTTACCTTCCCATTTTAGAACTGCACATTTTTCAACATCACCAAGCGTTTTGTAAATATCTTTCAAGTTATTTGATAGAGTCTCAATGTTCTTCGAGTAGTCTTTGTCTTTCTCACTATAATAAATACCGCAGTAATCGACAACGCAACTATGGTCTTCATCTTTTACTGTGATTTGAAAAAGTTTCTTTCCGTTATCTTCAGTTAATTTTGCAGTGATATTTTCTATTGCAACCTCAGAAACTAAAATTTCATTTTTAGAATTTTGAGCCTGTAAACTGAAGGAAAACCCTAGGGCTAGCATAAATAAGAATAGTGATTTTTTCATAATATTTTGATTAATTTAACTGTTGGATAAAAATACGTGCTTTGATATTGAAAAATGATGACTATATCCGTAAATTAAGCTAATTTTTATCAGTTTAATATGTTTTTATTGATAAAAGATTAATCATTTGCATTTGCTTGTTCATGTATACGAACATGCTCATCATCCCAACTTTCTACATCACCTAATTCTTTAATTGATTTTTTATTGAAAATAGGATTTTTTCCTGCTTTCAATTGAGTGGTGTAGTCATTATATACTTTAAATGCAATTTTTCTCAGCATTAACAAAGCTACAATATTTAGAATGGCCATAAGTCCCATAAAGATATCCGCTAGATTCCAAACTAAATCTAATGAAGCAATAGTGCCGAACAAAACCATGAAAATTACTCCAGCACGAAACATGTTTACAGCAAGTTTCGAGTCGGTCATATACTCTATATTCGATTCTCCATAGTAGTAGTTGCCAATGATAGAGCTAAAAGAGAATAGTAGAACAATAAATGCAATGAAAATTGATCCACTATCTCCTAAAGTGTTATTCATAGCAATTTGAGTAAGTTGTATTCCATTTAACCCTTCGGTAGTATTATGAACATCTGTTATCAATATTACGAAAGCTGTTGCTGTAGAAATTAGTAAAGTATCTACGAAAACACCTAAGGTTTGTATGAACCCCTGCTTTACTGGGTGCGAAACTTCGGCGGTAGCACCTGCGTTTGGAGTAGATCCCATACCAGCTTCATTAGAGAAAAGACCTCTTTTTATACCCTGCATTACCATAAACGCAAATGCGCCTGTAGTAGCCTGCTCAATACCGAAAGCTTCGGTGAAAATATGCGAGAAAACTGAAGGAAGTTCAGTGATATTAAAAATAATAACTGAAAATGCAACTAAAAGGTAGATTCCTGCCATTGCTGGGAATATTACCTGGGTGAAGGAAACAATGCGTTTTAACCCTCCGAAAATAATAAAAGCTGTTAATACTGATATTGTTATTCCAATAAATATTGGCTCAACTTCAAAGGCACCACTAAATGCACTAGCTATTGTGTTTGCTTGAACAGAATTAAAAATAAGCCCAAAACTAACCGTAATAAGTATGGAAAATGTTGTTCCCATCCACCCTAGTCCAAGCCCTTGTTTCATGTAATATGCTGGACCACCACGGTAGGTGCCATCGTCATTCTTTTTTTTATAAACTTGGGCAAGTGTGTTTTCTATCATACTTGATGCTGCACCGATTAAGGCGAGAATCCACATCCAAAAAACTGCTCCAGCTCCCCCCATAAATATCGCAATAGCTACACCTGCAAGATTTCCAGTTCCTACACGCGAAGCCGACGATATTGTGAAGGCTCCAAATGAAGATACATGTTCTGCGTCTTTATCGCTACTTACAACTCCTTCGGTAATCAATTTAAACATATGTTTTATATGAGTAAATTGTGCAAATCTAAGTTTATAAGTGAAGTATAAACCAACAGGTATTAATGTGTATACGAGAATGTAAGACCAAAGAGCGTTTGATATAAAGTCGATTATTGATGATATTGTTTCCATAATTTCATGTAAAATTTTGTAGCATGAATATAGTTAAAATATTTTTTATACCGTCATGAAAAAATAAAACCACGAATTCAATATAATTGAGTTCGTGGTTTTTATTTTTGTCTAAAGTCTAAAGTCTAAAGCTAGTCCTTAATGATAGTCATTTCATCGATAAGATTCTTTGCTCCAGCAAATTTTTCTACTATGAATAGAGTGTAACGAATATCTACAGATATTGTGCGTTGTAAGTTTTCTTCGAATTCGATATCTCCACTCATAGCTTCCCAGTTGCCATCGAATGCTGTTCCTATAAGGTTTCCATTTCCATCAATTACTGGCGATCCAGAGTTGCCCCCTGTTATATCGTTGTTCGATAAGAAACCAACTACCAATTCGCCTTTGCTATTTGCATATTGCCCGTAGTCTTTATCATTGTACAATTCTACGAGTTTTTCAGGAACAACAAATTCTGGATTAGAATTGTCCATCTTTTGCATAACACCTTCTATAGTTGTTGTGAACTTGTATTTTACTGCATCACGCGCTTGATATGGAAGAATTTGTCCATATGTAAGACGCATTGTAAAGTTAGCATCGGGAGCATAAGCTTTATCAGGATTCATTTCTCTTAATGCCGCAACAAATTGTCTGTACGCTTCAACTTCATTATAACTCAAAGGCTTTACCTGAGCTTTAATTTCCTTTGCATAATCTGAAAGCCCTGAAATAAGTATTCCTAATTCGTCTTTTTCAATATACTTCATCTTTGGTTTTTTCAAGAACTTTGCAAGTTTTTCCTGATTTGTATAGATAGATTTATCGAACATATTATCAACATCCTTCTTGAAATCTCCATTATTATCTTTTGCTTGCTCCTTGAAAAATTCAGGTTGATAATCACTAGAAGCATCTGAAGCATAAATGTTCAGCTGTGCTGTCATTATCTCTCTTTCCATCTGCATTTGATGTTTTTCGTAGAAATTAGAAGACTTCTCTTCAATATGTGCCTTAAGTTCTGCTCTTTTTGAATCGTCTGCTTCAGAGTATTTAATCAACATGCTTTTCATTCTCAATACAAACCCTGAAACATCACTACCTCTGATAACTCCTAAATTTAGGGTCATATACGATTTTGTATAGTCGTCTGTTTTAGAAAAGAATTCTTCGAAAAGAGTTAGAGTTTGACCGTATTTAGATTTTCTTTCACCGTCTGCATTAACCCATGCCTCAAAGTCTTTTTCAATTGACTTTTTCTTATCAACAGTATTTAATTTTTTTAGAGCTTGAATCATTCCAATCCTATTTTTCCAGTAATTGGCAAAACGAGCATAACTAGTAGCATAGTCAATACGTACTTTATCAGAAGTACTCATGTATTCTCTCATGATAGATAATTTTGCATCCAATATTTTTACAACAGCTGGATACTCAACATCTATAGCTTGCTGAACACCCCACGAAGGCAAGTATCTTTCAGTGCTTCCAGGATATCCCATAATCATAGCAAAGTCACCTTCTTTTTTATCGTTAAGATTTATCGATAAGTGGTGTTTTGGTTTAAGAGGGACGTTGTTTTCAGAATATTCAGAAGGGTTACCATCTGCATCAGCGTAAACTCTAAACATTGAAAAATCACCTGTATGACGTGGCCACATCCAGTTGTCAGTATCTCCACCATATTTTCCGATTGATGAAGGTGGAGCTCCCACTAATCTAACGTCAGTGTAGTCGTTGTAGATAAATAAATAGAATTCATTTCCTTTGTAGAAGTCTTTTATTACTCCTCTGTAACTAGTCCCTTCAGTTTTTTGCTTAGCTATTGACGCTTTCAACTCTTTAACCTTAGCAGCTCTTTCCTCTTCGTTCATGTTTGGCGATAACTGCTCCTGTATTTGGTCAGTAACATCTTCCATTTTCACCAAGAACGAAACAAATAGACTTTTAGGTTTTAACTCTTGTGATTTGTCGAAGGCCCAAAACCCATCAGTTAAATAGTCGTGTTCCTCGTTCGAGAATTCGGCAATTGCACCGTATCCACAGTGGTGGTTTGTAAGTATTAGTCCTTGGTCTGATATTACTTCTCCAGTACAAAAACCACCAAAGTTCACAATTGCATCTTTTAAACTAGCATTATTTATGCTGTAGATCTCTTCGGGAGTTAACTTTAACCCCTCTTTTTGCATGTCAACGTAGTTTAAACGCTTGATAAACATAGGCAACCACATACCTTCATCCGCTTTTACGCCTAAGGGTAAAAGCATTGTAATAGCTATTACTAAGCTTATAAATTTTTTCATAATTCAGTATTATTTTTTTAGTCTAACAAAGAAACGGAAAATATCTATGATATATGATTATTGAAATGTGATTTTAATCAAAGTTAAACAATGTGTCACCTTTTAAGTTTTAATGGAGTGAGTATATGCCTGAGTTTATTATTTATGCTTTTGATACAAGGTGTTGCTTATGCTAACTTCTTCCATTGTTTATTATAGCTGAATAAGCTTCTATAATTGATAAATGTACATAGATAAATGTCTAAACTGTATAACTGCTGTTCATCAACTTGTTGACAAAAGAATAATAGATATTTAAATAAGTATTATTTAGTATAAATTTAAGATAAAAAAGGGTGTGAGACTGATGTTTTTTTTTACTTTTGTGCCCTTGAATAAAAATGTAAATAATAAAAATTAAGTAATTTAGGTATGGAATCGTATGTACTTTATCTTATCCCTGTATTTGGGGTGGTTGGACTACTTGTAATGGCTATTAAGTCTGCATGGGTATCAAAGCAAGAAGCGGGAGATGAGAAGATGGTAGAGTTGGCAACATATATTGCTGAAGGTGCTATGTCATTTTTAAAAGCAGAATGGAAAGTTTTAGGGTATTTTGCTGTAATTACTGCATTATTACTTGGATGGTCAGGAACATTAGTTGAGCATTCGTCTTGGTTAATAGCTGTTTCTTTCTTAATAGGAGCTGTATTGTCTGCTTTTGCAGGGTACTTAGGAATGAATGTTGCTACAAAAGCAAACGTTCGTACTACACAAGCTGCTCGTACAAGTTTACAAAAAGCTCTTAAAGTTTCTTTTACAGGAGGTACTGTAATGGGATTAGGTGTTGCTGGATTAGCAGTATTTGGTCTTGGAGGTTTATTTATTGTGTTTTACCACATGTATGCAGTTTCTACTGGAGGTGAAATTGATAGACAAGGATTGCTTACTGCAATTGAAGTGTTAACTGGTTTCTCTCTTGGAGCTGAGTCTATTGCTTTATTTGCTCGTGTTGGTGGAGGTATTTATACTAAAGCAGCCGATGTAGGTGCCGATCTTGTTGGTAAAGTTGAAGCAGGTATTCCCGAAGATGATATTCGTAACCCTGCTACTATTGCCGATAATGTTGGAGATAACGTAGGTGATGTTGCTGGTATGGGTGCCGATTTATTTGGTTCTTATGTTGCAACAATTCTTGCAACTATGGTTTTAGGAACAGAGATTATAGCTGTAGATAATTTTGGAGGTCTTTCTCCAATTCTTTTACCAATGGTAATTGCAGGAGTTGGAATTATATTTTCAATTTTCG
>JAGLEB010000022.1 GCA_023145275.1 Flavobacteriales bacterium | reverse complement strand
TGTTCGTGAAAATTTCTGGTGAAGACGGAAATGTTCAAAAAGCATTAAATCTTGGTAACTGGTCATCAGTAATTATGGTAGTTATTGCATCTTACTTTATTGTAACATGGATGATGCCAGAAACAATGGCTATTCGTGGATTTGAATTCACAAATATGGATATATTTTATGCTATTCTTGTAGGTTCTGCAGTTGGTGCAGGTATGAGTATAGTTACTGAATATTACACGTCAATGGGTCGTAAGCCTGTTAACTCAATTATTCAACAATCAGATACTGGTGCTGCAACAAACATTATTGGAGGTCTTTCTGTAGGTATGGAATCTACATTTATATCTACACTAATTCTTGCTGCGGGTATTTATGGTTCTTACCATTTTGCAGGACTTTATGGTGTTGCTATTGCTGCAGCAGGTATGATGGCTACTACTGCTATGCAGTTGGCTATTGATGCTTTCGGACCTATTGCTGATAATGCTGGTGGTATTGCAGAGATGAGTCAGTTGCCAAAAGAAGTTCGTGGACGTACAGATATTCTTGATGCTGTTGGTAATACAACTGCTGCTTCAGGAAAAGGATTTGCGATTGCTTCTGCTGCTCTTACAGCTCTTGCTTTATTTGCGGCTTACATGGGGGTTGCTGGAATCTCTTCTATAGATATTTCTAAAGCTGATGTTTTAGCAGGATTATTTGTAGGTGCTATGATTCCTTTTATATTCTCTTCACTAGCTATTGCTGCTGTGGGTAGAGCTGCTATGGCAATGGTAAAAGAAGTTAGACGTCAGTTTAAAGAGATTCCAGGAATAATGGAATACAAAGCTAAGCCTGAGTATGACAAATGTGTTCAGATTTCTACAGATGCTTCTATTAAAGAAATGATGTTGCCAGGTGCAATTGCACTTATTACACCAATTCTTGTTGGATTTACTTTCGGACCAGAGGTTCTTGGAGGTGTTTTAGCTGGTGTAACAGTATCAGGTGTTATGATGGGTATTTTCCAGAATAATGCTGGAGGTGCTTGGGATAATGCAAAAAAATCTTTCGAGCAAGGAGTTGAGATTAATGGAGTAATGCAATATAAAGGTTCTGATGCTCACGTTGCATCTGTAACTGGTGATACCGTTGGAGATCCTTTCAAAGATACTTCAGGTCCATCAATGAATATTCTTATAAAGTTAATGTCTATTGTATCGTTGGTAATTGCTCCTCATATTTCAGTAGGAGATGCTTCTCATGCAAGCTTAGAAGCTCATGTTATCAACCAAGAAGTTACTGTTATTACTTCTGATGGTGTTGACTATATGACAGCTGAGTTGGTTACAACTGAAGTTGTGAATGGAGTTGAAGTTGAAAAAGTAGAGTTAGTAGAAGGACCAAAAGATGAGGTTTTAGCTAAACTTAAGAATCGTAAAGTAGAAGTTAGGAATGTTAGCTTAACTAAAAAGGTTGTTACAGTAAAAATAAATGAAGGTGTATAGCCATATTGTTTAATTTATACTGAATTTATATAGTCCCATTTCGAAAGTTATGGGGCTTTTTTTTACATTTTTTTTAAATGTAAATAGTGAAAAACAATTGATTTTTTTGTTAGAAAATTACAGAAGTTGTTTTGATAGAATAGTGTTTTATGCGGCTAAATCCATATATTTATGGGCCCAATATTTAGAGATGTAACCTTGTGTTTTTAATGGTTTATGGCTTGGTAGTTTTGTGTAATACCATTTATATTTCCAAATGACATAAAATAAAATTAAAATATTTTTTCTTTATAAGAATATAAAATTCTTTACATAGCCATAGTTACGGAAATAATTTTAGATGAATTAGAAAGGGAAAAAATAAAATTTTATACGTCATTTTGGTATGTAAATGGTATAATACCAATTGCTTTATGAAATGATATACTTGGTATAAATTGTATTATCAAAAAACTTGCTTATTGATGCTTTGTAATGTGTAATTTGTTGAAATTATGCACAATAAAAAAGTATAAAATTAAATGTCTGATAGAATGAAATTATTGAAATTACCTTTTTTGTCATTACTTATGATTGTAGTAGTGAGTAGTAGCTGTGATAATAACAAAACAGAGCAAGATCCACAATTGAACTATGTTGATGTCTCAATAGATGTTATTCCTAAACCTCTTTCTGTAAAAAAAGCTGAGGGAAGTTTTACTGTTGATAGAAACACATCAGTTGTTTTTGATGAAAGTCTGAAAAATTCTGCTGAGTTTCTAGAGTTATACTTGCATAAAGGAGTTGTAATGCTTAGTTCTAGTGTAGATCCAAAACTAGTTGGAAGTCAGATAAGATTTTCTGTTAATGATTCTATTGTAGAGGAAGGATACAAAATTGAAATTTCAGCTAAGGAATTATTAATTGAAGCAAAGGATGATAAAGGAGCTTTTTTCGCAGTTCAGACTTTGAGACAATTGCTGCCAGCATCTTTCGAGAATTCTACTGATAGAAAGGACAGTGTGAATTTTGATTTATTGAAGATAGAGGATTCTCCTAAATTTGCTTATCGTGGATTTATGCTTGATGTGGCACGTCATTTCTTTACTGTAGGTGAGGTTAAAAGGACTATTGACCTTTTAGCAATTTATAAAATCAACACACTACATATGCATCTAAGTGATGATCAAGGGTGGAGAATAGAAATAAAATCGTGGCCGAATTTAACAGCCCATGGCTCAAAATCTTCAGTAGGAAATAAGAAAGGTGGTTTTTATACTCAAGAAGATTATAAGGAGATTCAAGATTATGCTAGTAAGCACCATATTGTAATAATACCTGAAATTGATTTGCCGGGTCACACAAATGCTGTGCTATCGTCATATGCTGTGTTAAATTGCAATAATAAGGCAACTAAGCTGTACAAGGGAATGAAGGTTGGCTTTAGTTCATTATGTGTAAGGAAGGATATTACTTATAAATTCATTGATGATGTTATAGGTGAACTTGCGGATATTACTACTGGAGATTATATACATATAGGGGGAGACGAATCTCATTCTACTAAAAAAGATGATTATATATATTTTATTGATAAAGCAATTGCAGTAGTGAAGTCTCATGGTAAAAAAGTAATTGGTTGGGACGAGATAGCACATTCTGAAATAGGAGAGGAGACAGTTGTTCAGTTTTGGTCAAAGGAAGATAATGCTTCACTTGCCGTGAAAAAAGGTGCAAAGGTTCTGTTGTCTCCATCAACCCATATATATTTAGATATTAAGTACAACGATTCTACAGAAATTGGTTTAGTATGGGCTGGTTTGAATAGTGTTGAGGATGCTTATACTTGGGATGTTGATACTCTTATTGCAGGAGTTTCTGTAAAAAACATTATTGGTATAGAAGCTCCTTTATGGACAGAAACAGTTGTTACTATGGATCAATTAGAGTATTTGGTTTTTCCGAGATTGCCGGGAGTCGCTGAGCTTGCTTGGTCTAATGCAAATGGTAGAAGTTGGGCAGAATATAGAAAGCGACTAGCCAAACAGAAAAATAGATTTGAGGCGCTTGGGGTAAAATATTACAAAAGTGATCTTGTTGATTGGGAGTAGATTTTATTTAAGGGTGGCTCTAAAATATACTTTTGAAATATTTGCATTGTATTTTTTTCATATACGAGGCATTAAAGGCGGAGTTTAGCTGGGTTAAATGAGTTTTTTAATAACGAAGTAGATGATAAAAAGATTATGCGAAGAATCAATATTGAGTTATTGGAGCTTCCCTTAAAGTTATAATAATAGGCTACAAGGTACATATTGCTTTGTAGCTTTGTTTTTTAAAGTAAATTTATGATTTCAGTAAAGAATATAACGAAGAAATACGGAGAACAATTAGCGCTTAGCAATATCTCTTTTGATGTAAAAAAAGGTGAGGTTGTAGGTTTTCTTGGGCCTAATGGGGCTGGAAAATCAACGATGATGAAGATTATCAATTCTCATATTTCAGCTGATTTAGGGGGCGTAATAGTTAGTGACGTTGATGTATCTATTGATGCTGTTGCTGCAAAGCGTCTTATTGGGTATCTTCCAGAAAACAATCCTCTGTATTCTGAAATGTATGTCAGGGAGTATTTAGAATATGTTGCCGATATTTACAAGGTGTCGCACTCCGAAATAGAAAAAGTTATAGCTAAAACTAATTTAAATTCTGAGGCTAATAAGAAAATTGCACAATTGTCTAAAGGCTATAAGCAAAGAGTAGGTTTGGCTGCCGCAATAATATATAATCCTGATTACTTGATCTTAGATGAGCCAACAACTGGTCTAGACCCTAATCAGATAGTTGAGATTAGAAATCTTATTAGAGAATTTGGCAAGGAGAAAACAGTTCTCCTCTCTACGCATATTATGCAAGAGGTGGAAGCAATGTGCGATAGGGTGATAATTATTAATAAAGGAGAATTAGTTATAGACGAATATATCTCAGATTTTAAGGGAAAAGATAATAATATCTGCAAAGTTGTTTTTGATAAAAAAGTTGACTTAGAGATGATTGAACAATTTGAAGGAGTAGAAGTGTTGAGTAATATTTCGGAAAGAGAATTTCAACTTAAATTCTCAATAGAGGATATTTTACTAGAGTTATATAAGTTTTCGGAAAGGAATAATTGTAAAATAATAGAGTATAAAATATCCGAAAAAAATTTAGAAGACACATTTAGGGAGCTTACTCAATAAATGTAGTATTGTTATAATACCTTAAATCCGTAGGGGGTTTCGTTATGAAAAGATGTAATGTATGCTAGCGTTGGTTTAGCGCAGAAAAAAGTAACGCAGGCGTATCTGAAGATACGGTGAGTAAGTTTTTATGAGCATTTACAATGTGGCGTACGGTACAGTTTTGTAATAGAAATCCATTTGCGGATTTAAGGCAATAAAAAAGAGAGGCGTATAGCCTCTCTTTTAGTATGTATATAAAACGTTTTATTTTATAGAAGATACTCTCATAGTATTAACCATTCCTTTAGCCTGAATTGGCATAGAAGTAAGGTTGATGATCATATCACTTTCGACAACGAAACCTCTTTCTTTAGCGATTCTGTTGATCTCAACTACTGTTTCATCAGTACTGTTGAATTGATCATAATAGATCGCCTGAACACCCCAAAGAAGATTCAACATAGTTAGAATTTTCTTGTTGTTGGTGAAAGTTAGAATATGTGCATTCGGTCTGTGTGAAGAGATCTGAAAAGCAGTATATCCAGTATTCGTCATTGTTGTAATCGCTTTAGCCTCAATTTGAGGAGTCATATTAGCAGCATTATAACAAACAGAGTTCGTAATATAACGGTCGTCTCTAATAACAGGTTTGTGCTCTGGAATACTTATTCTATTACAAGCTTCAACCTTAGCGATGATACGAGACATTTGCTCGATAACCTCTACAGGGTATTGACCTATTGAAGTTTCTCCAGAAAGCATTACAGCATCAGCACCATCAAGAACAGAGTTAGCAACATCGTTAACCTCAGCTCTAGTTGGAGTCATAGAGTCTATCATAGTCTCCATCATTTGAGTTGCAATAATCACTGGCTTACGAGCAATTTTACATTTGCGAACTAGTTCTTTTTGAATTAAAGGAACTTCTTCAGCAGGAATTTCCACACCTAGATCTCCACGAGCAACCATAATACCATCAGTGTAAGGGATGATTCTATCGATATCATCTACAGCTTCTGGTTTCTCTATTTTTGCAATAATTGGAATTTTATGATCTGAGTGTTTTTTAATTAACTCTTGTAAATCAAGTAGATCTTGTGGATTTCTTACAAATGAAAGAGCAAACCAATCAACGTCAATTTCTGTTATAGCAAAGATTGCATCATTAATGTCTTTTTCAGTAAGAGCAGGTAAAGAAACATCCGTGTTAGGAAGGTTTACACCTTTCTTAGATTTGAATGGTCCACCTTGGATTACTTTAGCTTTTACTTCTGACTCGTTATCAGTTTCAACGATTTCCATCATCAACTTACCGTCATCAAGAAGAATTTTCTCGCCAGCTTTTACATCCTTAGGGAATCTCTGGTAGGTCATGTATGCTAAGGAAGCGTTTCCAACACATTCTTTGTTTGTGAAAGTTACAATGTCTCCAGGCTTAACAACAGCTCCTTCTTCAATAACTCCTACACGAAGTTTAGGGCCTTGTAAATCACCCAAAATAGCAGTAGTAAATCCGTGCTCTTCGTTTAGCTCACGAATCATTTTCACTCTTACTTTTACTTCTTCGTAGTCTGCATGAGAGAAATTGATGCGGAAAACATTTACTCCAGCTTTCATCATGTTAAGCATTATCTGCTTGTCATCAGTTGCTGGACCAAGTGTTGCAACGATTTTTGTTTTCTTTAAATTGTGCATAATTAAAAGATTAAATTACGTTTTGAACGTAAAGTGTTATATTCAATATAAAAAGCCGTAGTAATTTCGGAAATAGATCTTATTTTTCTAACCATTTCACTTACTATGTGCTCACTATCCTCTAAGCGAATAAGATAATCAACTTCCTTTTTCTCTGGAATAAAATATCTTGTTGTCTCAGTAGATTGGTTTGATTGAAAAAATAAATTCTGTGAAATATCTTTGTCTTTCTCAAAAAAATTATTCTCTGTTGTGTATTTGTTGTTTATCAAATACAAAGTATCCATATTATGGATGTCTTCATGTAAAAAAAGGGGAAAGTAATAGAGCTCCTTACCATTATTTGCTCTAACATCTAAGTCTTTAGAGGTTCTAGTAAAATTAGTGTCTAAGTATTTGTTTAGATAGAATGCAAGCTGATAGTCATCATATACTGTATTGATGCCAATTAACGAAAAATCATATTCTATATCTAACTCCATGCAAAATACTAATTGTACTTATTACACCTTATAGGTAAAATGGCTGCAAATTTAGTTAAAAAAATACTAATACTTGCAAGTTATCTTGATTAGTTTTACTACTCACTGTATGAGATGTTTAAGTAAAAGTACGTGTTTTTTATTTTAGAAGGCTATTTTTTCTTTTTAATTTTTGATTGGATAGAGTAGTACGCACGTTTGGCAGCTTGTTCTTCGGCCTTCTTTTTTGAAGTGGCTCTACCCTTTGATATAGTAGTGCCATCGATGACAAGTTTTATGCTAAATAGATTGTTTTTACTATGGGATTTATCTTCAGACATAATAAAACTAACCTCTTTTCTCGCTTTTTGACAGTATTCGATAATAAAACTTTTATAGCTAGAAATCTTATTTTCTAACTTGTCAAGGTCAACGTATGTCTCAACTATTTTTGTCATCACAAATTTTTCAGCATAAGGGTAGCCTCTATCTAAATAGATAGCTCCCAATAATGATTCAATTGAATCGCCTAATAGTGTTGGGCTAAATTGTTTGTCTGGTATTTTACTTTTTATAAGATTCTTTAGACCTATTTGAAGTCCTATGTCATTTAACGTATTTCGGCTAACAATTTTAGATCGCATTTGAGTTAGGTAACCTTCATTCTTTGTTGGCATTTCTTTGTAGAGGTATGCCGATATAACGGAGCTCAAAATTGCATCACCTAGAAATTCTAACCTTTCAAAACTAATCGGATTTCCTTCTTCATCATATTTACCCATGCTTCTATGTGTGAAAGCAATGTGGTAAATGTCAATGTCTTTAGGTTTAAATCCAAGAATATCCTTGAGCGTAGAATAAAAAGTCCCGTCTTCATTTGAAGAACGGGACTTAAACCATTTCAGGATAAATTTCATGTAATATTTATTTAATTATTCTATTATGTGCAAATAATTAATCACTGCACATTAGTGTTTATAACCTAGAAAAATAAACCTGCTAATTGTTTATTTATAGTATAGAACTATTTAATTTTTTTAAAAAGTATGCTAGCATTGTGTCCGCCAAAACCAAAAGTATTGGTCATA
The DNA here is from genome assembly GCA_023145275.1 of Flavobacteriales bacterium. Classification (GTDB taxonomy): domain Bacteria; phylum Bacteroidota; class Bacteroidia; order Flavobacteriales; family JADGDT01; genus JADGDT01. Next base: position 8,027 of record JAGLEB010000022.1, on the reverse strand, counting down.
ATTACGTTAACCTCTCTCTCTTGAGCTTTGTTGAATGTGTAATTCAACTTAGGATCTAATTCCGTGTCAAGTTCGAAGTGATTAATTGTAGGAGGAACAATACCATACATTAATGTAAGTACTGATGCTATTGATTCAACTGCACCTGCGGCACCTAATAAGTGACCAGTCATTGATTTAGTTGAATTAATATTTAAGCTGTAAGCGTGCTCTCCAAATAATTTCTGAATAGCCTTAATTTCAGCAACATCTCCTAGAGGTGTAGATGTACCGTGTACATTTATAACGTCAACGTCTTCGATTGATAATTCAGCATCATCTAAACAGTTAACCATTACTTTGTAAGCCCCTAGTCCTTCTGGGTGAGGTGCAGTCATATGGTGAGCATCGGCAGACATTCCTGCGCCACCAACTTCAGCATATATTGTTGCTCCTCTTTTTACAGCGTGCTCATACTCCTCTAAAATTAGAGAACCAGCTCCTTCTCCTAATACAAAACCATCGCGTCCTTGATCAAAAGGTCTTGATGCTGTAGCAGGATCATCATTTCTTTGAGAAATAGCATGAAGCGCATTAAATCCAGCTATTCCAGCGTCGATAACACTTGCCTCAGATCCGCCTGTAACCATAACATCTGCTTTACCCAATCTAATGTAGTTGTAAGCGTCGATTATAGCATTTGATGCAGATGCACATGCACTAACTGTAGTAAAGTTTGGACCTCTAAATCCAAATTTTATTGATATTAACCCTCCAGCGATATCAGCTATCATCTTTGGGATAAAGAAAGGGTTGAATCTTGGCGTTCCATCACCAGCATTGTAGTTGGTAACTTCGTTTTGGAAAGTCTCAAGACCTCCAATTCCTGAACCCCAAATAACTCCAACCCTATCCTTATCAACAGTTTCTAAATCAAGTTTAGAATCCAGAACAGCCTCATCCGCAGCAACCGAAGCATACTGAGCGTATTTGTCCATTTTTCTAGCCTCTTTTCGATTTACAAACTGTGTAATATCAAAGTTCTTAACCTCACAGGCAAAACGAGTCTTGAATTTTTCCGCATTGAAGTGAGTAATTGGGGCTGCCCCACTTTTACCACTCTTCAATCCTTCCCAAAACTCAGATAAATTGTTACCGATAGGAGTTAATGCTCCCATTCCAGTGACTACTACTCGTTTCAATTCCATATTTTAATGGTTAAGTTTTTGTTTGTCGAATTACTTCGCTTCTTCGATGTAAGAAATCGCTTGACCTACTGTAGCAATGTTTTCAGCTTGATCATCTGGAATCTGAATATCAAATTCTTTTTCGAATTCCATGATCAACTCAACTGTGTCAAGTGAATCTGCTCCTAAATCGTTAGTGAAGCTAGCTTCTAGTGTTACTTCGTTCTCATCAACACCTAATTTGTCAACAATTATTGCTTTTACTCTTGATGCAATGTCAGACATGATATAATAGTTTTAAAATTTATGATGCAAAAATATAAAACTTTACAATAAAACAATGCCTTTTTTTAAATTTGAATAATTATTCTCAAGATGTTGGTATAGTAGGAGTTGGAGAGGTATTTTGTGTGTGATGATCATAAAAATGAAATTATGATGTAGCTCAGGAAGTCAAGAAAGAGCAATTTAATAGAATGTTACTACATAAACTTGAAAATCACTTACAAAAATAATGTGTTATGCGCGCATAATACATTGAAGTGTAAGTAGTTTTGAATACAAAGTAGAAGGTGTATATTATTCTAGCTCTTTTATATTAATTTCGAAAGGAGATTTTTTTTTGGAACTAGTACAGGCACCACACGAACTAGAGCAAGCATCACCTTTGAAGCTATTGCTAAAATGCTTGTATAAATTCCATATTGCTAGAATGAAAATTATTAATACTGCTATGTTCTGTAGTCCTATGTACATATTATTTTAATATTTGATAAACTATGAATGACGAAATATATGCTACGCCAGTCATAAATACTGTTTGAACTATTGTCCATTTCCAAGAGTTAGTCTCTCTTTTTACAATAGCTATAGTGCTCATGCATTGCATTGCAAAAGCGTAGAAGATCAATAATGACCAGCCAACAGCAAAGGTGTATACCTTTTTGCCAGTATTTGGGTTTATTTCTCCTTGCATCCTCTTTATTATTGTAAGCCCATCAGAATCATTTGAACTTCCAACAGAGTATATAGTTGCCATAGTGCTAACAAAAACTTCTCGAGCTGCAAGTGAAGAAATCAATGCAATTCCAATTTTCCAATCATAGCCCAAAGGTCTTATTGCGGGCTCTATAAAATGTCCGAAATGTCCAATATATGAATTCTCTAACTTGTAAGAAGCAATCTCATTATTTAGCTTTACTCCACTAAGTTCTGGTTTTTCTAGTTTTACTATGTTACTAGCGTTTTTTACATTATCATTTGGCCCATATGACGCTAATACCCATAATACAATTGATAAGGTTAATATAATCTTACCGGCATCAAAAATAAACGCTTTAGTTTTTTCGATGATGTCTAATCCTATATTTTTGTAATACGGTATTTTATAGGATGGCATTTCTATAATAAACGAACCACTTGCTTTTATCTTTAGAAATTTATTCGCTATTGCTGCTGATAAAAGAGCAGATAAAAATCCTAAAAGGTACATTCCCATTAATACGAGTCCTTGTATGTTGAAAAATCCAAAAACAGTTTCATTAGGGATTATGATCGCGATAATTATTGAATATACCGGAAGCCTAGCTGCGCATGTTATGAATGGAGTGACAAGGATCGTAATAATTCTTTCTTTCCAATCGCTAATAGTACGAGTCGACATAATCGCAGGTACAGCACATGCCATTCCCGACATTAGAGGGACGATACTTTTCCCGCTCATGCCAAATTTCCTCATCAATTTATCCATGATGAAAACTACTCTCGACATATATCCAGTATCTTCCATTATACTGATGAAGGCAAATAAAATTGCTATCTGTGGAATAAAAATAACGATACCTCCAATTCCTGGTATTATTCCTTCTGAAATTAATGAATTTAAAGGCCCCTCAGGTAGTGCATTACTTAAGTAAACTGCAAAACTAGAAAATGAAGAGTCTATGAAATCCATTGGTATTGATGCCCAGGAATATATTGCTTGGAACAGAAATATCATTATAAAAAAGAATATAACGTAGCCCATAACCTTATGAGTCGCTATCTTGTCTATCTTTCCTGTTATAGTTTGGTCTTCATTGGCATCGTGATCAATCACTTTTTTTAAAATATGATTAACATATTGGTATCTAGCAATTGTTTCCTTTATCTTAAGTCTTTCGACATTAATATTTAAAGAGGAAATGGTATTTAAAATATTTTCTTTTTCCTTAGGGTCAATAAATTGAGGTATATTCTTTTGAACAGCTTTAACCCAAGCGATGTAATCACGATCTTCGTTAATAGCTTTCTTAATATTTGGTAAGAATTTTGGTGCTATTTTGTGAAGATCTATTGAGCATGATTTCTTTTTAGGCTTTAGGTTAGTAATTGCGGCTTTTAACTCATCAATACCTACCCCTTTTCTAGCGTTAAGAAATACTACGGGTGTATCTAATTCTTTTGAGAGAAGATCAACATCTATATGTATCCCTTTTTTCTCAACAAGATCAACCATGTTTAGAGCCAATATTGTTGGGATTCCTAAATCGCTCAATTGCGAATAGAAGTATAGGTTCCGTTTTAGATTGGTTGCATCTGCAACAAAAATTAGTATTTCGGGATAATCATCTTTCGAATCATCGGTAAGTACTTTTAATACAACTTCTTCGTCGAGTGATCCTGGGTTTAATGAATAAGTTCCAGGTAAATCAATTAGCTCAACTTTCGTCTCGTCGTTAAGTTGAAAAAATCCTATTTTTTTGTCAACGGTTATCCCAGGGTAGTTTCCTACTCTCTGGTTCATTCCTGTTAGTGCATTAAATAATGATGTCTTTCCAGTGTTTGGGTTTCCTGCTAGAGCAATTTTCACCTTCTTTATATTCATCAGCACATTATTCTTTTGGAAGTAATAAAATATTTTTTGCAACGCCTCGTCTAATTGCCATCTCGTTACCCGCAACGCTAATGTATATAGGTCCTTTGAATGGTGCATTGAATTTTAGCTTTACTTCGCTGCCAGGTAAGCACCCCATTTCAAGAAGCTTGAGTACATTGTCATCAGAGGCGAAACCGCTGATATATCCACTCTCTCCTAATTTTAAATCTGCAACCGTTCGAGACATACTACCTTTTATTTAGACTAAATTTAAGCAAAGGTAGTATTATCTTCTAAATATATATTATTATTGATTCAAATATTAATATTAATTGATAATTATATTATCGAGTTCATAGAACTGATATTAATAAATGCTAATTAATAAGGTAATATAGGAGTAGTTTAGTTTCTTGTTTTTTGAGATGTTTTAACATAACTTTGCATAACTCAATTAAATTTACTTATTTAGTAAACTAAACCTAATAATTATAAAGATGATAGCATTATTAACATTGATACTTGTAGTTGTTACAGGTCTTTTTCTTAAAGAAATAATAGAGATTAATTATTTGTCTAAAAACTGATATTGCTCAATCTTATAGCTATATGTGGTGCTTTCGGATGGAAGGGCCATTTTATTTTTTTTGATACTATATTGTTGATGTCTGACATGTTTTAGAAGATGAGTCTTTTTATTTATAATTGAATCTAAGTAGGTGCAGTCCTATTCTCAGAATAATTATTGATAGAAAAGATTAATATATTTAGATATCACGATATAATTTGTATCTTTCTTCAATAATATAAAAGCAGCTAATTTAGAGTCTTGTCTACTGTGGAGGGTGAAGAACTACTTTTTTTAACATAAATGATTTTACGTGCAAAAATTACTATACATATTTTTAATTGTTGTTTCTAATACCCTTCTAGCAAAGGGTGACAATGATGATGGACCTATAAATATTACCGTCAATTCTCAGTCTGAGGTTAATAGGATTCCGAAGAATAAGGAAATCGGAAACTTAATAATAGCATCTGAAGGGCTTGATCAAATCACCAATTTAAAAAAGCTCGCTTTTATAAGAAATATTCAAGGGAATCTATATATCATTAATAATAAAGAACTTTCTAGTCTTGATGGTTTAGCAGATATAGAGGTTAGTGGAGATATTTATATTGTGGGAAATAAAATGCTCGATTCAATACCTCGTAATGCTTTTATGGGAAATATTAGAGATATTGTCGTGAAAAGAAATGCGAAACTGAGGATAATGAAAGGCTTCGAAATGGTTAAGTCTGTTCGTAATCTTACGGTTGAACATAATGATACTTTATTTAATTTAAGTCACATTGTGCGTTTAGATGAAGTCTCGGGCTATATTAGAATCGTCGGTAATAAATCTCTTGAATCAATAAAGTCATTAAACGATCTCTCTGATTTTGAAGGAAAGCTTGTAGTGAATGATAATGTTTCGCTGTGTGATGCGAATACTCTATATAAATTGTATACAGCTTCAAGTGAATTCGAAATATCAAATAATTCTATTTTCACATCTGACCCCGAAAAGATTAAATTAGCTTATGAAGGAAAGGGTGATCTTAAATTATTTACTCAAGAAGAGATAGATGCCTTTGGGAAGAGTTTTATTAATCCTGAGTTTATTGGTGATATACTAATTGACAGGTCAAATGCAAAAAACCTTGATGGTTTTAAATATGTAAAATCAATTAAGGGTCGAATGACAATTAAAAGGAACGATTCTTTAGTGTCAATTGAAGGTCTTTCAAGTCTGCAGTCGATCGATAGGTTGTTAATATCGTTTAATAAAAACCTCGAAAGCTTAAAAGGTTTAGAGAAGCTTAGAGATGTAAAAACTGATTTGGTAATATACAGGAATGTAGAGCTTAAGGATGCTAGCAGCATATCTGCAAGAGTAAATGTAGGCGGAAAGCTTGTTGTTAAAGGTAATCCGAGACTAGTGGAATAGAACTTTAAAATACTATAGAAACAAGAGCCCTTTATGGGCTCTTTTTTTTTATATTAGCCGTGCAAACTGAAATTAGAAACGTATTTAATAACTAAAATTATGACAGAGGTAGCTGTTAAAAATAGTAGGATTGGAGAAGTCCTAGATAAATTAGGGATAGCCCATGTAAATAAAGGGACTGCGGTAGGTGTTAATTTTATCGCTAGTGAAGGAGCTGATTTTATTTCGTCTTATTCACCTGTTGATGGAGAACTTATTGCGAAGGTTTCCGTTACAACAAAAGAAGAATTTGAGCAGGTTGTTAGTTCTGCAAATGAAGCTTTTAAGGATTGGAAAAAAGTACCCTCGCCGTTGAGAGGTGAAGTGGTTAGACAGCTTGGAATGAAATTGAGAGAAGTTAAAGCCGAGTTGGGTATGCTTGTGTCTTATGAAATGGGTAAATCATATCAAGAAGGACTTGGAGAGGTTCAAGAGATGATAGATATCTGTGATTTTGCAGTAGGATTATCTCGCCAGATGTATGGTTCTACAATGCATTCAGAAAGACCAGAACACAGAATGTACGACCAATACCATCCATTGGGTGTTGTGGGGATAATATCAGCATTTAATTTCCCTACAGCTGTATGGGCATGGAATGCCGCAATTGCACTAGTTGCTGGAGATACTGTTATTTGGAAGCCATCAGAGAAGGCACCTTTATGCGGAGTAGCCTCTCAGAAAATTTTGGCTGATGTACTTGCAGAGAATGGTTATTCTAGTGCAGTTACAAACTTAGTTACTGGAGATTATAAGATAGGAGAACTTATGACTTCAGATAAGAGAATACCTCTTGTGTCGGCTACTGGTTCAATAAGAATGGGGCGTATAGTTGGGCAGGCTGTAGCTGCAAGATTTGGAAAATCTCTTCTCGAGTTAGGTGGAAATAATGCAATAATAATCACTGCTGATGCCGATTTAGAATTAGCATTGAAAACAGCTGTTTTTGGTGCAGTGGGTACTGCTGGGCAAAGATGTACCTCTACTCGTAGATTGATAATTCATGAAAGTATATTCGATAAGGTTACAGAAAAGTTGAAGAGTATATATTCGAATATTAAGATCGGAGATCCTCTAGACGAGAATAATCATATGGGTCCGTTAATTGATACTCTTGCTGTAGACACATATTTGTCGGCTATTGAGAAGGCAAAAGAAGAAGGAGGTAAAATGCTTGTTGAAGGTGTTAAGCTGTCTAATGAAGGAATGGAATCAGGATGTTATGTTTCACCATCAATTGCTGAAGTTAAAAATCATTATGAAATAGTGCAAAATGAAACATTCGCTCCTTTACTTTATATCATGAAATACAATACCTTAACCGAGGCGATAGATTTGCAAAATGGAGTAGTGCAAGGCTTGTCTTCTGCAATTATGACAACAAACCTCAGAGAGGCTGAGTTATTCTTGTCTCAGCAAGGGTCAGATTGTGGTATTGCAAATGTAAATGTAGGTACTTCTGGTGCTGAAATCGGAGGTGCATTTGGTGGTGAAAAAGAAACTGGTGGTGGACGTGAGTCTGGATCAGATGCTTGGAAACTTTATATGAGACGCCAAACTAATACGATAAATTATGGACTTGGTTCGCCGCTAGCGCAGGGAATTAAGTTTGATATATAAATGTTGAAGCCGCGAATTTGCAAAATTAAATCAACTAAGAAAGCTTAGGTGTTTTGAAATTGTAAATTTGCGGCTAATATGAATGAATCTAAAAGTTTAGTAAATTACAGTAGCAATCTTTTCTATTAGTTATATTCCTCTAAAATCACATTAGATACTTTTAAGTATTAGGATCAATTAATAAATGTCTATTCGTATTCCAATAGGATAGACCCTCAAAATATGGCCTAAGCCTATTTAATATATAAATAGTTCTACTGTTATTTTAACGGGTTAATAGGTTATGAGCTTGTACCCCCTTAACCTTTTCGCCTTTTAACCTAACTTAGGTTATTAATTACTAAAGTTTCGCAC
>JAGLEB010000217.1 GCA_023145275.1 Flavobacteriales bacterium | reverse complement strand
TGGTTTTATCAACCATATATGGAATCTGTAAATATCGATGTCAAGTATTTTGGAATATTCTTTTTCTTTTTCAATATGACAGCTGCTTATTTCTCTAGAAATAGTTCTAAGATAATTAGTTTAACAAAGAGCAAAACATTTATGAGTATGCTTGGACTTTTGTTGGTATCATTTGTGTTAATGGGATTTACTCATATGTGGTTGGGAGCATTATTTATCCTTCCTCAGCAGATGGCAAGAGGAATGTATGCGCCGATAATAAACAAATATTCCAATAAGCATATTCCTTCAAATAAAAGAGCGACTGTGCTTTCGTTTATTAGTTTGGCAACGTCTTTGTCAGCAGCCATAATGCTACCGTTGATTGGGCTTATGAAAGACAGGATTGATATATTCTCCAGTCATAATGTGTTGTCGATAGCCTTAATAATCAATTCGATAGTATTATATGTTTACTTGAAAAAAAATATTAATAAAGGATTTATTGACTAGAGAAAGTGTTTGTATTTGGATTATTAGGGTATTTCTACTTAAAATACTACGAATACGACAAATAGAATTTACGTAAACAAATTGACAATGAATAATTGTTAATATATTATTTAAGTATGAGTAAGTGTATACAATTATATTGGAGGTATTTAAGTGGATCTTTTCGATCAAAAGAAAGAAAACAAATCATTAACTACTTTAATCTTTGAGAAAATCAGAGAGGATATTATAAACGATGTTTATAAAAATGATGAAAAAATAATTGAAGCAAAAGTTGCTGAAGAAATGGGAGTTTCCAGAACTCCAGTTAGAGAAGCGATAAAACAACTTGAATTAGATGGATTAGTTGAAAATATCCCTAATAGAGGGGTAATAGTTAAGGGAGTGACGCCTCAGGATATCGAAGATATCTATACTATGCGATTGGCCATAGAAGGAATTGCTGCAAAATGGTCTGTTGAGCGTATGTCGGAGGATTCTTTAAAAGATTTAAAAGATATATATGAATTGATGGAATTTTATACTGTGAAAAAAGATATTGAGAAGATATTTGAACTTAATACTCGATTTCATGAAGTTATTTATAAAGCTTCAAGTAGTCACTATTTAGAACATGTGCTTACTGATTTTCAACAATTTATTAAATCTACTAGAAAAATATCATTAGCTACAGAAGGTAGAGTTGAAGAAGCACTAAAAGAACATAAGAAGATATTGGATGCATTTTTAGCCAAAGATATAAAAGCAGCAACGGATGCATTGGTTTACCACATAGAACATTCAAAATGTAATGCAGGCAAAATGATTGAAAGGACTACTAAGTAGTCCTTTTTTGTTATTTATATGGTATAATATATTGAATTTAAAATGAGGAGTACATAAATGAATAGAGAAGAATTAATTAAAGAAATAAATAGGTTGAAAATAGAGAAAAACGCAATAATACTTGCACATAACTATCAAATTGGCGAGGTTCAAGATATTGCAGATTTTGTTGGAGATTCACTGCAATTAGCAAAGGAAGCAATAAAGGTCAAACAAGATCTAATTATTTTTTGTGGTGTGCATTTCATGGCAGAGAGTGCAAAAATACTGAACCCTTCAAAGAAAGTGATTTTACCGGTTAAAGAAGCTGGATGTCCTATGGCAGACATGGCTTCTACTGAGGAAATAAAAGAATTCAAGAAAAAAAATCCTGAGTTGAAGGTTGTTACTTACGTTAATTCATCTGCTGAAGTTAAAGCGGAGAGTTATGTATGCTGTACTTCGGCCAATGCTGTAGATGTTGTAGAGAAAATTGGAGCAAAAGAAGTGTTGTTTGTACCAGATAGAAATTTAGGAAGTTTTGTAGATGAACAGATTGAAGATGTAAAAATAATGAAGTGGGAAGGATTTTGCCCAACTCACGAGCGTGTTACATTGAAAGACGTTGAAATTATTAGAGGAACAGTCTGATGTCGTCGTCGTTATTGTAGAGAGGCACCAAACGAAGCTGCTGTATCTTTCGCCATGATGCTCGTGTCAGGTGGTAGAAACAGACCTGGTGGTTGATGTGGCGACCAAATACAGCTGTAACT
>JAGLEB010000216.1 GCA_023145275.1 Flavobacteriales bacterium | reverse complement strand
ACCATTAGCATCTGTACAGGTTACACTATATGTGCCAACTGTCAGGTTAGTAAGATCCCAATCGGTGCTACCATTACTCCAAATTAACACATCGGGTAAAGTACCTCCGTCTAAATTAATTGATATAGCACCATCACTTCCGCCATTGCAAGTAACATTAGAGTGAATAATTTCAAATACTACATAAAGATTTGGCTCTGCAATAATTGCAGAGGTAGTACTTGTACAGCCATTAACATCTGTTACCAACACTGGATAATCACCTGTATATAAGCCTGTGATAGTGGCTGTTGTTTGTGCAGGACTTCCGTACCAGAAATAAGAATATGGTGCAGTGCCACCACTTGCAATAACTGTTGCCGAACCTGTTGAAGCACCGTTACAATCTACATTTGTTTGTGTTATATTAGTTACTAAAATTGTTGGCTCTGTGATTTGATATAAAGCTGTTTGTGTACATGAGTTTGCATCAGTTACGGTTACTGAATAGAAGTCTGCACTAAGTCCAATAGGATTATTTGTTATTGTTCCATTTGACCAAATATATGCATAAGGTGATACTCCACCAGATACAGAAATGTAAATACTACCGTTTGTTCCACCATCACAATCTACAGAAGTTATTGCACCTGATAACTGAATTGCATCAGGCTCAGTAATACCTATAATTTCAACACTTGTACAACCACTTGCATCCTCAACTGTTATGCTATATGTTCCTGCTGATAAACCAGATATATTTTGTGTAGTAGCTCCATTTGACCAGCTATAATAATATGGACTTGTTCCGCCAGAAACTGATAAACTTATACTTCCATTTGAAGCTCCATTACAATTTGCATCTACTACAGAAGCAGATACACTTAGTGGCAATGCAGGTTCACCTACATTTCCAGACAATATATTTACACATCCGTTAGTATCTGTAAGTGTTAAGTGATATAGTCCTGTTGTTAGGTTTAGTATATCAACTGTTGTTGCACCATTTGACCATAAGTAAGAATATGGTGATGTCCCGCCAGAAACCGATGTTTGAAATGAGCCATCATTTCCTCCGGCACAGCTCACATAAGTAATAACATTGCCAATTAATAATTCCAGTGGTTGAGTAACAACAAAAGTTTCCTCTTGAGTACAACCTTCGGTATCTGTTGCAGTTATAGTATAATTCCCAGCTGCTAAATTTGTTCTATTTCCTAATGCACTTCCATCAGACCATACATAGGTATAGCCCGGTGTTCCACCTGTTACAGTAATATTAATTGCACCACTATTTGTACCATAACAAGCAATATTAGTAATTACTGCAGATACAGCTATTGCATCCGGCTCTGTAATTGTCCAGCTATTCGTTGCTATACAATCATTGACATCTGTACAGGTTATAGAATATGTTCCAGCTGTAAGATTACTAATTGTTCCAGTAGTATTACCATTACTCCATAAAATCACATCAGGATAAGTTCCTCCGGTTAAATTAATTGAAATAGTGCCATCATTTCCGCCATTGCAAGTAACATTAGTCTGAGACCATAGTCCTACTGTATAAACTGCGGGTTCGGTAATAGTATATGATGCTGTTTCTTCGGCTCCATAATAATCAGTTGCTGTAATAGTATATGTTCCGGCTGTAAGACCTGAACGGTCGCCAAATGTAGAACCATCAGACCACAAATAGGAATATCCGGCTGTTCCTCCCGATAGAGTAATATCTATTTCGCCATTGCTATCACCATTACATAGTGCATTAGTTACAACACCTGCAATATAAATATCATTAGTCCAGTCAACTCTATTATAGTTATCATAATCATAAGCCTCACCTGCAAAACTACCAAGGGAATTTATTAAATAGACATTACCTGTATTATATGTTTTCCTTACATTATAACTGCTTGTACCCTGAGATGGGAAATTTGCGTAATTAATGCTAAAAGCTTCATCATTGTTTATCCACAAAAGTGCACCGCCTGATTGTCCTGGCAAAAAAGTACAATGATTAAATGACCATAATATATCAATAAAAGCACCTGAATATATATAAACCCCCCAATTATCCAATTCATCAAATATTGTCCATTCAGCAGAAACCGATCCGTTACTAAAACATTCAAATTCCCAATATGTGCCATCATTTGATTGAATTGTGACTTCATTACTTTCTGAACCAAGCGTAATTAATTTACCACCACTATTAATATTTATTTCGCCTGTATTATTAATATTTAATACTGAATTGTCATTCAAATTAAGAAATCCATCATTATTAATATCAATATTACCTTCGAGAGTAATCGTTTGACCATTTGACCATATATGCCCATTATCAATAGTAAGATTGCAATTTGTTTCTAATTGTAATGATGAAACAAGATTAATTCCACCTGATG
>JAGLEB010000215.1 GCA_023145275.1 Flavobacteriales bacterium | reverse complement strand
AAAAATGCTAAAAATATACTGATATTTGCTTGCCTGTATTGAGTATTTTTCATATCTTAACATCCTGATTAATAGATTATTAAGCAATGTTTAGAAAAACTGACACATCACACCAATTATCAATGCAAAGCAGTGTATATCAACATCTTAACAATGGCTCTTCAGAGCTATTTGCAAGTGAGGCTGCTTGGCATAATATATTCTACAAACAAGTTGTAAGTAGAATTGATGAAAACCTGTTTTCAAAGTTATATTCTTCAGGCAAAGGTTCACCTAACGCCCCTATAAGAACACTAATAGGAATGATGATACTTAAAGAAGGTGCAGGTTACAGCGATAAGAAATTATTTGAAGATTGTCGCTTTAATTTACTGACCCGAAAGGCATTAGGATTTGTTAATATAGACGATGATATACCAGTAGAATCTACATACTACCTTTTACGCAAACGTATTTCAGATTATCATACAGAAACAGGAGTTGATTTATTTGAATCTTGCTTTGAGAACATAACAAGACAACAAATCATAAAGTTTGAAGTTAGTGGGGAAAGCATCAGGATGGATAGTAAACTAATTGGCAGCAATATTGCTTTTTACAGTCGCTACGAACTTATACATAGAGCCTTAACGTTATACCATAAGCATATTTACAAGAATTCTATTAAGCTTTTATCTGATGAATCTCATGATATTTTAGATGAATTTATTAAAGAAAAACCATCAACAACTGTTTATAATAGCACAAATAATCAAGTTTCAAGCCGTTTGGTTATACTAGGGAAACTTATTTACACCATACTAAATACAGTAAAACCGAGCAAAAACAAACATTATTTGACACTTAAACAGATATTCACTGAGCAATTCACAGTCTTAGCTGATAATAAAATAGAAATCACTCCAAATAAAGAGATTAGTGCCAAAAGCATACAGTCTCCTCATGATACCGATTGTGATTTTCGCACAAAAGATGGCAAATCCACAAAAGGATACAATCAGAACATTACAGAAACTTGTAGCGATGACAATAAAGTAAATTTGATAACAAAGGTGCAAACAGAAACAGCGACACAGTCAGATAATAAATTTACTAAACTAGCAATAGAAAATAGTCAGGAACTTTTACCTGACAATATAAAAGATGTACATGCGGATGGAGCTTACAATAGTCAGGAAAATCAAGAGTTTACAAAACAAGAGGGCATCAACTTCTACTTAACTGGATTTCAGGGAAAGCCCGGAAGATATGATTTAACAATAAAAGACGATAAACTTCATGTTTTTGACAACCACAACAATACAGAAGTAGAAGTAATCACAACAAAAAATAACAAATACCGCATAACAACAAACAAAGGATATCGCTATTTTACTAACACGGAGATAGAAAGCTGCAGGCTTAGGAGACAAGTGAAAGACTTACCCAAAGAAATTGGGAATAAAAGAAATAATGTAGAAGCTACCATATATCAACTTGCATATTATTTACGGAAAGACAAAACCAAGTATCGTGGCTACTTTAAAAATAAAATATGGGCAATTTTAAGAAGTTTATGGGTGAACTTTGCCCGTATAACAAAATATTTATCAGGTCTGATTAAAAACACGCACTCAAATGTAATCAATACCTTACGTTTGGTTTCTTTTATAAATATATTGTATTTTCTTACAGCTTTAAGCCGATTAGATTGGCTCAGAAAATACAATGTGCTAATTTATCAATAAGATGATTTTGACTCCAATCTAAGGAGGTTGATGAAATGTTGACTTATCGGAGCGGGCTCA
>JAGLEB010000214.1 GCA_023145275.1 Flavobacteriales bacterium | reverse complement strand
GGCTCACTTAGATCCTCCATTTTTGCCCTGGCATCTTCTTCCGAAAGATCTCTAACAAATTTGAGTAGCCGTTCAAAAGTTTCTTCTATTGTGACAGACTCCTTACCTCTATTGTACTCATCAATGATTTCTTTGTATTTATCGTAGAAATCAATTCTAAGAGGGTTGTTGTTTAGCATCTGGTTCAGTTTATTCTCTATTTTTTGTTTTAGAGATTGAACCATGGAATTTTTATTCTCAAATTTCAGAAACTCTTTCTCTATTAGATCAAAATCCAAAGAACTTATATCAATCTTCTTTCCATAGTCTTCAGTGGGCTCTAGTAGTATATTCAAGCTTTCTATCGAATCATCCACAACATCCTGTACTTGCCTCATTACTGCTGATATATCAGCTTCATCTGTATTTTGTTGTATGCGACTATATATTGCATCTATAGCGTCTCTCTTATCTTTAAACTGATAAATAGCTTTATCTGGCATAAGGGCTTTATACTTTTTAAATACATCCCTTGCCATAACTCCAAACTTGTTTTTTGTTTCATCTGTTGTATAAACAGCATTTACCCCTTTTTGGATTGCGGCTAATTTATCGAAGCCTTCACCAACAATTATTGTTTTAAGTTTAAAGTTTACCTCTTCTGAAAGAAATTTAATTGTTGTATTAATTACTTGTTTTACATCTTCAATAAGCTCTTCTATTGGCTTAACCGGAACGCCTTCTCCACCTTCTGTCTCACTACCTTTTTCGCCACCAACAGCATAAACTGCAAGAGCCTCTAACAGACTTTTATAGGTTTCAATGTAATCTACTATCAAACCGTTATTTTTACCTTCATTCACCCTATTTGCTCTTGCAATTGTTTGCATAAGGGTATGCGATTTTAAAGGTTTATCAATATACATTGTTGAAAGACTTTTAACATCAAAACCTGTTATCCACATGGCACAAACAATAACAAAACGGAATGGATGGCTTTCATTTTTAAAGTCGGTTTCCAAATCACGGGTAGGGTCATTCATTTTTCCCCTATGAGGTTCTATGTCAAGACCCCAGGCTTTGAACTTTTTAATCTCATTCTGCTCAGAACTTACAACTACAGCAATCTCTGTTTCCTTTGTCCATTCTAGGTCTCTATAACTAATGAGTTGTTCTTGTTCATTAGTCATTTTATCTATTTCTTTCTCTCTCTGAGCAATGTAATTATGCCACTCATCCTTAATGTAGTTATACATCTTAACAGCAGTTAGCTTGTCAAGTGTAACCATCATTCCTTTGCCTTTGTAACCTCTGTTATTGAAATGATAAACAACATCTTTTGCGATAGATTTTAACCGTTTTTTAGATGTTAGTATTGGATAATCTCTTGAAAAAAGATTTTTTAGTTTGTCTTCTTGGTCAGTATCCAGCTCAGCTTCTTCAATAGCATTTCGTATGTCTTCATTAATTTTAGGATTGTCAAGTTTCAGTTTCTCACCTCTATTTTCATAGTAGAGAGGAACAGTTGCACCATCTTCAACAGACCGTTTGAAGTCGTATATTGAAACATAATCACCAAAGATTCT
>JAGLEB010000213.1 GCA_023145275.1 Flavobacteriales bacterium | reverse complement strand
CGGGTTGTACTAATACGGCAAGCGTGAGTGTTACTGTTAATCCTCTTCCAACTGTTACTGCTTCTGCATCTCCAACATCAATTTGTGTAGGTCAAAGTTCTACATTAACTGCTTCAGGTGCTAATACTTATAATTGGAGTACAGGTGGAACTGGTACAAGTATAAATGTTAGTCCAACTGGTTCAACGACATATACCGTAACAGGAACATCTACTGCGGGTTGTACTAATACGGCAAGCGTAAGTGTTACTGTTAATCCTCTTCCAACTGTTACTGCTTCTGCATCTCCAACATCAATTTGCTCAGGTCAGAGCTCTACATTAACTGCTTCAGGAGCAAATACATATAATTGGAGTACAAGCGGAACTGGTACAAGTATAAATGTAAGTCCAACTGGTTCAACGACATATACCGTAACAGGAACATCTACTGCGGGTTGTACTAATACGGCAAGTGTAAGCGTTACTGTTAATCCTTCTCCAACTGTTACTGTTAATAATCCTAGTATCTGTGCAGGTCAATCTGCTACATTAACTGCAACAGGTGCTGCTGTTTACTCATGGAGTACAGGCGGAACTGGCACAAGTATCAATGTAAGTCCAACTGGTACAACAACATATACTGTAACAGGAACAAATGCTGTTGGTTGTACAAGTACTGCTTCTGGTGTTGTTACTGTTAATCCCCTACCCAATGTTAGTATTACTGCTTCACCTACTTCGGTTTGCCCAGGGAATACATCAAGCCTTACAGCATCAGGAGCTTCAACTTATTCATGGAGTACTGGTGGAACTGGAACAAGCATCAATGTAAATCCAATTAATTCAACAACATATACTGTAACAGGAACATCTACTGCGGGTTGTACTAATACAGCAAATGTAAATGTCACTGTTCTTCCTGGTCCTATAGTTACAACAACAGGTGCTACGATTTGTGAAGGGCAAACAGCCAATATCACAGCTTCGGGTGCTACAAATTATTCTTGGGATAATAGTATGACTGGCAGCAGCATTAATGTAAGTCCGACAAGCACAACGACATATACTGTTTCTGGAACTGATGGTAGTGGATGTACAGGTATTGCTACTGCTATTGTCACTGTAAATCCTTTACCTACAATTATTGTTACTGATCAAAGTATTTGCGAAGGGCAAAGTGCTACATTAAGTGCTTCAGGTGCTTCTACTTATAGCTGGAGTAATGGAGCAACTGGTTCTAGTATAAATGTTAGTCCAAGTTCTACAATTACATATACAGTTAGTGGAACAGATGTAAATTCATGCGAAAATACTGCTGATGTTACTCTTACGGTTAATCCATCTCCTGTAATTACTATTGTCACAACACCTGATTATTGTGATAGTGGAAATGGTACTGCCATTGCAACAGCATCAGGAGCGACTGCACCATATCAATACAACTGGAATACAATTCCTGCTCAAAATACAGATATTGCTAATTCATTAACTGCGGGTAATTATACGGTTACTATTACTGATGATAATGGTTGTAGTAATACTGCAACTGCTACAGTAGAAGCTCAGGCAGGTTTTAGCTTAAGTTCTTCATCAGAACCTGAACATTGTGGACAGATGGATGGATCTGCACAAGTAATAGTCAGCAATGCAGTAAATCCTTTAACTTACACATGGTCACATAATGCAAGTCTTAATTCTACTGATGCTACAGCTTTAAGCAGCGGAACATATACTGTTACTGTAAGTGATGGAGAATGTACTAGAATAGAAGACATTCTGGTAAGTTCTATGAATGGTCCAATAGCCGGATTTATACTCAATCCAACTGTAATAAGTTTAGAAGATCCAGTATTAAATGTTATTGATGCATCTACAGGTGCTAGTACATGGTTTTATGATTTTGATGATGGAAGCACTTCTACCCTTCAAAATACTACACATACTTATAATAATGAAGGAGAATATATTATCATGCAAGTTGTAACAGATAACTTTGGATGTACAGATACTGCTTGGCAAAGTATTATTGTTAATGAAAGTTTTACCTTCTTTATCCCTAATGCTTTTAGTCCTAATGGTGATGGTAAAAATGATTTATTCCACCCCTACGGTATTGGTATAGATGGAGATACATGGGTTATGCGTATTTATGATCGCTGGGGACATACTGTTTTTTACACAACAGACATCAATCAGCCATGGGATGGCAATTATGATGGTGATGTAAATAAAACCAGTCAGGGAGTGTACAGTTATCACATTATGTTTAAAACCAGTTCAGGAAAAGACAAAGAGTTTTTTGGTAGAGTTACTAAATTGCCTTAATAAATAATATGTGTGAAATTAATTTAAATAGTTTTTACAATATTTCATTATTTTTGTCTTAATATCTGCATATTTGTTTTAACTTTTAGCGTTATTAAGCATCAAAGTAATATCTTTGAAGTATAATTGTGTATATTTTTATACATTAGAACTATTAACTATGATAAAAAAATCATTAATTTTTGGTATGTTTTTATTTTTAAGCATGCTTACAATTGCACAGACGCAAATATCAGTGTGCCCAATGCAGACCACATTTAGCTCTATGTCTAGGGGCTATCATTTTACGGCACCATGTAACTTTACAATCTGTGGTTTATATGTTCCTGCCGATGCATCTACAGGCTTACAGTCAGTAGAAGTAGTTCGTTTTACAGCAGGAGCACCGCCAGCATATTCAGGCACAACAAATTCATTTACATCTTTATTTTATCAATCATATTGGCCAACAAATGCGATGATTCCTTGTAATATTACTGTAAATGCGGGTGATCTGATTGGCGTTTATGGATGTCGGGGAACAAATTCGACAAATTCATATGGTCAAGCTGCTTGTCCTACTACAATAATGGGAAATGCAGTAACATTATACAGAAGTGGCATGCAATATAATCTTGCAACACAACAAATGCATGATATTTGGTCTGAAGTTACTTACTATACCGGACGAATTTATATGTACATCAATTGTTGTCCAACCGCTGATTTTACAGTAACAACGCCAATCTGTTTAGGAGATACATCTACAATAACATATACAGGTAGTGGTGTTCCTCCAACAGCATCTTTTAACTGGACATTTACAGGTGGAACTCCAGCAACAGCAAACACTATAGGGCCTCATGATGTAACTTGGGCTACAGCGGGAGTTAAAACAGTAACTCTAGATGTATCACAAACAGCTTGTGCTACAGTAAGTGAGACACATACAGTAACTATTAACGCTGGTCCAACAGTAATTGCAGCTGGATTACCTACATCAATCTGTGCAGGTCAGAGTTCAACATTAAGCGCTTCAGGTGCAACAAGCTATACTTGGGATAATGGAATGACTGGAAGTAGCATTAATGTTAGTCCTACGAGTACAACTACATATACTGTTTCAGGAACAGGTGCTAGTGGCTGTACAGGCATTGATTCAATAACTGTTACTGTTAACCCTTTACCTATAATTATTGTTGCAGATCAAAGTATTTGTGGAGGAGAAACAGCAACATTAAGTGCTTCAGGAGCTAATACTTATAACTGGAGTAATGGATCTACTGGTTCGAGTATAAATGTTAGTCCTAGTTCTACAAGTACATATACAGTTAGTGGAACTGATGTAAATTCATGTGAAAATACTGCTTCTGCAACTGTTACCGTTAATCCATCTCCTGTAATTAATATTGTCACAACACCCGACTATTGTGATAGTGGAAATGGGACAGCAGTTGCTAGCGGATCAGGAGCTACAGCACCATATCAATATAACTGGAATACAAGTCCTGCACAAAATACAGATATTGCTGATTCATTACCTGCAGGAACTTATACTGTTACAGTTAGTGATGATAATGCTTGTAGTAATGCTGCATCTGCTACAGTAGGAACTCAGGCAGGTTTTAGTTTAAGCTCTTCATCAGAAGCTGAACATTGCGATCAGATGGATGGCTCTGCACAAGTTACAGTCAGTAATGCCGTTTATCCTTTAACTTATTCATGGTCACATAATGCAGGACTTAATTCTACTGATGCTACAACTTTGAGTAGTGGAACATATACTGTTACAGTAAGTGATGGACAATGTACAAGAATAGAAGATATACTAGTAGAAGCAATGGATGGACCTACTGCAGGATTTTTACTCAATCCAACTGTAGTACTTTTAGAAAACCCTGAAGTAAATATTGTTGATGAATCTATTGGTGCAATTACATGGTTTTATGATTTTGGCGATGGATACACTTCTACTCTTTCAAATACTATACATAGTTTTAATGGTATAGGTGAATATCTGGTTATGCAAGTTGTAACAGATAACTTTGGTTGCTCAGATACTGCTTGGCAAACTCTTATTGTTAATGAAAATTTTACTTTCTTTATCCCTAATGCTTTTAGTCCTAATGGTGATGGTAAAAATGATTACTTCCATCCTTACGGTGTTGGCATAGATGCAAATACATGGTCTATGCGTATTTATGATCGCTGGGGACATACTGTTTTCTATACAACAGACATCAATCAATCATGGGATGGGGACTATGACGGCGATGTTGATGAAACTAGTCAGGGTGTGTATAGTTATTATATTACATTCAAAACTATTTCCGGGATACTCAAGAAGTTCCAAGGTAGAGTTACTAAATTGCCTTAATAATTATATAAAGCTTTAGAATAATTATTTTGCAATTAACAGATTAAAACCTTTTTTTAGTGATAAATGACTGAATTTATTCAGAACATAAAACACAATAAAAGAGATAAGGAAAGTAATAGTATAAGCTCCCGTACTAACCCATGCTGCATATTCAATGTTATTGCCTGGGATTATCAAATAACCAGCTACTGCAACACAGACAAAGCCGCTTAATGAAGAAAAAAGATTAAAAATAATCTTCCCTGTTCCGCTAAAAAAATGACTAAGAATATTATTCATAGATGCAAGGACAATACCTACTGATAATGCAATAATAACAGCTTTAACGCCTATAAATTCATTTCCAAAAATCATTAAATAAGCTGATTCAGGTAAAAGAGTTAATACACTTACAGCTAGAGCAGTAAAGATTAAAGTAAAAACAAGTAAAAACAATGTCAATGACGCCGAATCTTCTGTACTTTTCAAATTAGCAATTTTAGCATATTGAACTGTAGCGATACTTTTGGGCAAGAGCCATACAGCTTCACTAATTTGCACTCCTACAGATAATATACCCAATGCAGCAAGTCCTAGAAATGCTTCGGTATAATAATAAGTAAGTCTGTATGTCAATAATGCAAATACCGAACTTAACTGCACCAAACTTCCATAGCCAAATAGAATTGATAAGCTCTTTTTAGTCTTTATTGCTATATATTTTTCATGCTTAGACTTAAGAAGAATAAATGCAGAAACCAATAATACAACACTATAAGATATTAAAACAGCATATAAGTATGATTCAATAGTTTTAATCTCTGCTAAAAAGCAAAAAATAGAAATTCCTCCAAAAATAAATACCGCTTGAATTAGAGATATAATGTTATGCATTTTAATATTTTCCCTTGCTAAAAAAACATTTAGAATATTCTGATTTACAGAGCCTATAATACCTGCAATAAGAATATACCAAGTCAAATCTCGCGGAAAAGCATTCAAAAAATACAAAATAGCACAAGTAATTATTGAAGAAAATAAAGCCCATAGGTTTGCAGCTTTTATCAATGGTTTATTCAGATTTCGAGGAATCAGATACACTAAAGCAGCACCTCCTGCAAAGCCTGACACTAAATTAATTAATGTAACTGAAAGAATAAATAAACTAATCTTCCCCATATTCTCAGCACCTAATTGCTGACCAGCTATAATTATAACCCCTAGATTTAGCAATGCTGCTAAAACTCTAACACCGGCCGTGCGAAAGATGTTGATAATCATATTTTAATTTCTGTATTTAAACCTTAAAGCATTAAATCCCCAACGATGTTTTTTTACATCCATTGCCCACATTCCATCACTAATACAAATATTATGTATTCCTGAATAGTTTTTTCCAATTAAATCGGAAGATAATTCAAGTATCTTTTCTTCACTAAACGCTGTAGGAGAAAGCTTTAAAAGCTTATTCAAATATAGTTTTTCTCCATAATATTTAGCTGATACCTGAGACGGACGTATTAA
>JAGLEB010000212.1 GCA_023145275.1 Flavobacteriales bacterium | reverse complement strand
GTTTTATTGCGCTCAATTACAGTGTGTTTGAAGTTTTTTTTTAGTAATATAGATACATCTTACGACACTTAACTTGATATTAATAGTGTAAATAATTATATTTGAAATTACTATTAAAACACACACACACATGATCAGAAACTTACTCCTTTTCGCAATACTATCTATTTTTTCAATAAATGGAATTTATGCTCAAAACAAATCTGCAGCAAGTATTAATAAACAGTTAAATGGACTTTATAGTACACAGCAAAAAGATGTTTTACTACAAATGAGTAAGAAATTTGCAGAACAATTTTCTAGAGAAAAAGCTTATGCTGTTAAAATGGCTAAAGAAAAAGGATGGGACATAATAGTAGATAATGACAGTGTACATATGGAGTTGATGAAAGTAGATAATGAAGGTAATCCGGTCTATTTCTTTACTGACAATGTTACGGCAGCAAAAGCAACAAGAGCCAATACTTTACATAATGGAGGAATTTTAGGACTAGACGTTGAAGGACAAGGTTTGACAATCCGTGTTTGGGATCAGGGTGTAGGAAGAATTACACATCAAGAATACGATGGAATAGGGGGTAATAATCGTTATTCTATTGGAGATGGTGCCACAAACCTTGTCGATCACAGTGCTCATGTAATGGGAACAATTATTTGTTCAGGTGTTAATACCTACCTTAAAGGAATGGCGCCTCAGGCTCATGGCGTTGGATATGATTGGACTTACGATCTTAGTGAAGCTACAACAGCGGCCGCAAATGGAATGCTCATATCAAATCATTCTTATAGTAGTTCTGGTGGCTTCGGAAATTACAGTACAGAATCTGCACAATGGGATAATGTTATGTATAATGCACCGTATTATTTAATGATAAAATCAGCTGGTAATTCTGGATATGACGCAATTAATTCAAATCCATTAGATGGTGACGATGATTATGATAAACTTAATGGTAAGTGTACAAGTAAAAATGGTTTGACTGTCGCCAATGGAGATAGAATAGAAGTTGATAGTGATGGTAAACTTACCAAATTTATTATAAATGGTAGTAGCAGTCAAGGTCCTACTGATGATTATCGTATTAAACCAGATATTTCAGGGAGAGGAACAAATATATATTCATCAGGTGCAGCTTCTGATACTGACTGGCCAGCTATGTCAGGAACATCTATGGCAGCACCAAACGTTGGAGGAACACTTTTGTTATTACAACAACATTATAATAATGTGAATGGCGAATTTATGAGAGCGTCTACTCTTAAAGGACTTGCGCTCCATACTGCTGATGATGCAGGAATTGATTATGATGAATATGTCTCACCTCTCGGAGGTGTTGGGCCTGATGCTGTTACTGGCTGGGGACTTCTTAACGGAATGAAAGCTGCTCAAACCATTACAAATAATGGTGGTACTTCTATTATTTCTGAAAAAACACTTGCTAATTCAGGGTCATTCTCTTTCCAGGTATCTGCTTCTGGAACAGAAGATTTGATAGTTTCAATATCATGGACAGACCCTGTAGGGGTAATTAATGATGGTGTTAATGATCAGACACCTGCTCTTGTAAATGATTTAGATATTAGAATAACAAGAGGTGGAGATACATATTTCCCTTACAAACTTACAGGACTTACTACTAATACACAAGGAGACAATATAGTAGATCCATTTGAAAGAGTAGATGTTATAAACCCAACAGCGGGTGCATTATATACCATTACAGTAACTCATAAAGGAACTTTAAGTTCAAATCAAGATTATGCTTTAATTGTTACAGGAATTTTAAATGAAACTATAGCCTCAGTAACTACAGATATACCTGAAGATATTACTGAAAATTCAGCAACTGTTGGGGGTAATGTAATTACTGATGGTGGCCATGCAATTACAGAAAGAGGTATCGTATGGGGACTTACAGAAAATCCAACAATAAGTGGAGGTAAATTACAAATAGGTTCTGGATTGGGTATTTTCACCTCTTCTTTAACAGGCTTGTCATCATTCACAACTTATCATGTAAGAGCTTATGCTACAAATTCTTCAGGTACTGTTTATGGGGTAGATCAGCAATTTACTACCACAGGTGTATATGTTACACCAGTAGCAGATTTTATTGCAGATTACACCAGTATAGATGGGGGAAGTAGTGTTACCTTTACCGATATGTCAGAAAATTTACCCACAGTATGGGCATGGACTGTAACACCAAGTACAGGCATAACATATATTGGGGGAACTTCTAGCACATCGGAAAATCCACAAATACAGTTCGATGACGCAGGTATATATGATATAACACTCCATGTGTCTAACCCAACGGGCGAAGATGAATTAACAAAAGCATCGTATATAACAGTAGAACAGGGGTATCCAGATGCTTCAGGAGGATGCTCTGAGTTTATTAGTAATGTAGATTTTGGTACAATTTCTAATGCTACGGCATGTGATGGATATGCAGATTATACAGGAACTTCCTCAACCACTGTGGAGCAATCTAGTGATTATCCAATAATTATTACTATTCAAAACAGTTACTCTGGTAATCAAGTAGGATGTTGGATAGATTGGAATATGGATGGTGATTTTAATGATGCTGATGAAACTATCGCAATTAATTATTCTCACCCAACAGCAACTGCTACCGTAAGTGTACCCGCAAGTGCTTTTATTGGTTCTACAAGAATGAGGGTAAGAGTACAATATAACGCATCATTTCCCAATGGCACTTCTTCTTATGGTGAAGTAGAAGATTATGCCATTGAAATAATAGGTAATGGAACACCAATAGCCCCTGTGGCCAATTTTACAGCAAATAGCACAAGTGTAAACGAAGGAGGTAATGTTACATTTACAGACAACTCTACAAACACACCTACATCGTGGGCATGGACAGTAACACCAAGTACTGGAGTAACATATATTGGAGGAACCGATAGTGGTTCTCAAAATCCACAAGTTCAATTTGTAAATGCAGGAGATTACACAATTACATTAGTAGCGACAAATGCAGGTGGTAGTGATACAGAAGAAAAGCTAAGTTATATTACTGTAAATACTTCAACCGATATTCTTATGCATACAGGTTCTGTTACAACATGTAATGGTACATTCTACGATGCATCACATACATCAAATTACGCTCCTAATACAAATTACACATTAACTATTAATCCCGAAACAGTTGGTAATAATATTAAAGTTTCATTTACTGAATTTGACATAGAACCAATGAGTACTGGTCAGGTTTGGGATTATTTAAAAATTTATGATGGCCCAACTATTTCTGGAACACTAATAGGCACTTATTATGGCATAAATTCACCAGGTATTGTTATTGCAACTAATGGTTCCTTAACATTTGAATTTTATTCAGATGCTAATACCGATGGTGCAGGATGGGTTGCAGATGTTACTTGTGTAGCCCCTGAATTAGCTCCAATAGCAGATTTTACAGCAAGTTCAACAAATGTATGCGAAGGTATTTCTATTACTTTTACTGATGAATCTATAAATACACCTACATCATGGGCTTGGGACTTTGGAGACGGATCTAGTATAGATAATAATCAAAGCCCTTCTCATATATACACAGTCGCAGGAATATATACTGTTACTTTAACCGCAACTAAGGCAGGAGTTTCAGATATTGAAATAAAAACAGATTATATTACTGTTAATGCTGAAGCTGATGCAGGAACAAATGGTACTTTAACAGTTTGTGCAGGAACAACACCAACAAATGCTCAGCTTTTTGCTGAATTAGGTGGTTTCCCTGATGTTGGAGGAGTATGGACTAACTCTGGATTAGTTTATACATATACCGTTACTGTAACTAGTCCGTGTACAGAAAATGCAACTTCTACCATTATAGTTACGGAAACCTCACTACCTACTGTTGGTTTTACAATTGATAATTCATTAGAACCTGTTATAGAATTTACTAATACATCATCTAATGCCGATTCATATTCTTGGAATTTAGGAGATGGCACAATATTAACAACTACAGATGTATCGCATGAATATACTTCTAGTAATACATTTACAGTGGTTCTTTCAGCAACAAATAATTGTGGTACAAAAACTAGTCAACAAGATGTTGTAATTTATATAACAAATATAACAGGCTTTACAACCGAAAGCGTTAAGGTCTTTCCTAATCCTGCAGAAAATGTTTTACATATAACATTACCTGTAGAGAATGTGAAAATACAATTAATAAATATTAATGGAGAAATGCTTAAGGCTGTTGAGTCTAAAAATACTAAGAATATAGATATTGATATTGAAGATATTGCAACAGGTATCTATCAATTAGTAATTACAACAGAAAATAATGAACAAATTACTTTAAAAGTTGTAAAAATGTAAATTAAACTAAGGTGCTTAAGAGTACTACTTTATCTTTTCGTATATTTGATTTTCATATAAAAATATTCCAATGAGAAAATTTACTACATTATTACTCCAGATTATATTTGTAATAAGTTTATCAGCACAAACCTACACCCCAATTACATGGGG
>JAGLEB010000211.1 GCA_023145275.1 Flavobacteriales bacterium | reverse complement strand
ATTAGTGTTAAAAATGTTGATGTAAATAGATTTATAGCGTGGAAAAATGGACGTATCTTGTTTGAAGAAAACACATTGGAGGAGATATTTAACGAACTTTCCAGATGGTATAATATTGATGTTGATTATGCAAGCCCTGAAATAAAAAAATTGAGGTTTTCAATAGATACTAAAAGGTATAACGAGTTCAATGAAATTTTAAAGATATTAGAATTAACAAAAAAAGTAGAGTTCGAAACAGATAACAACAGAGTGATAATAATGTAGACTATTAAAGATAAAAAGCGGAAAATGCTGTAACATTTCCCGCCTAGAGTTAGCTAAACATACCTGTTAGAAGAAAGATATAATTATTAACTAAAACACTTCAAATTTATGAAAAAAAATTGGATTACTGGAACCGTTTTGACATTAAAGCCGTTCCGAAGAATGTTTTTAATTATGCGTTTATCTTTTGTAATGGTTTTATGCTGTTTAATTCAGGTGTCTGCAAGTACGTATTCGCAGAATACCAAGTTAGACATTAACCTTGAAAATGGCAGCATGAAAGAATTATTTAAAAACATTAAAGCGCAGAGTGAATTCACGTTTGTTTATAACGTGGACGATATTGAAGAACTTGGTAGTATTACCTGTGAATTTTCCGAATCTACCGTTGAGGAAATTCTTGACTTTTGTCTGATGGGCACAAATATGACGTACAAAGTACGAGACAAAGTTATTGTAATTGTTCCATGTGATAAACCTGAAATTGTACCTGAGGAGTTGATGGAACAACAACCCCAAAAGAAAACTATTACCGGGAAAGTAACCGATGAAAAGGGTGAATCAATCCCGGGAGTTTCCATTGTGGTAAACGGGACTACTATTGGTACTATTTCTGACAATGATGGTAATTACACTCTTGAAATTCCGGACGATGCAGAAATTATAGAGTTTTCTTTTATTGGTATGAAAACACAGGAAATTGAGATTGGCAACCAATCTACTATTGACGTTATCATGGAACCCGATGTTATTGGCCTTGAAGAGGTGGTAGCCATTGGTTATGGTACAGTTAAAAAAGCTGACCTTACAGGTGCTGTTTCTCAACTAACTTCGGATGATTTGGAAATTGAAAATCCGAATGATGTTACCGACATGTTAAGGGGTAACGTAGCTGGATTAAACGTTGGTTTTTCTACTTCACCCAAAGGGGTAAGTAGTTTGGAAGTAAGGGGTAAAACAACCTTAACAGCCGGCGCCAGCCCGTTAATTGTTCTTGACGGTGTTATTTACAATGGCGATATGTCGGATATTAATCCAAATGACATTGAAAGGATTGATGTTTTAAAAGATGCCAGTTCGGCAGCTGTTTTTGGGGCGAGAGCTTCAAATGGTGTAATAATGATTACTACCAAAAAGGGAAAAGGTGCCAAACCAACAATTACCTTTAATTCCAGTGTAGGATTAGCAACTATGAGTACTGACCAACCTGTTTATGGACCGGACGGTTACGTAAATTGGCGACAAGATGTATTGGAAAGTACAAATGTTGGCTTTGAACCATACGAGTACTCAGACCCTAGAACTTTGCCTTCTGATATCTCGCAAGAAGAATGGATGGCGTATGATGGTTCTTCTGGTGATCCTGTAGAAGTTTGGCTTCGAAGACTATCAATGGAGCCTATTGAAATTCAAAACTACCAAGCTGGTAAAACAGTTGACTGGTATGACATGACCTTCCAAAACGGACTTCGTCAGGATCATAACCTTGCTTTATCGGGTAAAAAAGAAGAACTCTCGTATTATTGGTCGGTTGGATACAATAAAAACGAAGGAATAAGGGTTGGAGATGAATTTACAACCATTCGTAGCCGCTTAAATTTAGATGCAAAAATCAATGAATTTATTTCTGTTGGAATAAATACTCAGTTTGCCGACAGAGACGAGGGTGCTGTACCAATTGAATACCGGTTTACTGCTAACTCTCCCTGGGGATCGGAATATGAAGACGATGGTGTTACGCTAAGACTAAGTCCTCAGGATGATAGTGGTACGGGCGCTATACATCCTAAACTGGCAATGATTTTTACCGATCGCCAAAGAAAAATCAGCACATTAAATTCAACAATTTTTTCAAAAATAAATCTTCCTTTTGGAATTACTTATCAAGTAAATTTTGTAACTCGTTTTCAATGGTATAATAATTTCAATCATAATTCGTCGAAACATCCATCATGGGGAAGTTTCGGGGGTTCTGCATCAAGATCTAACAGTAAAGTTTATGAATGGCAAATTGATAACATTGTTAAATGGAATAAAACGATTGCTGATGTGCATAATGTAGATGTAACCCTACTGGCAAATGCTGAGAAACATCAATACTGGAGTAGCTCAATGTCTAATAAAGGATTCGATCCAAACGATAATTTAGGTTATCACAACATGGGAGCAGGTATTCAACCTACAATCTCAACTAACGATACCTATCGGACCGGAGACGCTCTTATGGCCAGGTTGCAATATAGTTACAACAAAAAATATTTGTTTACTGGTTCGGTTAGACGTGATGGTTATTCTGCCTTTGGAGTTAATAATCCAAGAGCAACATTCCCATCTCTTGCAGGAGCCTGGGTTATGTCAGAAGAAAACTTCATGCAAGATATACCTTGGTTAGAATACTTTAAACTAAGATACTCGTGGGGACAAAATGGTAACAGAAGTATTGGTCAGTATGTTGCTCTATCCGATTTAAATACGGGCAAATACCTTCACCAGAACCAATCAGGAACCATTTATCAGGTTTCGCAACTGTACGTAAATAATATGGCGAATAAAGACCTGAAATGGGAAAGAACAACTGCAAATAACATTGGTTTAGACTTTGGGATATTTAACAATCGCCTAAGTGGAACAATTGAAGCTTATCTTATGTCAACAACCGATTTATTGGTTAGAAGATCGTTACCGGATATTTTAGGTTTTAGCTTTGTTTACGATAACCTTGGAGAGGTACAAAACAAAGGGTTGGAATTTACCTTGAATTCTACAAATATGAAACGCGAAAATTTCGAATGGAATTCAAGCTTTAACTTCTCGCTGAACAGGAACGAAATTATTAGCCTGTATGGTGACATGGAAGATGTTCTTGATGAAAACGGAAATGTAATTGGGCAAAAAGAAAAAGACGACATCAGTAACGGTTGGTTTATTGGACATGCAACAGATCAGCGCTGGGGATTAAAAACAGATGGTGTTTACACAACTGACGAAGCAGATATTGCAAGTATTTATGGAGTATATCCCGGAGACTTCAAAGTAATTGATGTTGACGATGATGGAAAATATACAAATGAGGACAAGCATTTCCTGGGGTATTCTAAACCTAGATTTAGATGGACACTAAGAAATCAATTTAAAATTTACAAAAATATTGATTTCTCCTTTATGATGTATTCGATGTGGGGACATGAATCTTCATTTAATGCTGCTAAAAACCAAGGTTTTGGTAATAGAACAAATTCATATATACTTCCTTACTGGACCGAAGATAATCAA
>JAGLEB010000210.1 GCA_023145275.1 Flavobacteriales bacterium | reverse complement strand
CTCCAAATAGTGGTTTCGATGGTGATGGCTGCGTTGGATGTGTCCCCATAGACGACTACCTACCACTACTATTTTTTGCAGGTTTGGTATTCGCAATGTGGGTAATAAATAAACGCAATAGAATAAAAGTAGAAACAATAAAAATAAAAAAATAAGAAAACCCACTGAAGGCTTCGCAATTGCGGAGCCTTCGGTTTTTTAATTTAGTTGTTATATTCCAAGAAAAACAATATGGGTCTACCACCCCCGATAGCTATAGGGGTAGTAGATGAACTTATTTTTCCCACACAATAAGTATCGTTTATCACATAATATCTCTTATTTATAATTAGTCTTTTTAAATATGTAATGCTTGTTGTACATTTGCATACTATTTTGAATAAAAGAGAAGATGACAATAAAAGAAGTAGAAGAAGAAATTATTGACGATTTCGATATGTTTGATGATTGGATGGAGAAGTACGATTATATTATCGAACTGGGTAAAACTCTGCCAATAATCGAGGATAAATATAAGGTTGATGCTTATTTAGTTAAGGGTTGTCAATCGCAAGCATGGATTCATGCCGAACTTGTAGATGATAAGATAGTTTATACTGGCGATGGTGATGCTATTATTGCCAAAGGGGTAATGAGCTTGTTGTTTAGAGTCTTTTCAAATCAGATACCAGAAGATGTTGTGGCTGCCGATTTAGATTTCCTTGATCAAATAGGTCTTAAGGAGCATCTTTCGCCTACTCGTGCAAACGGATTAATGGCAACAATAAAAATGATGAAATTTTATGCAGTGGCGTTTAATGCTAAACTGAAAAATATTAATTGCTAGTAATGACTACAGATACAATGCTTACAGAGACACAAATACAAGTTTTAGGGGATCATATAGTTGAGGTTTTACACACTATTTATGATCCGGAAATACCTATTGATATTTATGAGTTGGGTTTAATCTACGATGTTCAAGTTTCTGACGAGGGAGCCGCGAATATTATTATGACTCTTACAACTCCAAACTGTCCGGTTGCAGAATCAATGCCAGCCGAAGTAGAAGCTAAAATTGCTGGGATAGAAGGTATTTCTAGTTGTAAACTAGAGCTTACTTTCGAGCCACAATGGACAAAAGATATGATGAGCGAAGAAGCCTTGCTTGCGCTAGGTTTTCTTTAGTATTATAATTTCAACGAGAAATTTTGGGCATAGCATTTAGTGATGTCACCAAATTTCTCGTCGAACTTTAGTGAGGATTGTTCTCCTTACTAAGATTAACTCTTCTTTAAAAAATCTAAATTTCTTGTTAATCCAGAATATTTGGTCCTCTTAACTGGCGATTTTTTAAAGATTTTTCTGAAAACTTCTTCAGTCATTTCATGCCAATCCTCTTTGCTGAAATCTAGCAAGCCACCTTGAGGCTTAAATAGATCTTCGTTGTGTGGGGCAGAAAATCTATTCCAAGGACAAACGTCCTGACATGCATCACAGCCGAAAACCCAATTGTCCATCTTGTTAGTGAAAGCTACAGGAATTTCTCCCTTTAATTCAATACTTAGGTAAGAGATACATTTATTGGCATTTATTATCCGCGGACTCTCTATTGCTTCTGTTGGGCAAGCATCAATACAGGCAGTACACGATCCACAATGATCTGTTGTAGCTTTGTCTGCCTCAAGTTCTAAATCGATAATCATCTCGGATAAAAACCTAAAAGAACCTTGTTTGTGCGATATTAAATTGGCATTTTTTCCTATCCACCCCAACCCAGATTTTGCAGCCCAAGCCCTTTCTAAAATAGGTGCCGAATCTGTAAAAACTCGTCCATTAACTTTACCAATATTTATATTTATGAAATCCATCAATTCTCGAAGCTTCTTTTTTATGATGTCATGATAGTCTTGTCCATAGGCATACTTCGAAATTTTAGGCGCTTGTAAATCTATTTGTCTATCATCAGTATAATAATTATACAAAAGAGAAACTACAGTTTTGGCTCCCGGCACAAGTATTCTGGGGTCAAGTCTCATATCGAAATTATTTTCCATATAAGTCATCTCTCCGTGAGATCCTTTTTTTAGCCAATTTTCTAAACTGCTTGCCTCATTTTCTAAAAAGTCTGCCTTCGATACGCCTACAGATACAAAACCTAAGCGCTTAGCTTCGGCTATAAAAATTTCTTTGTATTTTGATTTATTCTGCATTGCCGTAAAAATAACGATAATAAGTCTGCAATCTATTGGGCTAACTATCTTTTTTATCTACTAAATTCACTATTTTACACCATAATAAATTAGAATGAAATATTCGAAATCATTCTTGTATAATAAAAATTGGATTTTTGAACAATAACACAATATGACTAAAGACAAACTAAGGCTTGCACTTGTACAAACTGATATTGCTTGGGAGAAGATTGATGAAAACCTTGCAGCTCTCTCATTAAAGCTAGATTTTCTTAAATCAGAAGTAGATATAATAATTTTACCTGAAATGTTTGCAACTGGTTTTACATTGAATGTTGAAAAAGTTAAAGAAAAGAGTGATGGCAAAATTGTTTCGTGGATGAAATCTATTGCTATAGAGCTTGAGTCTGCTGTAATAGGGAGTGTTATTGTTGAGGAAAACAATAAACTGTACAATAGAGCTTACTTTGTGAGGCCAAATGGTAATATCGAATTTTACGATAAGAAACATCTTTTTTCATTGGCAGGAGAGCAAAAGGTGTTTAGTGCTGGAAAAAAGAGGATACTAATTGATTATTTGGGATGGAAAATTATGCCTTTAGTATGTTATGATCTGCGCTTTCCGGTATGGAGTAGAAATGACCTAAATTACGATTTGCTTATTTACATTGCTAGTTGGCCGTCAAAACGCCGTCAAGCTTGGATCAGTTTGCTTAAAGCCAGAGCTATTGAGAATATGACATATTTAGCAGGTGTGAATAGGGTAGGGCTCGACGGAAATTCTTTTGATTATAGTGGCAACTCAACAATGTTAAATCCTTTAGGAGAAAGTATGAGCGATTTTACAGAAAATGAAGAGAGAATAGAGAAAGTCGAAATTTCAAAGAATAACCTTGAGAAAGTTAGAACTTCTCTCGGATTTCTAAACGATATGGATACTTTTGTTATATAATTAACTAAAGTTTCGCACTT
>JAGLEB010000021.1 GCA_023145275.1 Flavobacteriales bacterium | reverse complement strand
CATATGAATTAATAATTGCCATTTCTTGCAATAAACAATCAAATAAGATTTGTTACATTTGTTGCCCTAATACAACCTGACTATGTTAGAACAACTTCAAAAAGTATTTCCATCTTTAGATCAAAATTTGATGGTCGAGATGGTTCAGAATGGTAGCTTAAAAAAATTAGATAAAGAAGAGATCTTATTTTCTGCAGGACATGAAGTGAGCGATTTTCCACTGGTTCTTTCTGGATCTTTGAGAATACTCCGGGAAGATGGAGAAGGTAACGAACATTATCTATATCATATTTTCGCTGGAGAAACATGTGCAATGAGCTTAACATGCTGTATGAGTCATCGACCAAGCAAAGTTAAAATTGTTGCAGAAGACGATTCCGAAATTGCAATAATACCAACTTTCTTAATGGATTCGTGGATGACAAAATATCCAAGTTGGAAATCATTTGTTACTAGAACATACAATTTTAGATTCGACGATTTACTTGAGACTATCGATAGTATAGCTTTCTCTAATATGGATCAGCGTCTACTAAAATATCTATACGACAAATCTAGAGCTATTGCTTCTAGTACACTGCCCGTAACGCATCAAGGAATAGCTTATGAACTTAATACTACAAGAGTAGTGATTTCTAGGTTGCTTAAGCAGTTAGAAAACAAAGGGCTGTTAAAACTTGGTAGAAACAAGATAGAATTAGAAAAAGGATCGCTTACTAAACGATTTGTATAGGCAGTGACCACTACTAGCAATGACTTCACAAAAATAGAAACCATTGCTAGTAGTTATTTAAATAGGTTATTTATAAAATTAGTAGCCTTCTTCTCCAGGTCTTTTCCTGCAGATTTTTTTGTGTCTTCAATTATTTTGTCAGCTTCTTTTTTTAGATATTCTTCTGGAGTTTTAGACTTGTCAGGGCCATAAGTAAGTGAGTAATCAGGAGATTTTATATCTCCATCAATCTTCGCATTTACGTCAATAGTTTCGCCAATACTCACCTTTGCGCCAAAGGTGTTTGCAAGGCTTACTGCGCCATTAATTATATCGTTAGCATCTTTGCTCAAGTATTTTCGAGGAAAAATCATAGAAACATCCATATCTAAAGTTTCCTTACCTACGTCAGTACTACCAACAATAGTAGATTTTATATCTAAAATTCTAATGTCGAAAGGCGAAATTTTCATGATCCCTTTTTCCATTTTATACTTTAGGTTTACATCTTCAACTTTCGGATTTTTCTTTAATTCTTCAACATTCAGCACGTCAGCTAAATCATTCAAAAAATCTGTATTTTTCAAACTCAAATTGGTCGTTCTAATATTTCCACCACTATACATCGTGTTGTAAACAGGGTTCATTTTTGTATCTAAAGTAGTAGAGATATCAATATTTGCTGAAATTTTTCCAGTTGCACTCTTTGCAATTGGAGCAAGTTTATCTACAAACTTAATTGTACGCGATAGTTTTTCAACATCTATCTTGTTAAGTTTGAGATCAAAATCTACTTTCGGTGCTAGACTATCTTTCGACGAGTAATTACCGTTCAGATTAATTGCTCCATCAAACATCGCCATCGATACCTTGTTGAAATATGCCTTCTGATCTTTTAATCCAACACTTCCTTTCAGCTTTGTTGCCTTTATAGCTCCATAATAGAAATTATCGATAGATATTTTATTTTCGAAATTAATATTAGCAGGAACATGCACTACATCCATTTCAAATTTAGAGCTTTCTCCTTCAGCCTTACTAGTAGTACTTGCTTCTTTTACAGCAACTC
>JAGLEB010000209.1 GCA_023145275.1 Flavobacteriales bacterium | reverse complement strand
CAATATTTCGTCGTTTTCTGCTGAACTTGCAGAAGAGGAAGTTGTAGAATCTGTTGAAGATGAAGAAGAGATCGGTGCTGTCGAATCCCTTACAGATATAAGTGGAGGAAGCGATGTTTCTACTTATAATGCAAAAGAGATAGTTGTTGAGAAAACTGTAGAAGTTGAACCTGCAGCAAAAAGTAGCACTGAGGGTTATTCTTATTCATCCGCTGAAGAGTTTGCCGAAGAAGTAAAAGAAGAAACTGTTCCTATAGAAAGGGAAAATATTTCAGCTGAGAAAGCTGTAAGTTTTCATGAAACTATTATTCCGAAAAAATCACTTCATGACGAGTTGAAAAAATCTTCTATTCAGATTGGCTTAAATGATAGGATTGCTTTCGTAAAGCAGCTATTTGCTGGAGATCAGCAAGACTTTAATAGGGTTCTTTCGCAAGTGAATTCATTTTCGAGTATTGATGAGCTCGAAGAGTTTATGGAGAACTATGTTAAGCCCGAGCATGATTGGACCAACAAAGAAGCCTATGCTGACAGGTTTATGGATATAATTTTAGCTAAATTCTCGTAGATATGTCGAAATTGTACTTAGTTCCAACGCCAATCGGAAATCTAGATGATATGACTTTTAGAGCTGTTAAGGTTTTAAATGCTGCAGACTTAATATTAGCAGAAGACACACGAACATCTGGCAAGTTGTTGAAGCATTTCGAAATCACAACAAATATGATTTCTCATCATATGCACAACGAACACAAAACTGTAGATAACCTTGTTCAGAAAATAAAAGATGGTCAAACTATTGCTATGATCACCGATGCCGGTACTCCTGCAATATCTGATCCCGGATTTTTGTTGAGTAGAGCCTGTGTTGAAGCTGGAATAGAAATTGATTGTTTGCCTGGTGCTACAGCTTTTGTGCCGGCTTTGGTTAACTCGGCATTACCAAACGATAAATTTGTTTTCGAAGGATTTTTACCTGTGAAAAAGGGACGTCAAACTCGTTTTAATATTCTGGCAGACGAAACTAGAACAATGATAATATACGAGTCTCCACATAAAATAATAAAGACTCTAAAAGACTTCGTAAAGTATTTCGGTGAAGATAGAAGAGTAAGTATATCGCGCGAAATAACTAAGCTGCACGAAGAAACCCTTAGAGGAAATCCTGTAGAGTTGCTACAACATTTCGAGAATAAGCCTCCAAAAGGTGAAATGGTTGTTGTTGTAGAAGGGAGAAATAGCAAGTGATAAAAATGAGTAAAGTCACCCTAACTTTATTATTAGTCAATGGCAACTCCTAGACGTAATATGAGCTTACATCTGATAAGGCCCTGAAAGGGCAGCTTAAATCCTCACAAACATTAGTGCTTATTGTGAGTTGCCCTATAGGCGACTAATAAACTGTATTTATTCAATAAAAAGATGATGTTTTTTTCCGAATTAAGTCGCCACTTTGTGGCTAATACCTATCGTTGAGTATATATGAAACTATCAATTGGCCTCAGCAGTATTATTCATAATCGCTCAGGTTTATGCTAATTGTTTTGATGAAATTAGCATATATGATGTATGGATACAATATAAATTAGTGTTCAGCCGAAATGAATAATAAAAACTTCCACTAAACTATACCTCTTTCTTTACAGAAAATAATTAGAGACTCTGTGGTACTTTGATTTGATTTTCTTAAAATATTTTTTCTGTGAGTAATTACTGTGTGCTTACTAATGAATAGTTTGTCAGCTATTTCTACATTAGATAAACCTCCAACAATTTCTTTAATAATTTCAATTTCTCTTTTTGTAAAAAAATCTTGATAGGCAGAAAATACTTGCTTGCGAAAAGCATATGTGTCTAGGTCTTTTGCAGAGAAAAAACATCTAACATAGTGCGATGAATCAATAAAACTTATATCTGTAAGCTTAATAATAAAATGTGATAAATAGCCTTGTTCATTAGATGAAAATGATTTAGCATGACTCACCACTCTAATATATTCACCATCATTACGCATTATTCTAAAGTTAGTTTGTAAAAAAGCATCCTCACATATTGTTGGTTTACTTAAACAATAAGAAACAGCAGATTTTGTAATTCTATGCATTATGTCGCTCTCATCGGGTGAATAAAGATTATATATAAATTCGAGATCTATATCTGCCTCATCGTATCCCAACAATTTATCAAAACCTTTACTTTCGATTAGCTCGTTAGTTTGAAGATCGAATATATAATAGCATTCATTCTTGTTAAACAACTCGTCATCAATAATAGTCTCTTTTTTTAGCTCCGACTTAGTAGAGCCAAGTTTATTAGCTACATCTTTGAAAAATTCGAAAATATCTCTATCTAGTGGCATGTGGTTAGTTTAATTGCATCCAAATTTAATAAAAAAGAAATTATATAAAAGATTATCTTACTAAAGTTTCGCACTTAAGAACGACATCTGATAATCAATACTATAAATAAATACGATTAAAGTAAAGAACGCACTGTCAGTTGATTACGTTATTCCATTTTTAGTTTGTTTTTTCATTTTTTGCTTGATCAAAAAACGAAACAACTGCGAAGCACATCACTAATACCTATGA
>JAGLEB010000208.1 GCA_023145275.1 Flavobacteriales bacterium | reverse complement strand
CAATTTACGATGAAGTTGAAGCGAGCTACAACCCCTGAATTTACTACCATCTCGGCTATTATTTTTATACTTTGTTAGGCACTGGCATTCAGTTCTTTAATTAATTTTTCTACTAATTCTGTATATCCTTCTCTAATCTTAAAATTGTCTTTTGTCCAATGATTATCAGGATATTCATAAAATATTATTTGTCTTAAATAGTCTTTTTTTGCCTGTCCTAATTGGTTTGAAATTAATGCAATAAAATATCCTGCTTGACTTTCATCAGGTGCTTCCCCTGTTTTTACAAACTCCTTTTTTAATTGATTTCTTGTAATTTGCTTTTTAGTCAAAAGGGCAGGTAATAAAACATTTTTCATTCTATTTGAAGAGTAATTTGCTCTTATAAAATACCCTTTCAATAATTCATATAATTTTTCAGTTTCATAATTTCCTGGTTCGTCAGACATTTCAATTTTAAATTTCTTCTTGCTTGTTTTTTCTTTTGCAACTTCTTCTGGAATAGTTACAGTTCTTGATAATAATTCTGTACCACTTGAAGTTTTCACATAATTCAAAACAATCGCATTTATACTCATATCAAAATTCGAGGATAACCATTCAATCATTCTGTTTAAAGGTTCTTCAATTGAAAATCCAACTAATAATAATCTTTGCGTTTGATTGATTGTCAAGTCGTCAATCTGAATATCTTCAAAATTTGCTGAAATATGGTCTTCCAAACTATTTCCTGTATATGACATACAAATCTCACTCAATTTGTCAATATCCCAAGTTGATAAGTCAGAAGCATAATCAATCGCTTGTGCTAAAACAACTCTTGCTAATTTATCTCGTTTCAATTCAACAATTACAATATTTCCGTTATTATCAACTGCTAAAAAATCTAATGGACCTGATTTAGTATATACTTGTTCTCCTATTATCAAAATGTCAGTTCCAAGTATTTCAGGTTTTGTTTTAATCCAACTTTCTAAATGCTCTGTTTCTTTCCTGCCATTTTCAGCAAGAGTAGTATCAATCGAATTGAGTTTTCCGTCAATTATTTCCCAAGTTTTTATCTCTGTTGCCATAATTTATCTCCTGTATTTTTGTTTCTTTTGCTTGTGCCTAACTCCTTTATATACTTACCTATCTCTACTTTTATTGTGTTTATACGGTCAGATGGGGAAGGTATACTTATGTGGTGTTGCGTTTTATTTTGTTATAGCTTCGCTAGCCGTTTTACACTTCGTCGGACTATTCTGTGTATAGTCTGATTGCGGGCAAATGGGCTAGTTAGTTTCGTTTCCCAATAATATGAAATCTTTATTATATTCTAAGTTTTTTGTACCATTAACTTTATCTAATTTATCAACATCGTTTAAATGTCTAAATCTTCAAAAGGACTCTTTATTTCGGAGATGGATTTAGAGCTCACATGGGTGTATATCATTGTTGTTTTTGGGCTGTTGTGCCCAAGTATCTCCTGGATAAATCTAATGTCTGTTCCGCTCTCTAGCAGGTGAGTAGCAAAACTATGACGCAATGTGTGTAGTGTTGTTCTCTTTTTAATTCCAACTTGTAGGATAGCTCGTTTCAAAACCTGACTTGCACTACTGTTGGAGTATTTTCCGCCAGATGCCCCTTCAAATAGGTAGTAAGTTGGTCTGTATTTTTTGAAATATGTTCGCAGTAGTTTACGCAAAGCTAATGGGAAAGCAACTATTCTATCTTTATTCCCTTTTGCATTTTTTATGTGTATTACATTTCTATCGGAATCAATATCTCTAATTTTCAGATTTAGTACTTCACCTATTCTTAAGCCTAATGCATAAATTGTACTAATCAATGCTTTGTGTTTCAGGTTTTCAATAGATTTTATAAGTTTAGTAACTTCTTCTTTGCTTAAAATTTCGGGCAAGGATATTGGACGGTTTGGGCGTTCTAGATTTTCTAAATTAAAATTCTTGTTTAAGTTTACTTCATAAAATTTCTTTATAGCATTTATTAATTGATTTTGATACGTTGTACTGTAATTTGCTTTAATTATGTAGTGATAGTTGAAGTGATATATATCTGATTCGGTTATCTCTTCTGGCTTCTTTGGCGCAACAGTTTCAAAAAACTTTTTCATCATCCACAGGTAGGTATTTATTGTGTTTGGGCTCATTCGTTTTTGTGTCATGTAGCGTCTTGTACTTTCTATCTGGTCAACTATATTTTGCTGCAATGGCATGTCGGTGTTTAGTTCTTGTACCTGCTGTATCGCTACAAGATGATTCTGAAATAATTGTTCGCTTGTAAGAGAATTTGTGTTTACCAATCTTCCTATACTTTTTGTATTAGTCGAAATGTTTTGATAGGGATTTGCTCTGTTGTTTTTGCTGAGCTTATTAATTATTTCGATTTCCGATGAAAATATACTGTAAATCTGATTTATATTTTCTTGATTTTTTGCTAAATGCCAAAACTTGTTTGATGCACTCCACACTGCATGAATACTTCGGGTAAGCGATATTAAATGTTGATTGTAGTAGAAATTCAAACTTATTCTATTCTCTCCTTCTCTGACGTAATCTTTTAGAACAATTGTTTCCATAACCTAAAATTTGTGATTATTCTCTAAGATAATCAATTTATGGTTTATTAGAAAGTTTGTGTTTGTAAGAACTAGGGCAAAAGCATTTAATTATTCTGATAGCTCCAAAAGCCCTTGATAGAGAAAATTTAAATTTCAATGAATCACCCTCTCGGATAAAGCCGTTTAATTATGACCAAACAAAAGGGAAGAATCTATTCAAAATGCTTTTGCTCTGTTGTATGAAGGTTTGTTTGCGTGAGGGGTAGTACCTGCCTGCCGGCAGGCAGG
>JAGLEB010000207.1 GCA_023145275.1 Flavobacteriales bacterium | reverse complement strand
TTTCTCAGCAGTTTCATTAATCATACAATAGTTTATCTGTAAACGTGTCCAATCGTTGAAGAAATAATTTATTCCGAATGTGGATATATATGCTTCTTCTAATTCAAAGTCAATATTTTTATCAGGATCAAACATTTCAAATTTTAGAACTGGTTGTAATCCGAAGTCGAACATGTAGGATGCCATAGCGTAGAATCCTTGACCTTCGAAATTTCCTTTTACAACTTCACCGCCACCACCGCAGCCGCCGCCAACAATCTTAGACCCTTCATCTTTTGAATAAATATATTCAGCCTGAAAAGCTAATTCTCCAAATTTCATTGCTATTTCTGCGGCATATCTAGTGTGCTTATCGTCTTCTGTAACAGCTACATCAGATGGAGCATTTGAGCCAAGTCTAAAACTACCTCCTACATGAAGAAAGTCGAGTGGTTGTAATACTACTCTACCTACAATATCTTTAGCTGTATTGTCATCAACATTGTTAAGACCCATGCCGTTCATTATGGCTAATTGATACTTAACAAAAGTGGTGTCGTTACCTCCCGAAAGCATAAACCCTAAATCACGCATTGGTGCTGAAAAATTCAAAACAGTTTTAGAACGGTTAATTGTCAATAACTTGTGACAGCCTGTTTGTAGCTCTAGAGATAATGGTGCTTTAAATTGACCAATTGCTGCTTTTGCCCAATTGAACCTGTTGTAACTTACATAAGCATCAAGCAAGTAAGGAGAGTTATTAGGACTATATTTTGGACTCATTTCCAATACAGCGTAATAAGAAAAATCGTAAGGTATAACACCAATAACGCCTAATCTTGCTCTTTCGAAATCAAAATTATTTGTTCCTGCTTCATCAAAAATATAGTTGTATTGAGGCTGTATAAAACCAAATAGTTTTATTCCCTCATCGTCAGATGGTTCTTCGCATCCTTGCGAAAATCCAAGCATAGGTATAAGACCTATCATGAATATA
This sequence comes from Flavobacteriales bacterium, assembly GCA_023145275.1. Taxonomy (GTDB): domain Bacteria; phylum Bacteroidota; class Bacteroidia; order Flavobacteriales; family JADGDT01; genus JADGDT01. Next base: position 676 of record JAGLEB010000207.1, on the reverse strand, counting down.
AATGCTAAACGTTTCATTTTTTTGTTCTTTTTAAAATCGATTGTTGTGTAGCTGTTTGTTGTGTAGTTGCGATTGACAACAATCAACTCATCAACAAACAATAATTAAAGAAAGGCACCACACCGAAGTGTGATGCCACTAAAACTATTCAGTTACTACCACAGGAAGATCTGTCGTTGGAGTTACAAACTTGTGGCCTGATAGATCTGTATAGATCATACTATTGGCACCAAATTTTAAACTTACTGCATTGTAACCAATCACATTCAAATAAGCTGTAATCATCGACGAAGTTTGACCAGTCCAGCAGTATGTGACGATAGTTTTAGAAGGGTCAAGTCCTTTTATCTCATCACCTTCCAGCGAAAGGGGTTTAATTCTATATGCACTTGTAATATTTCCATATAGTCCAACATCAGTAGTTGACCAATAGTTGTTAATGAAGTAATCAGTTGGAGTAGTTAATACAGTTGTGCTTTGCACCCCTTGAAATTTTCCAGCAATCATTTTAGCAACTCTTTCTTCTAAGATTCCTGCGCCATCTGTTGCAGTTGTAGTATATTCTGGATATGCGAAACTTCCTGTTGCTGTAATATTGCCTGGAAGAGCTTCCCAATTCCCAGTTGCTGCTGCTGCGTTACCATTATCGTCTCCACTGTTTGCTTGCCATTTTCCA
>JAGLEB010000206.1 GCA_023145275.1 Flavobacteriales bacterium | reverse complement strand
GCCCGCCTTGGTAAGATGTAAGAGCTATAGCATTTGCATCTTCTTCGATAGCAGTAAAAACTACTTCTTCTACAGATCTATCGTGACCTAAATGTATAACCTCAACACCTGTATTCTGAATTATTCTTCTCATGATATTAATAGACGCATCGTGTCCATCAAAAAGAGAAGCAGCCGTAACAATTCTTACCTTGTTTTTTGGCTTATAAACTTCAATATTATTCATTATAAATATTTGTTTGTCTGTGATGCGAATATAAAATTTTTGAGACAAGTATCACATCTTAAATGATGAACAAAAAAAACACCTACTCAATTAAAAAACTGAGCAGATGTTTGTTATGCGTGCATTGCAAATAGCTATTGCAACCTTTAGTTTATCAATAATTTATCCAATATTTCTCTCATGCTTTTACTATTCCAATCACTAGCACCAGTTTCATTTATCAATATTTTTCCATTTTGATCAACTAAAAAAGTGGTAGGAAGTGAATTTGTAAAGAGCTTAGCAGGAGCTTTTGACACTTGCTGATATACTGGCAATGTCAAATCCTTCTTTTTCAAGAAAGCATCAGTTTTCGACTTATTATCATTTGTTATGAATATAAACACAACTTTATCACCATAATCATCATATAACTTTTGAAAACTAGGCATCTCTGCTATACAAGGAGGGCACCAAGTTGCCCAATGGTTTATCAGTATTACTTTTCCTTTAAAATCTTCTAGTGTAACAATCTCTTCATTTATATCAGACATTTGCCATTCATAATCAAACTTTGTTAGTTGCACCAAATTCTCGGAACTTTCTATGCTAGGATTCAAAACCATAACCCTAAGTTTCGAAACTAACAATTTTATTTCCATCCCAATAGGGTTAGGGACAAGTATTATTGCTAAAAATGCTAAGAATGCAACATTTTTATAAAACTCCTTCGATTTAAATATACTCTTCTTTACCATTTATATTCTCAATATTTCCACTAACTAGCTAATAGCTTCGTTTAATGCATTATAAATTCTTTCATCAGTAATCATACAGCCCTCAGTTATAAGCTGAAACATTTCCTCATTTCTTTGACGACCAACTTTTTTATTCCCTTGATGAATCACTATCCTACTATCCATGATATTCTCAAAAACTTTTGTGATACCATTACTTTTTGTTAAATCTATATCTAAATCTCCTTTAATTTTAATAGATATCATTTTAACCTTACTCCCTTTAAATCTAAAAACTTTTAAATCCTTTGGATCTACATGCTCTAAATATTCAGCGTTTTTCAAAGCATCTTCCCATACAATATCACTAAACAAGTCTAACTGTTCTTCTGTCATCTTAGGATTAGTTTCAACTATCTTCTTCCACTCACTGTTATCTATTTGTTGAGTAGCTAGAAATTCAGCAAATTTTTCATGAAAGATCTCAAACTGTTCCTTCGTTAATCTTGTATATTTCATCTGTTAATAATTATTTTTAATAGAAATGATGCTACTCACATATCTTATTTTCACCCTTTGCAATAGCCCGTAATCAATAAAATGAATAGTAAGTTTTAATTACTATTCAAACAGATTTGCAGAGACAGTGTTCATTTCAAGTTTATTTAGCAACACCCTTATTTTATTTATCTGCAAATAAAGTAAATTTATTCGTCTTCAACTGGTAGAGAATCAAAATATGAATCATTAACATCAAGAGTTTCCCAAAAAGCTGGTTCATACTCTAAGGACCCATCAAGAAATGCTTCTCTCAAAACACTTTCAATAGCAAGATCGTCACTGTACTTAAATGGATTATACTCAGATTTGAGCGATAAATTAAACAGGTTTGCAGAAGCATTATACCAAAAGGCCTTCCAACCACTTTTATAATACTTTAATACTGAGAAAGTGGTTGTACCCATTTGACGATACAATAGTTTAAGTAAAATACGACCTTCTGATTGAGTAAACTTCTTTAAAGTAGGCTCATATTCCGTTTTTATGTAGTTGCCTATTACCTTTATATATTTCTTCTTCTGTTTCTTAGAATCTAAAGTGGCAAGCCTTTTATCTAACTCTCCTAACCTCTTAGCTGCTAAGATAGCATAAGGGTACACCTTCTTCGTTCTTCTCCTTAAAATATAATATCGTTTTCTTTCTTCCCATGTTTTTAGATCAGGTCTATTAAAAACCATCACTTCATTCAACATGAAAACTTCCATCTCTCCCGAGCTATAATATATACTGTCATTTACGTAAACTCCTTCATTCTTTATCGAATCAACGGCTAAATTCTGAGAAAATAATATATTTCCCATCATCATAATAAGAAGTATTACAAAAGACGATTTTGTTTCCAATTGCTTTCTAAGTTAATTTGAGGTATAAGCTCACTAATGTTATTTTCTTCAAAATAGTGAGCTGCAAATATAGCACCCATTTTCTCTTCTTGAAGATAAGATTTGTCATATTTATCTACCGAAAAGTGGTCTTTCACAAAATGTGTGTTAAAATTTCCACTTCTGAAAGCATCGTGCTTCATTACATATCTACCAAATCCCAAAGTTGTTTTTGGACCAACAATTTTATACAACTCACAGGCATCTATCATCCTATCTATTGCCTCTAGCCTTGTAGTACCATAAGTAATCAATTTAGAAATCATAGAATCATAAAATATAGGAACTTTCATTCCCTGTTCATAACCATTATCAACCCTTATATTTTCTCCAACAGGCAATCTATAATATTTCAAAACATCTATATCTGGCAAGAAATTATTTCTAGGATCTTCAGCATACACCCTAAGTTCTATTGAATGACCTTTTATTGATATGTCGCTTTGTTGCAACAACAACTTCTCTCCTCTAGCCACTCTAATTTGTTGTTCTACAATATCTATGCCAGTAACATACTCTGTAACTGGATGCTCAACTTGAAGACGAGTATTCATCTCCATAAAGTAAAAATTTCTTTTATCGTCAAGTAAAAACTCAATAGTTCCAGCACCAACATACTCACAGGACTGTGCTACTTTTATTGCAGCATCGCCCATTGTTTTCCTCAATTCATCATCTAGCACCGACGAAGGCGCTTCTTC
>JAGLEB010000205.1 GCA_023145275.1 Flavobacteriales bacterium | reverse complement strand
ATACAAAACGAACTAAATATATGCCCCAACAAATCATCAGTAGTTACCTGTCCTGTAATTTCTCCTAAGTGAAATAATGCTTGACGTATGTCAATAGCTAAAAAATCTCCAGATAAGTTTATTGCCAATCCTTCTTCTACTTTTGTAAGTTCTGTGTAGGCTAGGAGTAGGGCTTCGTAGTGACGTGAATTTGTAACTATATTTTGATCTTCAGAGATGTTTCCTGTTGTTACAAAACTTAGAAGTTTGTCGGTAAGGCTATCAACTCCTTGGTTGTGTTTTGCAGAAATCATGAAGAGGTTTTCGTGATTAGCAAATTCTTTTTCTATGACACTTTTATCAGCGATATCAATTTTGTTGGCTAGGATAATAAGTCTTTTGTCTCCAACGCGTTTACTGATTTTTTCTATTTCTTCTATTTCTTTTTTGTGAGGTTTTGAAGCATCGAAAAGGTAGATAACTATTGATGCTTGATCAATTTTCTCGAAAGTTTTCTTAATACCTAAACTCTCTATTGTATCGGTAGTTTCGCGTATTCCTGCTGTGTCTATGAAACGGAATATTTGTCCTCCGATATTCAATTCATCCTCGATAGTATCTCGTGTAGTACCAGCAATTTCAGATACTATGGCTCTTTCTTCGTTGAGCAGTAGGTTTAATAATGTAGATTTTCCTACGTTAGGTTCTCCAACAATTGCTACAGGAATTCCGTTTTTTATAACGTTACCTACTGCAAAGGAGTCTATCAATCTTTTTATTACTTTTTTAATTCTTTCTACGAGTAATTCTAAAGCACCTCGGTCTGCAAATTCTACATCTTCTTCACCAAAATCTAGTTCTAACTCTATCATCGATGCAAAGTGAATTAGTTCATCACGGAGTTCTTCTATTTCTTTAGAGAAACCTCCACGCATTTGTTGCATAGCAGTTTTGTGTGCAGCTTCAGACTCCGAATGAATTAAGTCTGCTACAGCTTCGGCTTGCGATAAGTCTAGCTTGCCATTTGTAAAGGCTCTAAGTGTAAATTCACCCGCTTTAGCCATTCTGGCACCTTTGCGAATAAATAAGTTAATTACTTCTTGTAATATATACTGAGACCCATGACAAGAAATTTCAACAGAGGTTTCTCCTGTATACGAACTTGTTCCTTTGAAAATTGAGACTAATACTTCATCAATAATTCTATCTCCATCGTTGATTGTTCCGAAATGGAGTGTATGAGTTTTTTGTAAGCGTAAATCTTTATCTCCTTTTACAGAGTTAAATACTTCGTTACATATTTCTATCGATTTTTCTCCCGAAAGTCTAACTATTCCTATGGCTCCAACACCAGAAGGCGTGGCTAAAGCTACAATTGTATCAGTAATCATTTATTCTAAAAATTTACACAAATATATAAAGATAAAGTGACTATTCCTTAATCAGTTATTTTTTGTAAGTTTATGTTACAGGGGAATATTTCTCTGTTGGTCACAAAATGCATTTTTAAAACTTTATATTCATGTCTAAGCATTTTTTCACAGAAGAACACAATCTATTTCGCACAAGTTTAAAAGAGTTCTTGCAGAGAGAAGTAGTCCCATACATTCCAAAGTGGGAAGAAGAACACAGAATTCCTAAATCTATTTGGAAAAAGATGGGAGATATGGGGTATCTAGGACTGATGTATCCTGAGAAGTATGGAGGGATGGATTTAGATTTTATTTATTCCTTGATATATCTTGAGGAGACTGCTAAAGTTGGAGCTGCTGGATTTTCGGCTTCGGCTGGTGTGCAGAGTTATATGGCGTTTGCCCATATATATGAAGTGGGTAGTGATAAATTGAAGAATAAGTATATTACCCCTGGAATTGCAGGCGACAAGCTTGGATGTTTGGGTATTACCGAACCTGGTGCGGGATCGGATGTTGGAGCTATTAGGACTACTGCTGTTGATAATGGCGATAATTATGTTGTTAATGGATCAAAGATTTTTATTACTAATGGATTTCAAGGTGATTTTATTACTCTAGCTGTTAAAACTGATACTACGAAGGGTGTAAATGGTATTTCACTGATGGTTGTAGATTTAGATTCAAAGGGTGTTAGCAGATCATTATTGAGTAAAGTAGGATATCATTCATCGGCTACGGCTGAATTGTTTTTTGAGGATGTGTTAGTTCCGAAAGAGAATTTAGTAGGAGAGTTAGGGAGTGGTTTCTATTACATTATGGAGAGTTTTCAATTAGAAAGACTTATGGCCTCAATAGGAAATGTTGCAGCAAGTGAGTATGCAATAGATATTACTTTGAAATATATGAATGAGAGGAGTACTTTCGGGAGGACATTAGACAAGTATCAAGCGTTGAGGCATGAAATGAGTGATTTGTATGCTGATGTTTTTATGGCGAAATCGTTTATATATCAAATTGTAAAACAGTATGATAATAAGGAGTATATAGTGGAGGAGTGTACTATCGCAAAATTAAAAACATCTGAGCTGGTTAAAAGAGTCACGGATGAATGTTTGCAAATGTTCGGTGGTTTTGGATATATGGATGATTATGAAATTAGCAGAGCATTTAGAGATGCTAGAGTTGCGCCTATAGTTGGTGGAACAACAGAAATAATGAGGGAGATATTGTCGAAAATTATTTTTAATGACACTAAGTATAAGTCTACTTATAAACAATAATTATTAGATCTAGTTTGTGGAGAGTATTTTTAGGGGAGTAGAACAGCTTGAGCATTTATCAGGTCTTCGTGTTTTATTTGCAGTTGTACTCCTGCAACAGCCGAATTAAAAACAGGGTAAAGAGATGTCATATTTTCTCCTATGTAATAACACTCTATTCCTTCGCTTTCGAGTTTTGCACCAATAATATGTGCATCGATAATGTTATCGAATACCCTGAATGTTATTAATCTTTTGTCTGACATATATTATCTTTTATACTTTGTGAAGTTAGGAATTTTTTCTTTCACATTAAAATAAGCAGATAATGTATAATGCTAGTTTTTATTTCTTCAATATGAGTAATTGTTTTCCATGCAATTCCCAATTTATACTTAATTGAATTAATGATACAATATTAATTCCTAGATAAAAGTACTTAGGAAGTTCTGATAGAAGTTTTCTTGCTCCGTTGAATAGTCTCTTTGCTGAATCTGTTTTCTCTTGTTCTAGTTTAATTGCCCCAGCTGCAATTTTCACTAATGCTTTACAATAATTAGCTGTAGGACCTTTGCGGTGATGAGCGTGCCATATTGCTTCGAAATAAACATGAGATTCCCAATAGTAGCCGTGATTGATTAAGTCAATTGCAAATAAGTAGTCTTTATTGTCAAAATAATTTTTAGAGTTGATTTTAGCAACAATAGGATCGGCAACACCTTCACGATATCCATTTTTCCTGTTGGGATTTAGGTTTTTACCGTGGATAAATGAGTAAGGTGGAAATTTTCTGCTTTGGCAGTATAT
>JAGLEB010000204.1 GCA_023145275.1 Flavobacteriales bacterium | reverse complement strand
AAAGCCACTGAATTTAAACTTGGTGCTCGTGGGTTAAGATCAATTATCGAAGCAATACTTACTGATGCAATGTATGAATCTCCATCTAACGATGAGAACAAACTTGTTATCACTAGAGATTACGCTGAGAGTAAAATGAGTTCTTCTAAACTTAGAAGACTTAAAGCAGTATAAAAATGTTAGTTTAATCATCCGATGACTCCAAGTCATCGGATGATTTTTTTTTATAGAAAAAATACAATGAATACAAAAATATTTATCCCTCGTTCTCTTCAAACCGAAGGAATAGAAAATCACACTGAAAAATGGCGCAGTCCATCCAATATCGCATTAGTGAAGTATTGGGGTAAGGTGGGTCATCAAATTCCTGCAAATCCATCAATTAGTTTTACTCTCAAAAATAGTTTTACTGAAACTGAAATTGAGTTTGTAAAGAAGGATGTTTCTAATGGGGAGGTTGAATTTGAACTTTTCTTTGAGGGAGAGAAAAATGAAAGTTTTTCTAAGAAAGTAGCTTTGTATTTCGATAATATCAAAGTTTATACGCCTTACACAAAGGAGTATAAAATGATAATCCATACTACAAATTCGTTTCCTCATTCTAGTGGTATAGCTTCTTCAGCATCTGGTTTTAGTGCTTTATCTGTATGTTTGGTAGCTTTCGAAAAAGTAATTAATCCAAATTTAATAGAAAGAGTAGCAAATCAGAAAGCATCTTTCCTTTCACGATTAGGGTCGGGTAGTGCATGTCGTTCAGTAGAAGGACCTGTGATGCTTTGGGGAGAACACGAGAATTATCGTCTTTCTTCAAACGAAGTTGCTGTTGTTCCAGATTTAGAATTACATCCAATTTTCGAAAACTTTCAGGATACAATATTATTGATAGACAAAGGTGTAAAATCTGTGTCAAGTACTATAGGGCATGGTTTAATGAAAGATCATCCTTTTGCAAAACAAAGATTCAAACAAGCAAATGAACATATTGCTGAGATGAAAGAAATTCTTCAAAATGGAGATTTAAAACGTTTTGGTGAAATACTAGAAAGTGAAGCTTTAACACTTCACGCAATGATGATGACATCTACGCCTTATTATATTTTAATGAAAGCTAATACTGTGAATGCGTTAGAAGCTGTGAAAAAATATAAAGAGGAAACAGGAAAGAATCTATTTTTCACGCTCGATGCAGGAGCAAATGTTCATTTACTTTATCCAAAATCAGAGGCAAAAGAGATAATGTCTTTCATTGAAAGAGAGCTAGTTGCGTATTGCGAAAATCAGCAGTATATTTGCGACGAACTTGGAACGGGTGCTGAGAGAGTTAATTAAGTTGAAAAGTACTTATAAGTGCCTCGAGTTGAACGCCAAAGGCAAAATGCCAAAGGCTAAAAGCCATTATATATGAAGAAAGGACCTTTGTTTTATGCTAAGGTATTGTTGTTTGGAGAATATGGAATCATAAGAGATTCTATGGGACTGTCTGTACCTTACAATTTTTATCAAGGAGCTTTGAAGTTGCCAATTACAACAAAAGCTGATGAAGAGGCAAAAGATTCTAATTTTCATCTAAAGAATTACGTTACTTATTTAGAAGAGCTTAATGCTGATGATAAATTCGTGGTGAAATTTGATATCGAAGCACTGAAATCAGATATAAATTCAGGTTTGTATTTCGATTCGAGTATTCCTCAAGGTTATGGTGTAGGTAGTTCAGGAGCGTTAGTTGCTGCACTTTACGACAAGTATGCTCTTAATAAAATAGATTCAAAATCAAAGGTTAATAAAAAATCAATACAAAGCTTAAAGCTTATTTTTGGTGAAATGGAATCTCATTTTCACGGAAAAAGCTCAGGAATTGATCCTCTTATTTGTTACTTAAATATTCCATTATTAATTAAGTCTAAAACGGATATTGATGCTGTTGGTATTCCTGATATGATTTCGGGTAATGGAGCAGTATTTTTGTTAGATTCTGGAACTCCTGGAGAGACAGAGCCTATGGTGAATATATTTATGGAAAAGTGTAAAAACGAAGGTTTTCGTACCATGCTTAAAGATCAGTTTGTAAAATATAACGATGCATGTATTGATTCATTTGTAAAAGGAGAATTTTCTAACTTAT
>JAGLEB010000203.1 GCA_023145275.1 Flavobacteriales bacterium | reverse complement strand
TCAAACATCTTTTGGTGAATAAGAACAGACCCTTTTGCTTGTGTAGCAACAACAAGAACAATACTCAATAAATCTGGAGTAAAGCCAGGCCAAGGGGCATCTGAAATTGTAAGTATAGAACCGTCTATATCTCCTTGAATCTCATAAGATTCTTGTGATGGAATGAAAATATCGTCACCACGTTTTTCTAATTGAATACCTAGTTTTCTGAAAACGTTAGGAATTAGTCCAAGCTTATTCCAATTAACATCCTTAATAGTTATCTCTGATTTGGTAAGAGCGGCCATACCAATGTATGATCCAATCTCTATCATATCAGGCAATATTCTGTGACTAGCTCCTTTTAAATCTTCTTTATTAACTCCTTCTATCGTTAGGAGGTTTGAACCTATTCCCGATATTTTAGCTCCCATTTTTATAAGCAATGTTGATAATTGCTGGATATATGGTTCGCTAGCAGCATTGTATATAGTAGTGGTGCCTTCAGCTAAAATAGCTGCCATAAGAATATTAGCTGTTCCTGTAACGGAAGCTTCATCTAATAACATGTATGTCCCAACAAGTTTGTCGGCCTCAACACCGTAGAATGATTCTTCTTCGTTGTATCTGAAAGTAGCTCCTAAGTTTTTGAATCCATCAAAGTGAGTATCTAGCCTTCTTCTCCCAATTTTATCACCTCCAGGCTTAGGAATAAAGCCCTTTCCAAATCTAGCTAATAGCGGTCCAACGATCATTATAGATCCTCTAATTCCAGATCCCTTTTTTTTAAACTCGTCGGATTCTAAAAAAGCTAAATTAATTTCGTCTGCCTGAAAAACATACTCTCCTGGAGCAGTTTTTTGAATTTTAACTCCTAAATCACTGAGAATATCAATTAGTTTATTTACATCTAGAATATCAGGAATATTGCTAATTGTAACTTTTTCGGGAGTCAATAAAACAGCACATAGTACTTGTAGAGCCTCATTTTTCGCACCTTGAGGAGTTATTTCTCCCTTTAGTTTTACTCCACCCTCAATCTGAAAAGTATTCATTACTTTCTATTTCTGTTTTTATTGTTACTGTAATTATTGCTGCTACTGATACTAGATTGACCTCTATTATGACTATAATTCGATTTTGTATTAGAGTCTGTATTAGAAGTTTTTCTTTTTTGGATTAAGTTAATAGAAGGGGCTAATACAATTCCTTTTCCCCTTAAATCAATTCTCTCCTCTGAAAGTTCGAATAAATGGTTGAAAATTGTTTTATCATCAACAACATCTTTATTCCAATTAAGAAAACTTTTTTTCATGTGGTTAGCCAAAACTAAAATCAAAGCTTCTTTTTCTTCGCCCTCTTCACGCGAAATAGCCTGGTCTATCATCAATCTTAGGTTTAAACCGTAGAAACGATATTTGCGACTTTTCTTAGGGTACTCTAACATCTCTGGTGGTTTTGAGAAAAACTCCTCAGAAGGAATAGGATAAGGAGAGTCTACGTCTATTTTAAAATCAGACATAATAAAAAGTTGATCCCAAAGTTTATGTTTAAAGTCAGGAACATCTCTTAAGTGTGGATTTAGATTCCCCATAACCTCAATAATAGCTTTTGCTGTTTCATTTCTAGCATCTCTATCTTCAAGGCTTAAACAGTAAGAAATCATTTTTTGAACATTTCTACCATATTCAGGTATAATCAATCTTGATCTATCAGTATTGTATTCCATTGCTGTGTTTATTTCTCTTTCAATCTAAGTTATAGCAAATTAGCACGTGTATTTGTGCTTGTGTGTATCGTAAAAGAAGAAGTTTATTGGTATTATAACTTTCCTCGTAGTAATGCAAATCTAATCAAAAAAATATTTAAGTACCTAAATTACTAATAAAAGTTGGTTCAATTAAAAAAGAATGTAATAAATTTGCCAGCTAGAAAATGGCAAAACCCTCATTTTCATTGATTTATTTGTAAATATAGTAAGAAGCATGAACGATAAAAAAGTGGCATTTTACACATTAGGCTGTAAACTTAATTTTTCTGAGACATCAACAATTTCTCGACAATTCGTAAAAGAAGGTTATGAAAAAGTTGGTTTCGACGAATATGCCGATATATATGTAATTAATACTTGTACAGTAACTGATAATGCGGATAAACGATTTAAAACTATCGTGAAATCGGCGTTGAAAATTAATGATAAAGCTTTCATCGTTGGAATTGGGTGTTATGCACAGATAAAACCAGGGGAGCTTGCTGCTCTTGATGGTGTCGACTTGGTGCTTGGAGCAAATGAAAAGTTTAAGATTACCGACTATCTGAACGACCTTACAAAAAAAGATTTTGGACAAATACATTCTTGCGAGATTGAAGAAGTTAGTATTTATGAAAGTTCATATTCTTTTGGAGATAGAACACGTGCTTTTCTAAAGGTGCAAGATGGTTGTGATTATAAATGTACTTACTGTACAATTCCTCTAGCAAGGGGGATATCAAGGTCTGATACTCTAAAAAATGTTATATCAAATGCTAAGGAAATTACTGCTAAAGGAATTAAAGAAATAGTTCTTACTGGTGTAAATATTGGTGATTATGGCAAGGGCGAAATGGGGGATAAAAACCATAAAAACACTTTTTTTGATTTAGTAGAATGTTTAGATAAAGTAGATGGTTTAGCCCGTGTGAGAATATCGTCTATTGAACCCAATTTACTAAAGAATGAAACTATAGAATTTGTTTCTAAATCTAGGTCATTTGTACCTCATTTTCATATACCTCTACAATCAGGTAATAATGAATTGTTAAAAAACATGAAGCGTAGATACTCGCGAGAACTGTATAGTGATCGTGTATCTTCAATTAAAACTTTAATGCCTGATGCCGCAATTGGTGTAGATGTGATAATTGGATTTCCAGGCGAAAGCGACGATCATTTTCTAGATACATATAACTATTTAAACGATTTGGATGTAGCGTATTTTCATGTGTTTACATACTCCGAAAGAGATAATACCGAGGCTGTAAAAATGGATGGAGTAGTACCAATGCCCGTGAGAAATAAGCGTAGTAAAATGCTTAGAGCTCTTTCAGCAAAGAAAAAACGTTCATTCTACGAAAGTCAGCTAGGAAAGGAAAAAACAGTTATTTTCGAAGGAGATAATAAGAATGGTTTCATGCACGGATTTACTGAGAATTATGTGAAGGTTAAAACATATTGGAACCCTGATTTAGTAAACGAAAT
>JAGLEB010000202.1 GCA_023145275.1 Flavobacteriales bacterium | reverse complement strand
AATGCTAATACTACCCAATCACCAGTTTTAATTTTATAATCGCTGTTATCGAGACAACGTTGTGCTAAATCTTTAGCTGCTTGACTTGGTATTCCACCTAATTTTTTAATTTCATATCCTACCATAGGGGTAATTCCGTGTATAATAAACCAAACTGATGCTTGAACCTGCTTAGCAATCTCAATAGTTCTCTCATCTATATCTAAATTTGCAAGATAGTTTAATGCTCCCCAAGGAATATCTCTATAGTGTTCTGGCATAAGTGCTATAGATTCAGCCGTCAAACTTGAATAAATATCTACGTCGTACTCTTCGGCATTAATATAGTTATACAAATCACCACAATATCCATATGTTTTAGGTCCTTTAAGTTCTTTTGGATAAAGAGGATTGTCGAAACCTGAAATTAAATCAATCTCGAAATAGTCATTATATATTTCACTCTCATGTCCCCAGTTAGCAATACCAATTCTACCATGATCTGGTAACATTAAATAAGGAGGAAGTTCCATATTGTGATCATTACCCTCGTAAGAACAATTTCCTACTACGAAATCGAAAATTCCATCATCACCTGTAATTGCAGACATATCGTCGCTTGCATTGAAAGGTTCAGATGTATAAACTAATGGCCATGTACCGTCTGGATATGCTAAATAAACCTCGAAGGTAAACATTTCGTCATTTCCTCTATCAGGATACTGTATACAAAGTGGTTTACCAGTACCAAACCATTCTTCGTTTGTATTAAATTCCTCGTCGTTTATTACATTTCCTTCAGAGTCTTTTATAAGAACTTTAAATATTGCTGGGAAATCATAACCGTCATAGTCTTGTCCTATATAAGGAGAACCCTCATAGGTATGGAAATCTTCATAGAATTTTGTACAAACATCACCGAAGAAACAAAGTTCTCTAACTGCTATTTTGTGAAATTCAAACCAAAAATATCCAAAGCTTTCAAAAGTAGATTCATCAATACACATTACGTCAATATCAACCTTTAACTTCTTAAATGCTACAACTTCAAAATCTAAATCTAAACGTCTTTCTGGATCAGTCCATTGGTAGAAATCAGAATCTGGCTTAGGAGCTGCCCAAATCATATCGGCATTAGAATATACTTCGAATCCAGTAATAGTATAAGTTCCTAGAACCTGAGTCTTAATAACAACAGTTTGCGTTCCATTCTCTAGATTCTGTAATATAGGAAGTTCTAATAATACAGGATTACCTAAAGGGTCAACACCTGTAACAACAGCGTGAGTAGCTACTGAATCAGAGCATTCAGGAATAATCTGATCTCCAGATTTTTTTATATTGTCAGTAACGTTATTGATATTGATAACTACCTCCGAAAGGCCTTTATCAATCTTTGCAGTTTGCTTCTCACACGATGTGAAGGCAACTACAAGCATCATTGCAACAAGGGAAGCTGCAAGTCGTTTTAAATTTCTCATAGTTTGTAAATTTTGTGATTAATTATTTATCAACATTAAAAGTAAGAAAAATCTCTCACTAATGCAAGTGTTATTTCTTACTTGTGATGTATACTTATTTGTAAATGTGTTTGTTAAGCTCATATTAGTTTTAATCCTTGTTTGTTATTCCGTTT
>JAGLEB010000201.1 GCA_023145275.1 Flavobacteriales bacterium | reverse complement strand
TTAAGTGATATACCTAGTTTATTCCGTCAAGGATATATGAATCTTGATGTTATATTAGTAAATGTTTCTCCTCCAGATAGACACGGTTTTTGCTCTTTAGGAGTTTCTGTTGATATTGTTATTTCAGCAATAGAATGTGGTGCAACTGTTATTGCTCAAATAAATGATCGTATGCCACGTACTATGGGTGACGGAATTGTTCACCTTAGAAACTTTAATGCGTGCGTTGAAATTTCTGAAGAAATTCATGAAATGAAATTTGTTACTCCATCTGAAGCAGAGAAACAGATAGGTAAGAATATTGCAGAAATTATAGATGATGGTTCTACCCTTCAAATGGGAATCGGTGGTATCCCCAATGCGGTATTAACATACTTAACTAATCATAAAGATTTAGGAGTACATACAGAAATGTTCTCTGAAGGAATTGTTGATTTAGTAGAGAGTGGTGTTGTAAATGGATCTAAGAAAAAAGTAAATCCTTATAAGATCATATCTGGGTTTGCAATGGGTACACGTCGTTTATATGATTTCATGCATGATAATCCAGAAATTGAGATGTTAGATATTGCATATGTAAATGACACTTCTATTATTAGGCAGAACCCTAAAGTAACAGCAATAAATTCGGCTATTGAAATTGATCTTACAGGTCAGGTATGTGCCGATTCAATTGGAATGAGGATGTTCTCTGGTGTAGGTGGACAGATGGACTTTATGCGTGGTGCTGCCCTATCAGAGGGTGGAAAACCAATTATCGCTGTTACATCAACAACTTTAAAAGGTGTATCTAAAATTGTTTCATCTCTAAAACCTGGTGCTGGAGTTGTTACAACACGTGCTCATGCTAGATTTGTCGCCACTGAATACGGTGTTGCCGAATTATTTGGTCGTAACCTAAAGCAGCGTGCTCAGTCTCTTAGAGATATTGCACACCCTACAAATAGAGAAGAGTTAGATAAAGCCATTTTCGAAAGATTTGGAAGTAGTTTAATGGGAGTTTAATCATATATGTTTTTTGATATTAGGTTTATATGGAGATGTGTAATCATACCAATAAATCAACAATCATAAATTTCAAATAATTAAAATATGGATAAAAATAATAAAATGCTTTTCGACGAATTCAAAGCAATCAGTAAGCATGATTGGATAGATAAAGCTAATATAGATTTAAAAGGAGCTGATTTTGAAAAGAAACTTGTTTGGAAAAACATGAATCACAATAGCATTCAGCCTTTTTACAATACAGACGATAAGATAGAAGCTCTAAGTAATACTGGAGAGAACGCTTCTAGCATTGTTAACTACAGGAAAATAATTGTGAAAACTGGATCAAACTCTAATTCATCGGCTTTAAAAGCTGTAGAAGAAGGAATGACAGGTCTGCTTTTCGATTTAAAAACTAATATATCTCCTTACGATTTATTGGATGGAATAGACCTGAACGAAATTGCCGTATCCTTTATATTGAGAAAAGATGAAACTAAATTTGCTAGAGACTTTTTCGCATTTGTCAACGAAAAGGGTATCTGCTTTAGAAAACTAAAAGGATATTTCGACCTTGATATTATTTATGATTACGTTACAACGGGTAATTTCGATTGTTCGTTATTAGATATAGTGACTGAACTAGTTACTCTTTCCGAGAATTATCCTAATTATAAAGCAATTTCAGTTTCAGGGGCTATTTATCTAGATTCAGGATCAAATCAAGTACAAGAAATCACTTACACTTTAAGTTCCTTAGTTTTCTTAATTGAAAAATATGAAAATAGAGAGGTTCCAGTTCAGTATATCTTCGATAATCTACACATTGAACTTTCTATAGGAACAGAGTTTTTCTTAGAAATAGGAAAGTTTAGAGCTTTCAATAGCTTATTACATCAGATTGCAAAAAAATACGGTGTTTTAGATTTTGCTTATAACTTAACAGCTAAAACATCAATATGGAATAAGTCAATTACTGATGCTCATACAAATATGTTGAGAGCTACAACAGAAACTATGTCTGCTATACTTGGTAACGTTCATGGTGTTGAAGTTGACCCATACGATGATGAGTTTAACGACCAGAGTGATTTTTCAAGTAGAATTGCTGGAAATATAGCTACTATTTTGAAAGAAGAATCGTATTTAGGAAAAGTATCTAACCCAACTGATGGTTCATATTATATAGAAGAAGTAACTAATAATATAGCTAATAGCTCTTTAGAGCTTTTCAAAATACTTGAAGCTAATGGAGGGTATTACAGATGTTTTGAGAGTGAGAGAATTCAAAAACAGATAGCTGAAATTAGATTTGAGAAGCTAAAGTTAATTAGTCGTAGAAGGCTTGTAATGGTTGGAGTAAATAAATACCCAAACCTAATGGAGAAAGTTGATGTTAAATTACTTTCCGATAAAAAATTATCAGCGAAGAAAATTAATAAAATTCTTTCGCCACGAAGAGCGACACTAGAAATAGAATATTTGAGAAGAAATACTGAAGTATTTGTGAATAAAACAAATAGCAGACCAGTTGTAGAGCTTTGCAGTTATGGAAATATTGCTATGCGAAAAGCTCGTGCAGCTTTCTCATATGACTTTATCGGTATTAGCGCTTATAAAGTTCTAGATGAACAGAGTTATTGCTGTGCTGAAAAAGCCGCAGAAGAAAGTGCAAAATCATCTAATGAAGTTGTTGTAATTTGTTCTTCTGATAAGGATTATGCTGAAACAGCAGTTGATTTTGTAAAAACTTTTAGATCTATAAATACTGACAAAGTACTTTTATTAGCAGGAAATCCTTCCGATATTGCAGATGAATTAATCAATGCAGGATTAGATGGTTTTATTAATATAAAAACAGATGTAATTGACTCAATTTCTATGATTCAGAATAAAATAGAGGAATTAGTCATTGGTTAAAATAGTTTATGCTTCGCTGTTTATTGATGTGTCGTTGGCATCGGGTTATAGGTTCTTAGTACTATTATTTAAACTTTGTGTTTTTTTACACATATTAAATTTAATAACAAGTGCAAAACACTTTATAAACAACAGCAAAGCCGTATAAACAAATAAACAAAAAAAATTATGAGACCTGATTTTTCAGACTTAACAATAAATACTGTAGCTCTACAAAAAGCTGCACCACAAGAGAATCAAGAAATTTGGGATACTCCAGAGGGTATTCCTGTAAAAAACAGATTCACAAAAGAAGATATTGCCGATGCTGAGCACTTGAATTTTGCTGCGGGATTGCCTCCTTTTAC
>JAGLEB010000200.1 GCA_023145275.1 Flavobacteriales bacterium | reverse complement strand
CTGTATCTCCTTGGGGAGTTTACGCGAAAGGTTATAAGACCAGAAAGATCAGAAAAGCTTCTGATAAGTACATAATAAAGAAAAGAAAAAAATAAATGCGGGAGTTTATTAAATGCCAAGATCCGTAAAAAAAGGACCTTTTGTTGACGATCATTTGATGAATAAGATCATGAGAATGAACCAAACCAAGCAAAAAAGTGTTTTGAAAACTTGGTCAAGAAGATCAACGATAGTTCCTGAGTTTATAGGCCATACCGTAGCAGTACATAACGGAAAGCAATTTATTCCTGTATATATTACGGAAAATCATGTTGGTCATAAATTGGGTGAATTTTCTTTAACAAGAACATTCAGAGGCCATCCTGAGAAGAAGTCAGAAAAAGCCTCAAAGAAAAAATAAGAGGAAGTAATGGAAGCATATGCAAAAGCAAAATGGGTAGGATATCCTGTTAATAAGGTTAGATTAGTTTTAGATTTGATCAAGCAGAAAGATGTTGAAGCTGCGATCACGATATTAAAATTCACACCTAACTTTGCAGCCAGACCGATAGAAAAGACGTTGAAGTCTGCAGTAGCAAACCTTATTGACAATAATAGGGATGTAGCTATAGATACAAGCAATGTATTCATTGCTGAAATGTATGCTGATGAAGGACCTACGATGAAAAGATTTAAGCCTCGTGCTCAAGGTAGTGCGAGTAGAATACTTAAAAGAACAAGTCACATTTTTATTAAAGTGTCGACAAAAGAATAGGAGGACTTTTTGGGTCAAAAATGCAATCCAATATCGCTTCGCCTAGGAATCAACAGAACGTGGAATTCAATTTGGTTCGATCAAAAGAACTTTGCTGAGAAGCTTTTAGAAGATCTTGAGATCAAAAAGTACTTAAGGACCAGATTAAGTGATGCATCAGTGTCTATGGTGAAGATTGAAAGAAAACCTAAAGAAATTAAACTCAGTGTTCATACTGCAAAGCCTGGTATTGTTATCGGAAGAAAAGGTATTGAGATCGAAAAACTTAAAGAAGAGCTAAAAACTGTTTTTAAGAAAAAGATCAACTTAAATATCTTCGAGATAAAAAGACCTGAGGCGGATGCTTACCTTATTGGTGAGTCAATTGCAAAGCAGCTTGAAAGAAGAGTTAATTTTAGAAGAGCTATGAAAAAGTCAATGGATATGGCTATGAAAGCTAATGTTCAAGGTATTAAAGTGCAATGCAGTGGAAGACTTGGTGGTGCTGATATGGCAAGAACAGAGAGTTATCACAAAGGAAGAGTGCCGCTTCACACCTTAAGGTCAGATATTGATTATGCTTTAGTTGAAGCTCACACTACCTATGGAAGAATAGGTATAAAGATCTGGGTATACAAAGGCGAAAAATTTGGATATCTGAAAAATAATTCTTAGCGGAGAAAAAGTAGTATGTTAATGCCAAGAAAAGTTAAGCACAGAAAAGTACAGAAAAATCTATCAAAGGGTTTAGCATATAGAGGAAGCACAATTGTTTTTGGGGACTATGGTCTCAAAGCGCTAGAGCAATTTTGGATGACTTCTAGACAGATAGAGGCTGCCCGTGTTGCCATCAATAGAACCATGAAAAGAGGTGGTAAAATGTGGATCAGGATCTTTCCCGATAAACCAATTACAAAGAAACCAGCTGAAACTAGAATGGGTAAGGGAAAAGGTGCTCCAGAAGGATTCGTAGCTCCTATTAGTCCAGGAAGAATTCTTTTCGAGATCGACGGTGTTTCACGTGAAGTTGCACAAGAGGCTCTTAGATTAGGTGCTCAAAAGTTACCTATTAAAACTAAATTTGTTGTACGTAGAGATTACACTGAAAATTAGAATATCATGAAAAACAGTGAAATAAAAGAATTATCTACAACTGAAATAGTTGAAAGGATAGAGATAGAGAAAGGTGATTTAGATAAGTTAGAAATGAATCATATAATTTCTCCTGTCGAAAATCCATTGTTAATAAGAAAATCTCGTAGAATAATTGCACGTCTTAGGACTGAATTACAAATGAGAAAATTACAAGAGAACGCTTAATTTTTTAGACAATGGAAAGGAATTTAAGAAAAGAACGTGTCGGTGTTGTTGTTAGTGATAAGATGACTAAAACTATTACAGTTTCAGTTAGTCGTAAGGTAAAACACGCTAAATACGGAAAATTCGTGAATATGAGTAAGAAATATTCTGTTCACGATGAGAAAGATGATTGCAACATAGGAGATACCGTAAAAATTATGGAAACTCGTCCTATTAGCAAGAATAAATGTTGGAGATTAGTTGAAATAATTGAAAGAGCTAAGTAATCATGTTACAACAAGAATCAAGATGTAATGTTGCAGACAACAGTGGTGCTAAAGAAATACTCGTAATTAGAGTATTAGGAGGTACCAAAAAACGATACGCTAGTATTGGCGATAAAGTAGTCGTTTCTGTTAAAAGTGCAATGCCAAACGGTGAAGCTAAGAAAGGCACCGTATATACTGCAGTTGTTGTTAGAACTAAGAAAGAGATTCGTCGTCCAGACGGTTCTTATATTAGATTTGACGATAATGCCGTAGTTTTACTTAATACTGCTGGTGAAATGAGAGGAACCCGTATTTTTGGGCCTGTTGCCAGAGAATTACGTGAAAAGCAGTTTACTAAGATTGTTTCACTAGCCCCAGAGGTTTTATAATTTAAGAATCATGAATAGAAAATTTCATATCAAAAAAGGTGACTTAGTAAAAGTCATTTCTGGAGAGTCTAGAGGGCAAGAAGGTAAAGTTTTAGATGTTATCTTTAAGAAAGAAAGAGCTATTATTGAAGGTGTAAATATGATGAAAAAACATACCAAACCAAATTCTGCTAACCCAGATGGTGGTATTGTTGAGCAAGAAGCTTCGATTCATATTTCTAATTTGATGCTTATAGATCCTGCAACAAGTAAACCAACTCGTATTGGTAGAAAGTTGAACGACAAGAATAAGCTAGTTCGTTATTCAAAAAAGACAGGGGAGGAGATTAAGTAATGGGACATACACCTACATTTCAGAAAAAATACCAAGAGGTAATTTCTGATAACTTAAAAAAGGAATTCAATTACAAATCTGTAATGCAAGTTCCTCGTTTAGAGAAAATAGTAATTAACCAAGGAATTGGAGAAGCTGTTGCTGATAAAAAATTAATTGATTTTGCCGTTAAAGAAATTACTTCTATAACTGGTCAGCAAGCTATGATTACTCGATCTAAGAAAGATATTTCAAATTTTAAATTACGTAAAGATGTGCCAATTGGTGTAAAAGTTACTTTACGTAACGATAAAATGTATGAATTCTTAGAAAGACTTATTGTAGTAGCCCTTCCTCGCGTACGAGATTTTCAAGGCATCAAATATAAATTTGATGGACAAGGAAATTATACATTAGGAATTGATGAGCAAATTATTTTCCCAGAGATTGTTTTAGATAAAGTAAACAAAATCTTGGGATTACAAATTAGCTTTACAACTACAGCAAAGACCGATGAAGAAGGTTATGCACTATTAAGAGAATTTGGCTTACCATTTAAAAATAATAAAAAGAACTAAGTTATGGCTAAAGAATCAATGAAAGCACGAGAAGTAAAACGTGCAAAGTTAGTTGCTAAATATGCCGAAAAAAGAGCAAAACTAAAAGAAGAAGGAGACTATCAAGCGTTAAGTCGTTTACCTCGTAATTCTGCACCTGCTCGTATGCATAACAGATGTTCTGAGACTGGTAGACCAAAAGGTTATATGAGACAATTCGGAATTAGTAGAATAGTATTTAGAGAAATGGCTTCAAATGGATTAATTCCAGGAGTTAGAAAAGCAAGTTGGTAAAATAAAAATAGATTAATAATGACTGATCCTATTGCAGATTACCTTACAAGAGTAAGGAACGCTATTATGGCAAACCACAAGGTGGTAGAAGTTCCTGCATCGAATCTTAAAAAAGAAATTACTAAAGTTCTTTTTGATAAAGGTTATATTTTGAACTACAAGTTCGTTGAAGAAGGACCACAAGGGCAAATTAAAATTGCGCTTAAGTACCATCCTCAAACAAAAGTATCCGCTATCAAAAAAATGGAACGCGCTAGTAAGCCTGGTTTAAGAAAATATGCGGGACAAAGCAGCATGCCAATCGTATTAAACGGTTTGGGAGTTGCAGTTCTTTCAACATCGAAAGGTGTTATGACTAACAAAGAGGCAAAGACGCTAAATGTTGGTGGTGAAGTTTTGTTTTACGTATATTAAGAAATAAGTTATGTCACGTATAGGTAAATTACCCATAGCTATTCCTGAGGGCGTTACAGTAGAAGTTAAAGATTTAACAGTTACTGTAAAAGGCAAATTAGGAGAGCTTACTCAAGAAATCAAGAAAGAGATTTCTGTTGAGATTAAAGATAATGTAGTTATCGTAAACAGAGCTAACGACGAAAAACAATCTCGTGCATATCACGGTTTATTTCGTTCATTAATTAACAATATGATTGTTGGAGTATCTGAAGGATATGAAACCAAACAAGAGTTAGTTGGTGTAGGTTATAAAGCTACCGTAAATGGACAATTGTTAGAGTTAGCACTTGGATATACACACCCTATTTATTTGTTAATTGCTCCTGAAATTAAAGTAGAAGCAGAAACACTTAAAAGAGGGAATCCTATTGTTACTTTTAAAAGTCATGATAAGCAATTAATTGGCCAAGTAGCGGCTAAATTGCGTTCGCTAAGAAAACCTGAGCCTTACAAAGGTAAAGGAGTTAAATTTGTTGGTGAAGAATTAAGAAGAAAAGCTGGTAAGACAGCTGGTTAATCCTAATTAGAAAAAGTTATGGCAACAGATAAAAAAGTACAAAGACGCTTAAAAATTAAGCGAAGAATTAGAAAAAATATTTTTGGAACTCAGGAGAGTCCAAGAATGACTATTTTTAGAAGCAATAAGCATATTTCTGTGCAGATAATTGATGATGTTAAAAGAGTAACTTTAGCTTCAGTATCTTCTCGTTGTAAAGAAATAGATTCGCAAGATATCAATAAGGTAGCACAAGCAGCTGCTGTTGGTAAAATGATAGCTGAAAAAGCAAAAGAAGCTGGTATAGAGAAAGTGGTTTTCGACAGAAACGGTTATTTATATCACGGTAGAGTATTAACATTAGCAAACGCTGCACGTGAGGCAGGTTTAACTATATAATTTTATTGAAATATGTCTGAAATTAGAAAAGTTAAAACAACAGATTTAGATCTTAAAGATAGATTAGTTGCTATTAATCGTGTTACTAAAGTAACCAAAGGGGGTAGAACGTTTAGTTTCTCTGCTGTCGTTGTTGTTGGTGACGAAAACGGAATAGTAGGAATTGGTCTTGGAAAAGCAAAAGAAGTTGTTACTGCAATTGGAAAAGGCGTTGAAGATGCTAAAAAGAATCTTGTAAAGATTCCTGTTTATAAAGGAACTATACCTCATGAGCAAGCAGCTCATTATGGAGGAGCAAAAGTTTGGATGAAACCTGCTGCACATGGTACTGGAGTGAAAGCTGGTGGTGCGATGCGTGCGATTTTCGAGAGTGTTGGAATTACCGATATCTTGGCAAAATCTAAAGGGTCATCGAATAATCATAACCTTGTTAAAGCAACTATGTTAGCACTTACAGAAATGCGCGATGCGT
>JAGLEB010000020.1 GCA_023145275.1 Flavobacteriales bacterium | reverse complement strand
TAAGCGCTATGCTTTACTACTTACAGCTAAATTTTCCAATTTTATCAGATATACAAGATATTAAGCTCTACGTCATTTTATATATGCTTGTTCTGTTGGTAGGTGTACTGATTGCTGCAATAAGTACTTTTTTTGCAATGAATAAGTATTTAAGTTTAAAAACTGAAGAACTTTATTACTAGATTTGCAAAAAATAGATTTACATAAAAAAAGTAAGATGACTGAAAAGCAATTTTTATTCGGAAAGAAGAATTACATACTAATGGGTGTAGGCCTAGCATTGATTGCTATAGGGTATTTGTTAATGGCTGGTGGTGCGTCTACTAGTCCCGACACTTTCAATGAAGAGATGTTTAGCACTATGCGTATCAGAATCGCTCCATTAGTAGTGATTACGGGTTTTATAGTGGAAATATGGGCTATCCTAGCCAAAAAATAAATAATACTTACCACTACCATGGAAATTTTTGAAGCTATTATTCTAGGCCTTATTCAAGGCCTAACAGAGTTCTTGCCAGTATCTTCGAGCGGACATTTAGAAATTGCAAAAGCAATTTTAGGAGATAGTATGGTTCCCGAAGAGAGTATGCTAATGACAGTTGTACTACACGGAGCAACTGCATTGAGTACAATTGTGATATTTAGAAAAGAAATTTTAGAAATACTAAAAGGCTTCTTCCAGTTTACTTGGAACGAAGAATTTCAGTTTTCTATGAAAATAGTTCTTTCAATGATACCTGCTGCAATTGTAGGTGTATTTTTCAACGATCAGATTGAAGCATTATTCGATGGTAACTTAATTTTAGTTGGGGCAATGCTATTAGTAACAGGATTGCTTTTATTACTTGCTGATAAGGCTAAGGTTACTGATAAAAGTGTAACATTCAAATCGGCATTTATTATTGGTATTTCACAGGCAATAGCTATTCTGCCAGGTATATCACGATCGGGAGCAACAATATCTACGTCAGTTATGTTGGGTGTTGATAAAGAAAAGTCTGCTAGATTTTCGTTTTTAATGGTTGTTCCATTAATCTTGGGAAAAATATCAAAAGACCTTTTAAGTGGTGATATTACTATTCACAGTGGCTCTGCACTGCCAATGTCTGTTGGCTTTGTTGTGGCATTTATTACCGGATTATTTGCATGTACATGGATGATTAGCCTAGTGAAAAAGAGTAAACTATCGTGGTTTGCTATATATTGTTTCGTTGTTGGTTCAATTGCTTTGGCGTATTCATTATTATAAAAAAAAATTGATCGCAGTATGGAGTTGGATGATTTTAAAAATGGACAAGTATTTTTGATTGACAAACCCTTGACGTGGACTTCATTCAATGCTGTGAGCAAAATAAAATGGTTGATAAAGAAAGAGTATAAAGTAAAAAAAATAAAAGTAGGACATGCCGGTACACTCGATCCATTAGCTAGTGGCTTATTGATTATTTGTACTGGTAAGTTCACAAAAAGGATTGAAGAGTTTCAGGCACAGGCTAAAGAATATACAGGTACATTTACCTTAGGAGCTACTACTCCATCCTATGACCTTGAAACTGAAATTGATTCTACATTTCCAATAGACCATATTGATGAGGAGTTAATTCATAACACTGCAAAATTATTTATCGGTGAGCAAGACCAGTTTCCCCCAATGTTTTCGGCTCTGAAAAAAGAAGGTAAAAGACTATATGATCTAGCAAGAGAAGGAAAAACCGTTGAGATAGATTCTAGAAAAATCAATATTAGCGAGTTTGAAATTACTAGAATTGAACTTCCAGAAATAGATTTTAGGGTGATAGTTTCGAAAGGGACTTATATCAGGTCGCTAGCTTTCGATTTTGGAAAACGTGTGAATAGTGGAGGACATTTGTCAGCCTTGAGAAGAACAAAAATTGGCGAATTTGATGTAGATAACGCGATTACTCCCGAAGAATTCGAAGCGAGATTCAAAGATAATACTCTTCTATCTGAATAACAGTTAATCCATGGATTTAGTGCAAATCGAACGAATATCCTATCAATAGCAAGGCCTGGTTTTGTTGTAATTCCTTTTTTAATACGTGTTTAATTTATTTTGCGAATTGTAAGCGTTTGGTTTCTAATTGGTTGATGTGATATGGGAAGATTGTAATGATGTAGATTATTGTTTGAAAAAATGATGGGAAATAAGCTTTATTTTTTCGTATTTTGAAAGTTGCTTAACTCTTATATCAATTTGATAAAACTATTACTTAAATACAATTTATATCTGCTTTTGTTTGTTACTGGGATTCCTTTGTCTGCTCAGCAATTAATTGAAGGGCGAATTTTCGATAGCGAAACTAATGGGCCTATAGAGTATGCAAATGTTATTGTTCTTAAAACTCATAAGGGTACTATTACTAACTCAAAAGGTGAATACTCTATTGAAGTGAATAGAGATGACAAATATTTTCAGATAAGTTTTATAGGCTATGAATCAAGAAAAATTGAGATAGCAACAATTGGAGAAAGACCAATTATGCTAAATCCTGATTCTGAAGTTTTAGACGAGGTTGTTGTTGTTGGAGACAACACGAAAGAGAATCCTGCTTACTACATATTGCGACGAATTAGAGAGAATCACAAAAAATATTCGTTAAAACAAGGGAAGACTTATCAATATAAGAAATATGATAAGGTCAGATTCGACCTTTATGATCCCGATTCTACATTAAAACATTTAGGACCTATAAAGGGTTTTGAAGAGGTATCTTCTAGAAAATATCAAAAAGGTAAATACACCTATGTCCCAACTTTACTGGTTGAAGAAATTCATCAGGTATACGGCGAAAATAGACCAGATAAGGTAAAAGAACAACTTGAGGCTAGTAATACTTCAGGATTTAAAGAGAATCCTAGTATCACAATGTACTTAAAAGAACTGTATCTCAATTACGATGTTTTTGACAATTCTATAGTCCTATTCAATAAAAAATTCATCAGCCCCTTGTCCAAACGAGCCCTGATGTCATATAGATATGCCATAGTTGATAGCACCAAAATTGATGGCGATAGAGTTTATAAAATCCAATATTTTCCGCGAAGAAAAAGGGAGTTAACTTTCGAAGGTAGTTTTTGGGCCGACACTGTAAAATACGTTATTCACTCTATAGATTTAAGAGCTACTGAAGGTTTTAATGTAAATTTCGTGAATGATGTTCATATTCATCAGGATTTTAAACAGGTTAGCGACAAGCTTATTACTGTTGTAAAAGATAGTTTGATGATGGATTTCAGTCCGTTTAAAGTACAGAAGTATATAGGAGCCGAGGCTGTAAAAGTTACTACCTATTATGATCATAAACTTGGTAGAATGACACCGATTTCTTTTATGGCTAATACTGATGCAGTAGACGATACTCCATTTTTGAAGTCCAAAGATGATTGGAAAGATATCAGACCCGTAGGCTTGAAGGTTGAAGACCAAGAGATTTATGAGATGCATGATATTCTCGCCAATGATAAAAAGTTTATCTTTTATAAAAAGGCTGGTGAGATGTTTGCGACTGGCTGGTTGAATATCGGTCCTGTTGATTATGGCCCTTATTATAATAGTATTGGATTTAATGATGTTGAAGGCCTTAGGCTGCAGTTTGGGGCTCGTACGTTTTTCAGTAGTAATGATAAATGGAGGGTTGGAGGCTACACTGCTTATGGCTTTAGAGATAAAGATTTTAAATTTGGACTAGGATTTTCCTATCTGATTTCACAGAAAAACAGATGGATTTTCTCGGTCGGAATGAGAGATGATTTGGAGCAGAGAGGTGTACTTTTATCTCAAGAAAACGATGTTTATGCCAAAAATTTCGCTTCTAGTATTTTTACTATTGGCGAAAATTCGAAGCTTACAAATACTGCTTCATATAGAATAGGTGTAGAAATGGAGGCCATAAAAAACTTGCGTTTCAAACTGAGTACTAAATATGATTTTATGACTTCTCTATCGGGGTTCAATATGGCTTATGTCGACCCTAAAACTGGTGAAGTACGAAATGAGTTAGACGATTTTCAGATTCAATTTTCGGTGATTTATACACCCAATAGAAAGGAAATTGGTTATGGGGTAGATAGAGATTATGTTACTAATTGGCACCCTACTTTAAGGTTGAAATACATAAAGGGTGTTGCAGGATTTATTGATTCAGGATTTAATTACAACAAAATTAAATTTTTGTACCGTCAACCTTTCTTAACAAGTTTCTTTGGTAAGACCATTGCTATAACTGAGTTTGGCAAAACTTTTGGCACAGTACCTCTGCAACTTATGGACATAATTCCTGGTAACCAGACTATATCAATCGAGCAGAATATGTTTAGTCTTATGGATTACTACGAGTTTGTTTCTGATACCTATGTAACTCTGCATGTTGACCATCACTTTAATGGTAGAATAATGAGTAAGATGCCGTTATTGAATAGATTAGACCTTAGAGCTGTAGCTGGTTTTAGAGCAGTGTGGGGAGATGTGATGAACGAAGAAAATATTGAGATTAATAGATCAGAAGTGAAGTATCTTGCACCTAGTAATGGATATTTTGAATATAGTGCAGGTATTGAGAATATATTTAAAGTGCTAAGAGTTGATGGTGTTTGGCGTGGGTCTTATCTCGAAAATCCGAACTCAAACCCTTTTGGCGTTCGATTTAGATTAAAATTCCTATTCTAAGAGCTCCCTAATTCTATAATATATTGTATTTTTATAACTTAATAATTTTACAACTAAACAACAATGGGACGTAGCACAACCGATATTTTAAAAGAAGCCATTCTGCTTGAGCGACGAGGAAAAGAATTCTACGCTAAAGTAGCCGAAAAATCTGATAGTAAGTCTGCTAGGGCTATATTTGAGATGATGGCAGAAGAGGAAGACCAACACATTAAATACCTTTCAGTACAATTTGCTCATTTTTCTAGGACAAATGATTTTATTGCTCCAGGAGATATTGATGAGGGTGCCGATGATGAAATTGCAATGCAGATCTTGTCTGAAGGATTTAAAAAGGAGGTAGGGGCTGCAAGCTTCGAAGCTGCTGCAATCTCTGCAGCAATTGATTTTGAAACTAGGGCAGTGAAATTATATTCTGAGAGAGCTGAAGAGGCTGAGTCTCAGAATGAAAAAGATATGTATAGCATGCTTGCTAAGTGGGAGATGGGGCATCAGAAATCTTTACATGAATTAAATGATAGCTTGAAAGAAGATATTTGGAATGATAATAACTTTTGGCCTTTCTAGTGATAATGAAGATTTTAGTACGTAAGATGATTTTTATCTTAAAATTATACAAATAAACGGTTTTTAGTTGGTTGTATAAATATAATTACGTATATTTGAACAACTCACCAATCTAATGGTAGAGTTTTTCATATTAAGGGTTAGTTTATTAAGGCTTGGTTGGGGAACCAAGCCTTCTTCTATTTACAAAAAGTAGTAAAAATTACTCATCTTACGTAATACCAAATTCACTTTTTATATCATACGGCTGAGTTCTAGATATCATCCTTTTTA
>JAGLEB010000002.1 GCA_023145275.1 Flavobacteriales bacterium | reverse complement strand
TGAGTAAACAACTTTTCCTTTTTAACGCCAATTCCGGTTGAATTTTCACGACACAACCAATAAGGTCAATAAAAACATCCTTTGGAGAATATTGCAAAGTATTGAATCAGCACATAATAATGGAAGATATAAACCTGTCATGTATTAAATTTTAGGTGATTACAATAGGTGCGAAACTTTAGTTAACTATAGTATTTGTTTATTATTGAATAGCTATATAAGATTTTGCTAGATGCACTAATTTACTAGCTTTGTGAGTGTATAAATACACTTTGATATCTACATGTTTTTTATCATGGCGTATATAAAGTAACTTCAAGGTTGAGAAGAACGAAGAGACGATATTTTATTTGATACTCTATCTGAATATAATTTTTATGAAATTTACTATAGAAGAATTTAACCCTAATAAGCTAGCGAGTGTAAAGGTGCCTTCGCACGAAGTTTTAACCTTTATTGGAGAAGTAGGTGTGAGGAACCTTATTAGTGATCATTATGATTTGTTGATCTTAAGTGATATAAGTGGTCTGTTTCCATCTACAGAAAAAGGATTCGAGGCTGCTAAGAAGCATTCAGCCGATTTTTTTATTCAGTTGATGGGTGGTCCAGACTATTTTAATCAAAATAGGGGTAATCCAATGATGCGAAGACGTCATGCACCTTTTAAGATTACTCCCGAAGCTAGGGTGATTTGGCTAGAATGTTATATTGAAGCAATTGAAAAACTCAATGCGCCAGATGATATAAAGAAATCATACTGGGATTACGTGAATTCATTTTCTACTTGGATGGTGAATAGCGAATCTGAAAAAAGATAATTATAACAGGTATTATTAGCAACTCAAGAACCTGGTTCTAAGTTTTATTAGGAAGTTTTGTATTTACCGCGGATATTATTTTATCGTAGTAGTTTGGGTGTCCAACAAATAATTGTGCATCTTTTTTATTACTTAATTCTTTTTTTAATTCTGTGAGACTTATAAACCTGAGAGAGTCAACCTCTTCTTCTTGAAGAGATAACTTTTCTATTTGTCCATCGTATTTAAGTAAAAACACATGGTGAAACTCATTGTTGTACCAATTTTGTTTTGGGTGAAAGTGACTTTCCTTATGAACAAATATTTTCTCTAGGTCAGAAGGATTGATTTTTAATCCAATTTCTTCCAAAATTTCTCGAGACGCCCCTAATTCTATAGATTCTCCGGTAGAAATATGACCTGCTACCGAAATATCCCAAAGACCAGGGAAGGTGTCTTTTGTATAAGCTCTTTTCTGAAGCATAATTTCTCCATTTGAATTGTATATCCAAATATGAGCAGTAACATGCCATTTTCCAAGCTTATGAGCTTCGTTTTTTTCTATAACTTCTCCAGTAAAAACACCCAGTTCATCTACAATGTCTATAAATTCCATTAGCTTATGTTATCGTTGAAGAGTACAAAAATAGGACTTGATTAATAAATTATCAATAAAAATAGTTAAAGGTTTTTAATGTAGTCTAATTAAGCTTTCTTTTTTCATTATACACCATTATCTAAGTTGTTTATCTATTTCAATAGCATTGTTTATATCTGTGAATTATTCGAAATAAATTAAATAATGAATATTATTCTTTGACGTATATGTATATCCAAACCCTTCTCTATGTTCTGTTTGTCTTCTAGCTATATTATTGATTACACCAATGTAATACATCGTTTTACGAATATTTGTCCTAAAAAATATAGACATAACTATTTTGCATAATACGTAATTTTGATATTTTTTTTTAAAATCTTAGGAATTGGACCCTTCGAATCCGCAAGCTCCGATCAGGGTGACGATGTACAAATTTCAGAAAACTCAAAGAAATATTTAACATCATATTGAATTACCCACTACAAATGACATAGGCCCCCATTTTTAATCTATTGTTAAAGAATAATTGCAATTGTTTCGACCAAACTACAATGCGTATAATGTTTTTTGTCTTTATGTTTGAGACGATTTGCTAAACAATGTAGAATGTTGTATATTTGTGATGAAGTAAAGACAAAGTGCAAATAGATGTATTATGAGTAATTCAAAATTTTATAAAGTTAAATTGCCATCAAGTATGGCTGTTAAGGAGTCAGTTGCAGTTTATGAAGCCGAAAACACGGAAGTAGGTATTACTACAAATTGGGACGTATTTACTAATGTAATTGCAGTAGATGCTCAATCAGATATTATTAATTTTATTGCTTCTGCTAAAAATGTAGGTATCAATAAAAATATTTATGCAGAGCTTCTTAATGTCAATCTACGTACCCTTAATCGCTATATAAGTTCTGAAACTTCATTAGACTTTGATAAAAAAGAAAAAGCTATTCGTCTGAATAACCTTTTTAAGCACGGTATCTTAGTTTTTGGATCTAAGGAATTACTTTCTATTTGGCTTTTCGAATCCAACACTTACTTAAACTCCGCACCAATATCTTTTTTGAGTGTGATTTCGGGGATAGAAATTATCGATAACCTTCTAGGTAAGATAGATTATGGCATTTTCGGGTAGGGTTTTTAGAATCGCAAATTCTAGGCATGCAGATGATCTTTCTGGAGAAGGTGCCTATTTATTTGGAGGAAGATGGAATAGTGAGGGTGTGAGAATGTTGTACACTTCGGAATCTTCATCGCTTTCAATTTTAGAAGTACTAGCCTATGTTTCAAATAAAACTTTTGCTATAAAAGAGATTGTTACAATTGAAGTTCCTAACAATTCAATTAGAGAAATACCGTTGGGTAGTTTAGCTAAGGAATGGGATAATATTCCTGCGAGTAATTATACTAAATCAATTGGAGATGCTTGGTCAAAAAGTTTGGAGTCGCTTATTCTCATCGTTCCTAGTGTAATTAATCCTAGTGAACAAAATATTTTGATAAATCCTTTACATCCTAGCTTTTCTGAAGTAAGAATAGTAAGTAAGGAAGTTTTTAGTTTCGATAGGAGGCTGTTAAATAAATAATTTAACAGTGATCAGTAGATTGTTTCATATATATTTAACGATAGATATTCGCCACAAAGAGGTAATTTAATTTCGCAAAAGATAATCCTTTTGGTTGTATAAGTACTGTATATTAGCGCTCCGCAATGGCAACCTATAATGGGCATTAATACTTATCGGGATTTAACTTGCCCCTTCAGGGCGCTTTAGGTGCAACTTTATATTAAGTCAAGGCGTTGCCATTGACCAATATTAAATTAAGACTTTCAGCCTTAACATCATCTATCGATGGTAATAATTATTATAAAACGGTATGTACATAGCTACTGACCTCAATAATTTAATTCTTCATTAAAATCTTAATTTATACCTTCTATTATTATTCTATTTCTTACTGTGGCGCATAAAAATTATTAAAGTCTAGAGAAATGATGGTTTGGTAATGAAGAGTTTACTTTTGTAAATGCGATGTTCTGAGTGCAGACAAATTAACTTAAGGACAAATCAAGTTTAGTGAAGAGATTTTTTTAGATACAAATTACTATTCAAAATAACTATTTCTGTTAAAATATGGGCTAGTCTAGCTATTCTCAGCAAGGCCAGCCCATATGCCTTTTATATTGTATAAAACATTGAGTTATTATTCCTCTAAGAGTTTAAACTCAACAGTAGGATAGTGATCTTTTCCATTAGAGTTTTTATAACTAATAATTCTTAACTTATAATATTTTATTACTTCGTCTACTTTATCATAAACTTTTATGATATACTTTTTATAAGGATCCATTGAGTATAAGTCACCAGAAGTAACAGAGCCCAGAACTTTCCAGTTAGAGCCTATTCCTCCTCTAAAATTTGAAAACTCTCTAGATCCAACAAAAGAATAATCTATTTCTGAAAATTCAATATCCTCGTCAAAAACTTGAGCTACCTCAACTCCTGCCTCACTGTTAATTAGAAACCCACTTTGCCTGTATGAAGCATATTCGCCTGGAGTTTTTGTTTCGTACCAACCGTAATATGGGCCTATAATCACATGCCATTCATCTTTTAGCGGTTCAATATCTACTTTGTTTTTTGATTTGAAAGAAAAATAGACATAGCTTAAACCACTAGTTTTTTTAATATTTGCAATTCCATTTAAACTTGGATCTGTTACAGACTTGTATTCAAAAGAGTAACGTTCTTTTGTGTTTTCTAAAAGTTTTAGAGCTATAAAATTATCTTTAGTTACACCTCTTTTTAAAACAAAAACATTTCCATTTTCCCATTTAGACAGGTATAATGAATCTGGACGTGTAGAGTAGGCAGGATCGTCAAAATTCCATTTTTCGGAATCTTTATCAATACTCTCTATATACTCAATAGTTACATCATCGATTGAAGTAAAGCTTGTTTGGTGTGTAAATGCAACCATACCATAATTTGGCATTACTATATACCCATCTTCTGAAGCCTCAAATGCGAGATCCCAATCAGATGGTGAATTGTTTGATACTTCAACAACAGCACTTTCGTAAAATCTGAAGAAGCTTTGGACTTCTTGAATATTGTGTTCGACACTAAACTGTTCTTTTGGCGTAATATGTATTCTAGGTTCGTCTATATCTATATCCTTGAAACATGAAGAAAAACCAACAATTACAGTGGCTAATAATATTATCTTTTTTATCATCTTCATCTTAATTTGAAAGTTTTATATTCATCCTAACAAAAAATGTTCTACCATAGTTTATTGTACTATATCTCTCGGTATATGTTTCTCCTTTATAACCCGTAGTGGTGGTGTTGTAGTTGTCAAAAAGGTTTTTACCACCTATTACAACTGACATTCTGTTCCTCCAAAACATCTTTGATATAGTAAATTCTAAATCTGAGTAAGGTTTAGTGTAAACATAATAGAAATTATCCGTATCATCAGGGTCTTCTCTTAAGCTTGGTGTTTCTCCATAAAGTTTATAGTTAGCCATTAGTACTAATCTAAGTTTTCTGAAATTATATTTAGCATTTAAAGTGTAATTATTGTAGTATACAAATGGTGAAAAATCTGCACCTTCTTCGTAAGCAAATGCTTCTCCAATTCTAGTGAAACCTATTCCAGTTGTTAACCCCCCAAAATGTAAAAAAGATGCATTAATACTATAACCATAATTAATAGTTTCGCCTAAGTTGTCGTATGTAGCTGTGTTAGTTTCTTCCTCAATTATTCGAATGAATATTTTATCCCTTCCATGATTATAAAAGGTTGATGGTTCTATTTTAAAAAGCATATTTTCATCTTTGAATTTATATAGCAAAGACGCATTGTAGCTATTTGTTGATTCGGCATGCAAATCTGGATTTCCTTGAATATTATGGCTCGACCCAACTAAGTATAGATACTGCTCTTTTAATGATGGCGCTCTAAAGCCTTTAGCATAGGAAGCTCTTAGACTTAGATTGTCGATAATTTCATATTGAAAATTTATTGATGGCACAACAGGAGCACTATAGTTTGTGTTATAAATAACTCTAAAACCTGGTTGAATAGAAAATTTTTCTATAGGTTTCCATTGTGCACTTAAGAAAGCAGCATAATCTGTCATAGTCTGCTTTTCGTCCTTTATCTTTACACCTTCTCCACTATCAAAATTCACGTCCCATCCAAATTGAAACGATAATTTGCTGCTTGGAATGTATGTGAAATTTCCTCGAGTCATGATGTTATCAAACTTTGTAAAATCATCAGAAACTTTTCTTTGTTCTAGTATATCTAATCCTTCAGAAATAGTGTCTCTAAGATTTTTTTGATAATGATTTGTTGTTCTTCCGTAGTAAGTGTACGCCCCGATAATGTTGTAGCTCAACTTCTCAGAAAGTCTATCGTTTATAGTTATGCTATTACTGCTACGTGTTGTTAGGTATTGGTAGTCGTTAACAATACCATTTGTAAGCGTATCTGGATTACCATGGTTTAATACCTCATTATTCATGTACGAAGTCTTTAGCTTGATCATGAAATCTTTGTTTCTGTAGGCATACTCCAAATCAGCATTGTAAACCAATTCAGGATTGAAGTTCATTGGGCGTGTTTCTGGTGACAGATCATAACCCTGAAACATGTTTCTTTGACTATTTAGGGAAAAAGTGTTTTTGCCTCTAATAATTGAACCACTAACACCAACATTGTAATTATTTTTATTATCTAAATAAGTGTTTGCTTTTAAGTTATTTGAGTTTCTAGTATTTTGTTTTGTTATTATGTTTATAACACCAGCTAATGCGCTTGTACCATATACTACAGACATAGGTCCTTGCACAATTTCAATATGATCTACATTGTCCATATTTATTTGTGACAGGTCTACATTGCCCATAACTCTTCCGACAATAGGTACACCATCAATTAGGTATTTTACATTTTCTCCACCCATACCATTCATTTCTATTGAAGTACCTGTGGACGGGTCTACTTTTATTCTGATATTTGATTCATTAGACAAAGCATCGGCTAAGTTGCTAACACCTCTTTCTTCAAGTTGTATACTAGTTACAACATCAATCTTATAAATGGATTTATCTGCTCTTTTAGCTTCATACTGACCTGTTACAACAACAGCATCTAGTATTTCGGTGTCAACATTCAATTCAATATTGATGTTTTCACCAGGAGAAATCTCTCCTTTTTTATCAGCATAGCCTATAAAGGAAACAATATATTTTACTTTTTTATCTATATTGAACTTTGCTACTCCATTAGCATCACTTGTAAGCCCTTTGTGTAAAGTCTTATCGAGGTTTAATAATTCAATATTTGCAAATGATACTGCGTCAGAAGTTCTTTTGTCAGTTATTTTAATACTTGTATTCTGACCAAATGCAATATGACTAAAAAACACTAGAAGTAAAGTCGTAATATGCTTTGTAAAGTGTTTCATACTTTAGATTTTTTAGTTAGCTTTTATCCTGAAAACTCAAAATTGCAGGAAAACAATATCTTTGAGAATCTTGGACTATAATAATTTTATTTTTCTTACAGTTTGATGTATTTTATTTGATGATTGTATAAATCAGCAATCCACAGTAAACCATTATCTACTATCACTGCTGCAGGTTTATTTAAGTCTTTATCCACTACAGTACTAAGTTTATGATCAGACTCTATTTTAAGTATTTTATGAGTACCCATATCTGCAATGTAAAGTGTTCCATTATTATCAGAGCAAATACCATGTGGCATTTTTAATTCTTCGTTCAAGTCTAAAGTTACAATTTTATTACCAAGAATAATTCTGTAGATATTTGCATTTCCAGCATCGCAGATAACGATATCTTTTTTGTCGAATGCCATATCTATAGGGTATTTGAAATCTGTTTTTAGTGGAGAAATATCATCATTTCCAGCAACAGTAGAAACAATTCCATCTTTCAGCATTCTTACTTTAGCATTACCGATATCTAGCACATAAATCTCGCCGTTTTCTCCAAGCAAAATTTGATGAAGTGAGTTGAATTTTGCGGATAATGCATCTCCGTCTTGAAAGCCTTTTTCTTTTTGGTTTCCTGCTATTGTTTCTACAAAAAGCTTATTGTCTTTGTGACTAATTTTCCTAATCACATTATTTGTAGCACTTACAATATAAATAATATCATTCTTTTTGTCGTAAGCAACACCGTGCATTCCTGCAAAAAGCGCAACGTCTGCAAATCCATCTTTATAACCTTTTTTTTCAGTAGCACCAATTAACGTTTCTACTTCTCCGTTTGCGCTAGCAACTCTAACAGCATTGTTGTTGAAATCAATAAAGAGAATTTTACCATTTTTATATGGCGTCATTCTAATCGGTTTATCTAATAGGGGGGAACTACCATCCACAAAACCAGCCTCTGTTGTTCCAATAACTTGTGCATCAATATTAATAATAAGTGCTAAGAAGAATAAAAATGTAAAAGTATGTTTCATAATTGCTTGAATTAAATATTAGCTTACCTAATACTAGTATTGACTAGTAATAGGTAAGCTGAATTGGTTTATCTTTTAGTTTGTGTCATATTATCAGCAACTACAATAGTATAGTTTGCAATAGATTCTTTTTCTTCTTTAGTTTTTTCATCCCATTCGCTCATAGTAAGTGTTGTAATGGTTTTGATGTTTAAGCCAGGTTTTATTTTATTTACCCACCATACAATTCCTCTATAGTTATTAGAGTGGTAAGAACCATCTAGGTGAAGAAAAAGATCTCCAGGCTTGTGGCTATTAGCTGAAAACATTGCCATTGTTGCATCTTTAGAAGCTTGAGAAAGTTGGATATTATCCATGGTTGGAGGTATGTGTCCTCCCATATTAGCTTTCATATCTTCGTAAACCGAAGCATCGTAATATTTATCTAGTGGACCAATCATTGCTCTAGCCTCAGGGCTTACCATAGTAAGAGCATCCATTCCATGTTTGTAAACCATAGATGCATAACGACGTGGAATATTGGTTGCGATAAATCTCAGCTTATTTTCCTTAGCGAACTCAACTAAAGGTTTGTAATCTGTTTGATAATTTTTCCAAAGTTGAGTGATTTCAGGTAACATTTTCTTCTCAGGATAGAACCCTGCAAGGTATTCGTCAAGCACAAGTTGATTCCCATTTTCGAACATCTCAGCTCCAAAATATAAACTATCACCTTTTATTTCGTGTAAACTTTTTGCAAGCTCAATTTGCATCCAGTGAGATATTGGATTTGTGTGATATTCTCCAAAAAATATCATATCGCTATCAGCTAAATCCTTAACCATTGTAGAATACTTCACTTCTTTACCTTTGTTGCTATAAAGTATGTAAGCAGGTTTGTCTTGTGCAAGTAATACATTTGATAGCATCATAATAAGCACCAGGGCTATATTTGTTTTTTTCATTTCCTAAATTTTTAAATTAAGTTATTAGTAATACTTTTTAGCAATTAGTTTTGATCAATTGTAATGATTAATATTTTTTTCTCATTGTTTCTCATAACATCAACATTTATTGTCTGCCCTGGACGAATTTTTCCCATACGAGACATGTATTCATAGATGTTATGAATCTCTTTTCCTGCAATTGCAACAATCACATCTCCTTTTTCTACACCTCCTCGGTCAGCAGATGATCCTTTTGTAACACCGTCGACTCTAAGACCGTTGTTGTCAGATTTTCCAAAGTTTGGCATTATACCAAGTTTTACTCTTCCACCACGTGTATTTTTTGCTCTACCTTTTGGACCTGCCTCTTGAAATGTCAATTCTCCATCCATGTTAATCAAATGTTTTGTAAGGTCATAAGCATAGTCTGTAACTCTTAGCATACCTTCGAAATTTATCATTTCTACAACATCTCTTGGTGTGTGATAATCTTCGTGAGCGCCTGTGTTGAAAAAGAAAACAGGAATATCTTCAACATAGAAGTTTGCGTGATCTGATGCTCCAAATCCGTTGTACTCAACTCCTAATACTAAATCTCTTTCTTTTTGTTTCAGTATTTCATTCAATAGTTGTTCTCCTTCTTTTGAAGTTCCAACACCACTAACTGTGATGTCTTTTGTTGGCTTAAGTCTTCCAATCATATCAAGATTTACCATTGCAGTAATCTTATCTTTTGAGATCGTTGGATTCATTGTGAAGTATTTAGAGCCTATAGTTCCAATTTCTTCTGCGCCAAAGGCTATAACTATTACACTTCTTTTTAAGTTAGATTTTTCAGAATTAAGCTTGTCAGCTAATTCTAAGATACCTGCAACACCTGAAGCATTATCATCAGCTCCATAATGTATAGCATGTTGTTCTGGTTCACGAGACGAAGTACCTTTCCCTCCCCAACCAAGGTGATCGTAATGTCCACCAACAACAATGTATTCAGCTTTTAGTTTAGGGTCAGAACCTTCAATGATTCCAATTACGTTGCGAGTAGCAACTTTCTTAAATTCAATTTTAGAAGCTCCGTTTACCTTAGATTTTAGTTTGAAAGATTTAGCTTTTTTGCTTTCTATAATTTGAGTTTCTAAATCTTCGATAGTTTTACCATCAGCTTTAAGAATTTTATTTGCAAATTCTCTAGATATATTGAATGCTGGAATGCCTAAATTAGATTCTGTCTGATCCTTTATTAATTCTACTAATTTATCTTTTCGTTCAACTTTAGTACCTGCTACCAATAAAATTCCTTTAGCTCCCATTTCTTTTGCTGTAAGAACTTTAGATTTTTCGCCAGAATAAGGTATGAATAATGAGTTTGGATTTCTAATTTCTGGATCGTTTCTAAGAACTAGCACCCATTTATCTTTAACATCTATCCCTTTGTAATCTTGCCACGATAATTCTTCTTTATCAATATCGAAACCGTAGCCTACAAATACCACTTCGGCATCAAGCTTAGCATCGCTAGAATAAGAGAAAGGAGTGAAATCTTTTTTTAATTCAGCAGATTCTTCTCCAACCTTTAGATAGTTCTTGTCTACTGGGGCTACTGTTTCTGTGACAACATCGAAATATTGATAAAATCCTTTGTCTCCACCAGGCTTTAACCCAAATGCTTCAAATTTTGCAGCAATATAATCTCCTGCCATACCGCCTCCTGGAGTACCTGGTAATCTTCCTTCTAATGAGTCAGAAGCTAGAACATGTGTGTATTCTGATAAGTCGGCTATTGTTATTTCTGGATTAGTTTTAGGTTCGTTGTTACACGATATTAATCCTAAGATTCCTGTACCAAGTAATACAGGGATTATTCTTTTTATATTCATTGTGATTATTGTTTTAATATTCTGAAAAATAAGTTTTTTTTCTCAACTGAGATGTTATTTCACTCCTAAATTTAATGAGGAAACATCCATCACGAATAACTTAAGAGATCTGTCTCCTTTTTCGTTTCCTCTACTAGATGAAAATGATAAATACTTCCCATCAGGAGAAAATGCAGGAAAGCCATCAAAACCTTTGTCAAATGTCAACTGCTTCTCTTTTCCTGTTTTTAAGTTTAGTAATACCAACTCATAGTTATGAGGAGGTACAACTGTAATATATGCAATGTGCTCTCCGTCTGGGGCAGGGTAAGGAGCCCAATGAGTTCCTGGCTCAGTAGTAATTTGTTTAGTATCGCTACCATCTACGTTTATAGTAAACAGGTGCATGTCTTTTGTCTTTTGACCCTCTTCTGATTTCTTCCATGCACGATAGATTATGGTTTTATTATCAGGCATGATAAATGATCCACCTTCTTGCCAATCAGGTGTAAATGTTATTTGTTTTTGATTGCTTCCATCAGCATTCATTGTCCATAAATCAAGTTTCCAATCTATTTGTCTTGTAAATAGAATTGTTTTACCATCAGGACTATAGCCTACTTCAGCATCGTAGTTGTCATTATCTGTTAAGCGTACAAGGTTCCCTCCGTCTAAATCACTTTGATATAATTCTGCTCCTTGGGGATAGTCTCTAGGTTCCATCCAATTACCACGAAGCATATCTAGATTATCTCTTGTAGATGTCCAAATAAGTGACTTTCCGTCTGGTGCAAAAAAAGAACAGGCATCATCACCTTTATCGTTAATCTTTTTTAAGTCCGTACCATCAACATTTATTGTGTAAACATAGTGAGTTGTATCCTCTCCAATTTTCCCATTAAAGATTAGCTTTTTGCTATCAGGCGAGAAATATGCTTCAGCTCCATTTGATACATTTGGTATTCTGCTTACTGGTAGTTCTTTGTTTACTTCTTCCTTAACTTCTGTGTTTTTAACTTCATTTTCAACTTTTGTTTCTTGTTTATCATTGGTTTCCCCACATGACGCGAATAATAAAGTTGATAATCCGAATAGTAAAATCTTGTTTTTCATAATTATATAAGCTGAGTTTGGTTAATTATCTTGGGCCTAAGTTTAAAGAAGATACATCCATTAAAAATAATTTTAAAGATCTAACACCTTTTTTGTTTGCTCTACTTGACGAGAAAGACATTGATTTTCCATCTGCAGAAAAAGAAGGGAAACCATCAAATCCTTTTTTATATGTTAATTGTTTCTCTTCGCCAGTTTTTAAACTTCTTAGTATTATTTCAAAATTATGTGGGGGTAGTACTTTTACGTAAGCAAAGTGCTCTCCGTCTGGTGCTGGGAATGGAGCCCAATGTGTCCCTTTTTCTTTAGTTATCTGTACTAGATTACTACCATCTTCGTTGATAGTGAATATTTGCATATCCTGATTGTCTTTATCCTCATCTCCTTTTTGCCAAGCTCGGTAAAGGATAGTTTTGCCATCAGGCATGTAGAATGCACCACCTTCTTGCCAATCGTCGGTAAATGTAATTTGAGTCTGATCGCTACCGTCAATATTCATTGTCCATAGATCTAATTTTCCATCTATTTGGCGAGAGAATAATATTCTTTTCCCATCTGGTCTGTATCCAACTTCAGCATCGTAATTCTTGTTGTTTGTAATTCTTTTTATGTTTGTTCCATCTAGGTCAGAGATAAAAAGTTCTGCTCCTTGTGGGTAATCTTTCGAATCGGAATAATTACCTGGATGCATATCCGTATTATCTTTTGTGGATGTCCAAATAATTGTTTTTCCATCTGGTGCAAAATGAGAACAAGCATCGTCTCCCTTACTATTAATTCTAAGAAGGTTGCTGCCATCGGTATTTACAGTGTAAACCTTGTGGCTAGAATCCTCTCCCATCTTACCATTAAAAATTAAAGACTTCCCATCTGGTGAAAAATATGATTCCGCACCATTTGCAACATTCGGAACCTGAACTACTGGCAACTCAACAACTTCTTTTTTACTATCGTTTACTGCTGTTTCTTTTTTATTGTCCGCTTGTTGTGTTTCGTTACCACAAGAAGAGAATATCAATGTTGATAATCCTAGAATTAGTATTCTACTTTTCATATTTATAAGATTTTTGTTGTTGATGGCAGGTAAGTATATTTTGTATGAGGACGCTTACCTAACCATCAATTACTACAACATATTAATTAATGTGATGGTCTTCCTGACCTTCTTTTACTTGTATAAAGTGCTTTTCTTGGCTGTAATTTTGCCTGTACTTCACCTTCTGAAATTTTTATATTTAACGGAGACTCTAATGCAGGGAGTGACCCTTTTAGAACATTTGTTGCATCTTCTCCTTCGAAACCTAGGTATCCGTATTTTCCGTAATGTAATAGCTTTCTTGTTAACGCAGAAATTGTTTTATCTGAGTTTGCACCTACAAAACCAACACTGAAAGCAATATTCTCTTTGTTGGGCACAGCATAAACTACAGCTCCACTTTCGCTAAGAGATTTTACTAAATTAGTTTTGTCCTTTCCCAAATAGTCTGAGTAGTTAGTTTGAAGTTCCTTTGTGTTGAATTTATTCTCGAATCCTAATACCCAAACAGATTGATCGGTAGGGATATTTTGCAAGTCACTATCCGAAACTATTGTTGCATTTTTGCCTTGAGATTCCTGGGTCTTTTTCCAAGACTCAGCCATTGCTTTATAGCTTTTAAGTGATGAACTATTGCTAGGTAATATTAACGTTGTTTTTATATTCCCATATACTTGCGAGAGAGATGAAGGAACTTCTTTTTTATCCACTCTCCTCATGATATTGAATTGTGGATCTAGCTCAATTCTCAAAGGTTTTTGGTCGAATTCTAATTTTACAATAAGCTCTTTTTTGTCCATTGATATTTTTTTCCAAACAACTTCGTTATTTCCTTCAAGGTAAATTGCCACTGGAACATCTATTACAAAAGTATCTTCTTTTTGAGTTTGATTTATTTTAAACTCAAGTTGATATTGGTGAGCTCCTTTTTCTGATTTGATATCAGTGACACTGAAGCTTGGTGCCCCTTTTCTATTTATCCATTGATTAAAGAAAGCAGATAAGTCTTTTCCAGAAACAGCTTCAAAACTTTTCTGAATATCGCTAAAACTAGCTTTGCGATATTTGTTGTTCTCGTAGAAATGCTGGTAAGACTTCACGAATACTTCATCACCTAAGTTGTAACGCAACATATTATTAATCATCAATACTTTTCCGTAACCAATAG
This sequence comes from Flavobacteriales bacterium, assembly GCA_023145275.1. Taxonomy (GTDB): domain Bacteria; phylum Bacteroidota; class Bacteroidia; order Flavobacteriales; family JADGDT01; genus JADGDT01. The sequence continues at coordinate 25,691 of JAGLEB010000002.1, read as the reverse complement.
CTTCTTCAGCAGAGTTGTTACGATTGATGAACTTATTTACAGCAAAATCGTTGTCTTCATTTACATAATCTGTAAACTTCTGAAGTGTATTTCTACGGTAAACAGCTCCACCTCCACGTTGCTCTTGCATTAAGTGATCTGCCATGTAAGCAGTAATTCCTTCACACCAGTTTCCTTCTGTATAATCTACAAAAACACCATTACCCCAGTAATTATGCAGCAATTCGTGAGGATATGAAGAAAATAATATCCAAGGAAAACGAATAACTTTTTCTCCTAAAAGAGTAAAAGAAGGCATTCCATATCCGGTTTCCCAGAAATTTTCTACAAGTGCAAATTTTGTATAAGGATATTCGCCAATAAGAGTTTCGTACATTTTTATGTACCCACTAGTAATACCTAAGTATCTATTTGCAAGATCGTCATCTTTAGTCCTCAGAAATGCTTGAACTTCTACATCTCCAGATTGTAAAGAATATTCTTTCCACTCAGCCCCAATCAAGTAAACTTCATCCATCGGTTCTGGAGAAGAGTACTTTACTATTCTCGAAGCTCCAACAGTTTTATTGATTGTTCTTTCTCCTTGAGTAACAATATTCCACGAAGAGTCAATTTTTACAGTTAAATCAAAAGAGCTTAATGTATTTTCGTTAAAGTAAGGAAGCCAGTATGTTGAACCTGCCATGTAGATTCCTTTTTTAGAAATCATACCTTGAGTTTCGCTAAATCCTCTAGCGTACTCAGCTGCGCCACTTTTTAATTCGTCGTTTATTACTCCTGAATAGCTTAGGATAATAAGGGATTGCTCTCCTTTTAGTTTTTTTGCTTTAATCTCGTAGCTTACAAAAGAATCTTCTTCGTTCGCTTTCTCAAGCTTTTTTAGCTTGTACTTTTTTCCAATAAGCTTTAACTCTAAATTCTCATTTAAAGATATTTTAACAGTTTTATTCTTAGAAAACTCCGATGTAGGAACATAAAGAGAATCAATAACGCTAATTGTTGATTTACTTACATCGATCTCAGAATTAATCTTCTGATGATGATTTTTGTTTTTCTCGGGTTTGTCATTCTCTGCCTGTACAAGAGAGAATGTTGCTAATAGAGCGAAAAGAGATAATTTAATTTTAGATAACATCATTTCTTAATAATTGAATTTTAAATCAAGTAATAGTGATTTCAAATATATCAACTTATTATTAAGAAACAAATAAAAATTATCGAAAAACGATAATTATTTTTAGTTATGAGAGTGCCAGTTAATTAATTGGGTTCTTCTTCTTTATATTCTAAAATATCGCCTGGTTGGCATTCCAAAATATTACAAATAGCTGTTAGAGTAGTGAATCTAATAGCTTTAGCTTTTCCCTTTTTTAATATGGAAAGATTAGCCATAGTTATACCAATTCGTTCTGAAAGCTCAGTTAGCGACATCTTTCGTTTAGCTAGCATCACATCTAGATTTGTAATAATTGGCATAATTATATTGTTAGTTCATTTTCTTCCCTAAGTTCATTTCCTTTTATGAAGACTTGAGCTATCACGAAAACTAGCAATCCTAATAGTATTGTTTTAAGGTCGAGACTCAATCTGCTTTTAAAGATAATCGCATCTAGGTGTAAAGTGTTTTCTATGTTGAGGTTTATTATGTAATACAGTATGTTTGGTATAATTCCGGAAGCAATGATCAAAAATGAAATGAATTTTATAAAAATCCCATTCTCTAGAATAAAGTAATCTCCTTTAGCCATATTATTAAAAAGCTTAGTTAAGAAGTGTATTATCATCATGAATATAAATAGCTCAAGTAGCACTCCTAGCAATCTATGTAATACAATGTTGCTTTTATAGTCTTCAATATGCATTCTTCCGGTACCATTAGTCAAGAAAACATCTCTTTTCTCGTTAGGCGGAGATACGATAGATCTGGGAAGTTCTACTTTCTTAAACTCCACCTTAAAACCATTTAACTTGTCGAGATCTACAAACGAAGGGTTGGCAATTATAGTAATTGCAAATACCACTAATGACCCCATAAATAGCCATTGAGCATACCAAACTACTTTTAGTAGAATGGAAACAGCTTTGATAAATGAAAACTTTGAGGTCATATTTTTAATTCTTAGTCTTGACTATGTATAATCTCTAGCAGAAAAAAGATTACTTAACTTTCCATTCATATTCTTTTATTGATCCACTTCTTAGAATACTAAAGCTAATCTTATCTCCTTTTTTCTTATTTTTTAATAATCCCCAAATATTAGAAATGTTCTCAATATTATCTAAAGGTGTTTTTTCGATAGACAATATAATATCTCCACCAAGAAGAAAGTCATCTTTACCGATAGTAGTTTTCAAATAACCACCTCTAAGACCTAGGAAATATGCTGGAGAATTTGGAGTAACTGACGATATCATTAAGGCAGCATCTTGTGGTATATTTAATACTTCCGCTAGAGTGCCATTAACGAAGTGTCCATCTACGCCAAACCAAAATCTTCCATTCTTGTATAATAAGTTGTTTACAAGGTTAGAAGTAGATGCAAATCCTACACCCTCAAAACCACCTGATCTTGATAATATTGAGCTAATAATACCTACTACTTCTCCTTTTTTATTAAACATTGGTCCACCTGAGTTTCCAGTGTTTATTGCAGCATCAGTTTGGAAGAACTCCATACTAACACCTTCGTCAATTTTTGATTTATCGTGGTGAATACCGCTAATAATTCCACTCGATAATGAATATTCTAATCCCATTGGAAACCCGATAATAAAAATATTATCACCAACTTTTACCTTGTCCGAATCTCCAAATTTAGCAATAGTAGCATTCTCAGGAACTCTATTTGCTTTTAATATAGCAACATCCCCTGCATTAGAAATGTTTTCGATTGTTGCAGATGATGTAGAACCATCTAGATATACTATTTCTATTTCGCTAGCACTTGATACAACATGAGCAGCAGTAATAATATCTCCAGATTTTGAAACTAATACACCTGTTCCTAATCCTCCAGAAACTACGGTTTCGTATGGGTCACCATGACCAATGTTTTCTTCAGATTTAACCAATATTTTCACAACACTTGGACTCACTGTGTTGTAAAGTTCTGTTAATGTTTGGCCAAATGAGATATTTGTAACTAATAGGGCGATGATTGTTATTGTAAATTTATTCATGCGTAAAAGTATTTGTTTTGAGTTTTTTTATTATTCTGCTATATTAAGCAATATTGTCTTTAAGATTCTAGTAAATGTAATTTATTTTAATGTTTTCATGTGAATAACTACATTGATTTCTGGCCACTCGCCTTTGTCAGTCTTAACAGAAGCAATTTTATCTATTGTGTCAAAACCTTCTATAACTTCACCAAATACAGTATGTTCACCATCGAGATGGGGTGTGCCACCAATACGGATGTATTCTTTTCTTTGTTGTGCGTTTAATCTTTTATGGTATTGCTCTTCAACCATACTCAGTGTTTGCTTGTCGAAAGTGTGTCCCTGAACAATATAAAACTCGAATGGAGTAGAAACTTTGTCGGGGTTTTTGATGTACGTTCTTGAAGCTGCCAATGCACCTTTTTTGTGGAAATGTTGGGGTAGTATTTCTGCTGGAATCTTATAGATGCCAATTTTATCTCTTTTTTTACTTGCGCCCCAATTGTCTGAATTTCCACCTTGAATCATAAATCCTTTTACAACCCTGTGAAAGAAAGTTTCGTCGAAATATTTTTCGTTTATTAAGTATATGAAGTTTGCACGGTGAAGAGGAGTGTCTTTATATAATTTAACTTTCATCTTTCCATAGTTAGTGCTAATCTCAATGATGTTTTCTTGATGTTTTTTTCCGTATTCAGTCAGGAATTCAACAGCATTTTCATGAGTTAGAACTGTTTTCTTTTTTATAACCTTTACTTTTTTTATTTTCACTTGTTTTTTTTCGACCTTGTCATTTCCACATGACGACATTATTAGACTGAAAAAAATTAACTTCAATGCAAGTTTTATATTCTGAGTTATCATTATGTCAATAGAATTATTTGTTCGTCAAAAGTATTCATTTAATTATAAATTTAGAAATCATTATTGTTAGATTTGTTCGATATAATTTTTTTGAAGATGAATTTTGAAAGCCTTTATAAAAAAATAAAAAAAATAGACGAGAACAATCTACCCGGCGAGGATTCTCAGTTTAAAATGGTTCCTTCAATTAGACCTAGAATATCGAGGGAGGAAATTAATAAAACTAATCCAACACTAGCGTCTGTTATGTTGTTAGTGTATCCTGACGAAGTGGGTAATTGTAATTTTGTTTTAATTCAGAGAAAAGAATATAATGGTGCACATTCAGCACAAATTAGTTTACCTGGTGGTAAATTAGAGATGGGTGAAAGCTCTATAGATGCTGCCCTTCGAGAAACCTATGAAGAAATAGGAGTAAAGCCAGACGGAATTGAGATCATTGCATCACTTACTAATGTTTGGGTTTCGCCAAGCAAGTTTCTTGTAAGCCCTTATATTGGTGTTTTAAAAGAAAAACCATTGTTTGTGAAAGATTCATACGAAGTAGATGAAATTCTAGAGGTAGGTATAAAAGAGTTTTTTGATGATTCATGCATTGTTGAAGAAATGGTTAATAGCTCTTATGTCAAGGATTTAATAGTTCCCGCGTTTAGATTAAATGGGAAGATTGTTTGGGGTGCTACAGCAATGATTTTAAATGAATTTAGAGATGCAATTTTGCATTTAGAATAAATTTGAGTTGCTTATTTTCATATCCGATTTTTTTTTGAGTAACTTTGCATGTTGCTTTATGTTTTTAAGCAGGAAAAAAAGTGTACTAGGTTTCGTTGACAAAATGTCGTTTTCTCTAGTGCATATGTGTAATATAAATCCATATTATGGGCTTGTTTAAAAGAAATCCATTTGGTCAGATTTTATTTATAAAACGTCTTATCATCTTCTTCTTTGGAATTGTGTCTTATCGCAGATACAATTCATTTAATAAATTAAAAATTTCTAACGGTAAGATACTTCATAGTCTGCCAAATAATAATGTGCTTTTTGTATCTAATCATCAAACATACTTTGCAGATGTAGCTGCTATGTTTCACGTTTTTGCCGCTGCAAATAATGGCTATATAGATAATATTGATAACCCTATGTCTATGATTAGGCCTAAGTTGAATTTGTATTTCGTTGCCGCAAAAGAAACTATGACCTCAGGTATTCTTCCGAAAATTTTTGCTTATGCTGGAGCAATTATGGTGCAAAGAACTTGGAGAGAAGCTGGTCAATCAATTAATAGAAAAGTAGATTCTAAGGATACGGATAGTGTTGGAATTGCATTGGATGACGGTTGGGTTATTACATTTCCACAAGGTACAACTAGAGCCTTTAATCCTGGTAGAAAAGGAACAGCCTATATAATAAAGCAGTATAAACCAACAGTAATACCAATAGTTATTGATGGTTTTAGACGTGCCTATGATAAAAAAGGTTTGAATATTAGAGTAAAGGGGGTAAACTTAAGCATGTCATTTAAAGATCCTTTAGATATTGATTACGAAAATGAGAGTGTTGAATCTATAATGGATAAGGTGATGAATGGGATTGAGCAAGCACCAATATTTAACAGAGTTCGAGCTCTTGAAAATACTCGTCCAAATTATCCTAAGTTTCCATCTAAAGATGATGAAGGTAAGTCACAGAAGAATAAGAAAAAAACGTTTTTAACTAAAGATAAATAAAAAAAAGTTCCAACTGTTAGTAGCTTTTTTTATTTTTACACTTCTATAGGTAGCAGTTAAAAAATAAGAAACAAATGAGAATACACTTTATATCAATAGGAGGGAGTGCAATGCACAATCTCGCTATAGCACTGAGTAATGAAGGAAACACTATAAGTGGATCAGACGATATTATTTTTGAACCTTCAAAAGGTAGGTTGAAGAAATATGGACTTCTGCCTGAAAAATTAGGCTGGGATGCAGAAAGAATTAATACTCAAATTGATGCTATTGTTTTGGGCATGCATGCTAAAAATGATAATCCTGAGCTTCTGAGAGCTAAAGAATTAAATTTGAAGATATATTCATATCCCGAATTTTTATATAATCAATCAAAAGACAAGACGAGAGTCGTGATAGGGGGGTCTCACGGTAAAACTACTATCACCTCTATGGTTTTACATGTAGTGAATGATCTTAATATTGCTGTAGACTACATGGTTGGCGCGCAATTGGATGGTTATGAAACAATGGTAAAACTTACTGAAGAGAATAAATTTATTGTTTTAGAAGGCGATGAGTATCTTTCTTCAGCTTTAGATTTAAGACCTAAATTTCACCTTTACAAACCTAATGTTGCTTTGCTAACTGGTATTGCTTGGGATCATATCAATGTTTTTCCAACTTTCGAAAACTATGTTGAGCAGTTCAAGATATTTGTTGATAAAATTGTTGATGGTGGTACTCTAGTTTATAACAACGAAGATGAGAATATTGTTGCTATAGTTGAAAATTCAAAAAGGAACCTGAATTTTATTTCATACTCAACTCCTAAATATAAAATTGAAGGAGGAAAATATGTGATAATTACAGAAGAAGGTGAGTTTGAATTAGAAATTTTTGGAAAGCATAATCTACAGAATCTCGAAGGTGCAAAGGAGTTATGTAAGCAGATGGGAATTGATTATATAGATTTCTACAAGTCTATATCTAGTTTCCGTGGTGCCTCAAGGCGATTAGAAGAAGTTTATAAGGACGAAAAACACCTTGTATACAAAGATTTTGCCCATTCTCCATCAAAAGTTGCCGCAAGTGTTTCTGCAGTTAGTGAAAGATTTGTTGATGATAATAAATTAGTAGTTTTAGAGCTACATACCTATAGTAGCTTGAATCCAAAGTTTTTGAAAGAGTATAAAGGGAGTCTCGATACAGTTTCAAACCCTTTAGTTTATGTTGATAGCGAGATTGTTAAAAACAAACGCATGGACAAAATTACTGAAGATCAGATAAAAATAGCTTTCGCAAAAGACGATTTATTGTTTTTTGATAAACCAGAGGAGCTTAAGGCTTATGTACTTTCTAAAATGAAGAGTACCGATGTAGCCTTGTTCATGTCATCGGGAAATCTTGGAGGACTTGAATTAGATAAGCTTGTTTAGTCTAATGTGTTGTTCTTTAGTTTGTTGACTGCGTTTGTAATTCTTTTTTTGTAGTTTGTCAAATATGAAGGCCCTATGTAACATAAGTTGCGTTTCGACTAGTGTTGTGTTGTACATTTGCACCATCAAATAAGGAAATAAAGATTTTAACATAAATAAATATTATGCCTACAATTAAGTTAACAACTGAAGGATTTAAGAAAGATGTATTTGATTATACAACTAAGCAAGAATGGGATTTTCAAGGAGAGCTTCCAGCTATCGTTGATTTTTACGCTGATTGGTGTGGTCCATGTAAGCAAGTTGCTCCAGTTTTAGAAGAGCTTTCTGATCAGTTCGCTGGTAAGATTAACATCTATAAGGTTGATACAGAAGTTGAGCAAGAATTATCTTCAGTATTCGGGATTCGTTCTATTCCTTCTATTTTGTTTATACCAAAAGAAGGACAGCCAATGATGCAACCAGGTGCTCTTCCTAAAGAGTCTTTGATTCAGGTAATAGAAAAAGAACTTCTTAAATTAGAAGACGCAAAGTAATATTTGCCGATATCTAATTTATACCAACTACGTCATTTCATAAGGAAATTGGTATTAGATAAAAAAAACCGTCATAATTTATTATGACGGTTTTTTGCTTTTCAAATATATTCGATATTTTATCTATAAAATATTCAAAGGTGAAATAATACCAAAGACAATTCTACCAGTATTATAGTCTTTCACTTCTAAACCTTCTTTTGCATAGTCTGAATAATTGTAACTTCTTCCTATAAAGCCCGCAAAGAATTTAAAATTCATATCTTCCCACGGGAAATATTCAACAGTAGGAATATATCCCCAAGCAGTTCTGAAATCATCAGTATCTTTCCCTGGGAAATCGTTTTCTTTCCACTCTGCTACATCCATAAAACCAACAAAACTAAGCTGCCATTTCTTAGTGAGTCTATAATCAATTTTTGCCCAATGACTGTAGTATAGCGTGTTTGGCATTGCATATCTCGTACCAGTTCCAGCATGAACATCGTTACTAATTATTCCTGTTCTATCTAAATCTTCCTTGCTCCATTTGAAATCGTATGCTAATGTTAATTTATCTAGTTTCAATTGATTTCCTAATGCAATGTAATTTTTGAAAGCATCCTTTGCTTCTGTAAAGATAGAATATGACCAAATCGTAGTAAATTTACCATCCAGAAAACTACCTCTCCAGTTTATTACACCTGCTAGAGGAATTTTGGAAGCTTCAAATTCAAATGGTGGAGGAGGAGTTCCATAAATTTCATCGAAATTGGCTGTTCTAGAGTTTAGTATTTGAATCGAAAAACCATGTTTACTAGTAGCTTGGTAATAAATACCGGCACCAGTCAGAAAGTTGTCAGCCATTTCAATAATATCTGAGTATTCATATATTTCAATTGGGTTTATATCAAATTCTATTCCACCCCAATCAGCATAAGTTTTACCAAGTGTAAACTGCCATTTTTCAGATAGATTGATACGTAAATACGCAAAATCAACTCCTTTAATAATTTTATCTATTGATTGTGGTTGAAAGTCACTCGTATATCTGTGTCTAAATCTAAAGTATACATTTTCGTGTACATATCCTTTTATCTCAAGTCTAAATTGTTCGAATTTGTATTTTGAGCCAAGGTATTCTCCATCCTGATAATCGTTTCTAAACCCGAGTTGCATGTTAGCAATCATATCTATATTTTTTAGTAGAGATTGCTTGTTTTCAGGGATTATTGTCCGATAAGACGTTGTGTCAGCTTGTCTATCCTGAGCTTGTGTTATATTTATTATACCCAGGAATAATAATGTAATTATTAGTCTGAATTTCATAAGTGTTAAATTTTGAAGTTATTATGGCATTCAAATGTTATAGATTGTATTGTTGATAAAATAATTATGACGGTCATACCATCCAAAAAGGGATGATATGCGGGCTTTATGTTATAGTTTTGCGTGCCAAAACAATTCGAACAATTACATATGAGCAGCTCCTAAAGTCGCTCTCATCAGTAATGTCTCATTAGCTTTGGCACACAAAAGCTGTCACTTCAATCCCTACCGCATAAACCACTAAATGCATTTAATAGTTTATTAATAGCTCTTGAAGTTTTTCTCTGCTCATTTTATTCCCATACTTCTGAAGAGCTAGCATTAATACTATTCTCGCTTTCTGTGGACTTAATTCGTCTGAAGCTACAGTACCCCATTTAGTATCAACAACCTCACCGTGGATTAATACTTGACCTATAGGAATACGTGAAGCTCTTACAACATGAGTTCCTTTTGCTGTAACCCTCTTTGCTGCTTCTAATGTGCCAGTATTTATGTTTCCATCTCCAACACCTGCAATAACAATACCTTTAGCTCCAGCTTTAATCATTAGCTCCATTAAATCTGTAGATACGTCAGCACACCCATAAATAATGTCAACACGTGGTAATTCTTTAACACCTTCAACCGAAAATTCACTCTGTGTGGTGTGTAATCCATGTGGGTTATGGAAATACTCAACTTGTCCAAAATTTGCCGTTCCAAGTTGTCCATGTTCAGGAGCCTGAAAAGCATGAACAGGAGTAGTAAGCATCTTTTTCACTGAATGTGCCGATAATATAACGTCGTTAATAACAACTACAACACCTTTCCCTTTTGACTCTGGAGATGCGGCTACAGCTACTCCATTATACAAGTTTAGAGGTCCGTCTGCACTCAAAGCAGAAGCAGAACGCATCGCTGAAACCATTACCACAGGTTTATCACTTTTAACTGTAAGGTTAAGGAAAAATGCAGTTTCTTCTTGAGTATCTGTTCCATGTGTGATTACGATACCATCAACATCATCTTTTGCCAATAACTCGTTAATTCGGTTGGCAAGAATCAGCCAAACTTTCACATTCATATCTTGCGACCCAACATTTGCTGTTTGCTCGCCAGTTAAATTTGCAAGTTTTCTAATGTTTGGAACTGCGTCAATCATTTCGCCAATTCTAACTTTTCCTGCAGTGTAACTCGATCCAGTTGCGCTAGCACCAGAGCCAGCGATTGTTCCACCAGTGGCTAATACTACAATGTTTGGTAACTTTTTGTCTTGTGCTGTACTAAAAGGCACGATTGCAACAAGTAGCATTGCAATTAACAAAATACTAATTCTGTTTTCTTTTCTCATAGTGTTTATATTTAAAATCATTTTATTTGTTTTTGTACTTAGACTTATCAAGACCTGTCATGTTTTCGGGAGATAATAACTCATTGATCTGATCTTCAGTAAGTAGCTTTTGCTCGCGGACTAGTTCTAAAATACCTTTCCCAGACTCTTTTGCTTCTTTAGCTAGCTTGTCACCAACATGATGTCCTAATACTGGGTTTAATGCTGTAACAATTCCAATCGTTGTCTCTAAGTTGCGTTTGTCAACTTCTTCGTTTATTGTAATTCCATCAATACACTGCTCACGGAAAGTTTTCATTCCATTGCTTAGTAATTTCTGAGACTCAAATATTGTTAAACCAACAACTGGCTCATATGCATTCAATTGAAGGTCGCCATCAGAAGCTGCAATATTTACGGTAACATCGTTTCCTATAACTCTATAAGAAACCAAGGCCATTAGCTCAGGAATTACGGGGTTTACTTTTCCTGGCATTATTGATGATCCTGGTTGTCTTGGAGGTAAATTAATTTCGAAAATTCCATTTCTAGGTCCTGATGAAAGTATTATCAAATCGTTTGACAGTTTTGATAAAGTAGTAGCTAACGTTTTTAGAGCTGAAGAATATACAACAAATGAATGTAAACTAGACGTGGCAGCAATCATATCATCAGCATTCACAAGATCATAACCCGATACTTTTCTTAAGTGCTTTATTACTGCTTTGTCATAACCTTTAGGAGCATTTAGTCCTGTTCCAATAGCTGTACCGCCCATATTTAATGTCATAAGAGATTTAGAGGCATATTCTAAATTAGAAATCTCCCACTCTAACATCGAAGCATAAGAATGAAATTCTTGGCCAACAGTCATTGGTACTGCATCTTGAAATTCAGTACGTCCCATTTTTACAACTTCAAGATATTTATTACCTAATACTCTATATGATTTTGCAAGTAATTTTGCCTGTTCAATCAATCTATCATTTTGGATAAGCATAGTTAACTTAAGCGAAGTTGGGTAAGTATCATTTGTAGATTGCGACATGTTTAAATGGTCATTTGGCGAAATCTTATCGTATTGACCTTTTTTATTACCTGATTTTTCAAGAGCTATATTTGCAAGTATCTCGTTTGCAGCCATATTAGTAGAAGTTCCAGCTCCACCCTGATAAAGGTCTATTCTGAATTGTTCATTGTATTTTCCTGCAATCACTTCTTTACATGCTTGCTCTATGTATTTTAACTCATTTTTATCCATTTTTCCAACTTCAGTATTCGCCTGAGCTGCAGCCATCTTTATCATTCCCCAAGCTTTTAAAAAATCGGGGTAATCATTAGTGTATTGGCCAGAAATTTTGAAGTTTTCAATAGCTCTTGCAGCTTGAGCTCCGTAATATGCATCTGCAGGAACTTTAATTTTCCCTAAAAGATCCTCTTCAGTTCTGTACTCTTGAGCACTAATGCTAAATCCTATAAAGAGTAGGATAACTAGACTTAAAAAAGTTTTAAATACTTTCATTGTAATTGTTTTTAACTGGTTAATTTTTATTAAAGTACATATGTGATAATCATGGCTATAACAATAGCAGAAATTGTAGTTACAAATCCTGGTAGCATGAAACTGTGGTTAATGAGGTGCTTTCCGATTTTTGTCGTTCCTGTTTGATCAAATGATACGGCAGCAATTATTGTTCCATAGGTTGGGAGAAAAAAGTATCCATTTACAGCAGGATATAATGCAATTAACAATGGTGCCGGAATACCTAAAGCAACCCCAACGGGCATGAGAGTGACAACAGTTGCAGCTTGACTAAATAAAAGGATTGATAATACGAATAGTCCAACTCCAAAAACCCATTGATAGCCTTCTATAAGACTTGAAATAGTTTCGATTATTACAACTCTATTACCTTCAAAGAATGATGATCCTAGCCATGATATACCTAAGATTGATATTAGAGCAACAATGCCACTTTTCATAATATTCCCACGCACGGCCTTTTCGGCCTCAGCCTTAAAAACAATCATGATTAATCCCGCTACTGCAAGCATAATAATCATAATAGCTCCACCCATCGAAATTTGACTTGTTTTCGTTACACCATCTACTAGTACTTCATAATCAGGACGTAGTTCTGGAAAAACACCGAATAAAACTATCATTACAATCGCACTAAAGAATGTAAATGTTGATCCTTTTGCACGCTTTAGTTCTATGCCTTCAAGCTTTTTAAGTTCTTTAGGTGCTTTTATTTCTCCATTTTTTAGTTTCTCTTGATAAATAGGATCTTCATCTAAATTTTTTCCAACTTTTGATACCGCTAGGGCTCCAATAAGAACAGCAATAAACGTAGATGGAATAATAACTATTAATATGTCTGTTAGGCTTACTCCAAGAGTTGTTAAAACTCCTACCATGGCAACAGTAGTTGCAGAAATAGGAGAAGCTATCAATCCGTGCTGTGCCGCAATAACACTCATAGCCATTGGCCTTTCTGGTCTAATCCCTGATTTACGAGAAATCTCTGCAATAACGGGGAGTAGAGCATAAATTACGTGCTGAGTTCCTGAAGCAAAAATTAATATATATGTAATAATAGGTCCTAAGAAAGTAATGCTTTGAGGGCGAGAATGAAGGATCTTTTCTGCCACACTGACCAAGAAGTCGAGTCCTCCCGCTGCCTCCATCGTAGCTAATGCAGTAATGACAGCAATAATCATCCCAAGTACAATAATTGGAGGGCTACCCTCTGGCATCTTAAATATAAATACAAATATAATAAGAACAATACCAGCAACAGTACCCATACCGATGCCTCCAATTCGTGCTCCTATAACTATTGCAGCTAGGAATAATAATAGTTCAATCCAAATCATAATAGAAAGAGAAGTAGGTTATTACAATATTTATATCAAATATAAGCAATTAATGTGTGTTAATTATAATGCTATAGTAATAATAAAGTAGTATATTAATGACCTAAATGTCATTATCTCATGGAGTTAGATTCTCGTCAGACAATAATCATCGCTATTCTTGTTCTTTTCTTTGGGAAGTTCTTAAATAGTAAATTTGAGTTTCTCAGAAAGTTAAATATCCCGGAACCTGTAAGTGGTGGAGTGTTGGTTTCTGTCTTGTTTGGGGTAATATATTTCTTTTTTGGATTCGAATTTGAGTTTGCTCTTCATTATAGGGATGTATTATTAGTTGTTTTTTTTACAACCATTGGGCTTAAAACAAAAATCAGAACTCTAATAAAGGGAGGTAGGGTTTTGCTTATATTAATGGGGATGTTAATAGTGTTCTTGTTTATCCAAAACTTAACAGGAATACTTGGTGTTTTAGCAATGGGGAAAGACATTAACTATGGATTAATAGGCGGTTCCATAGCTTTATCAGGAGGGCATGGCACCACAATCGCTTGGGCTCCAATATTTGCAGAGCATTATGGAATTGATAACGCAATGGAAATTGGAATAGCTGTAGCTACATTTGGTCTTGTTTCTGGTGGTATAATTGCTGGTCCTGTAGCTAATTGGTTGATAAAACGAAATAATCTTACATCCGAAAAAAAAGAGCCTATTACTATAGGTGCAAAATATGGTTCTACTTTAAGTATTAATTCAGACTCTATGCTTATGGCTGTTATAATGAGTGCATTAGCTATAGGTTTGGGGATTTATTTAGTTGATATGTTTGAATATCTAGGAGTAAATGTTCCTTTGTTTGTTTCAAGTTTAATTGGGGGTTTAATACTGACTAATATAGTCCCATTGCTATTTCCGAAGATAGAATGCCCAGAACATTCTCCAACACTATCGATGGTATCTGATTTGAGCTTAGGTGTGTTTCTAGCCATGTCGTTAATGAGTACTAAGTTGTGGGAGCTGGCGGCAGGAATATTGCCAATATTATTTATTATGGTTTTACAAATTATAGTAATTATACTTTTCGTTGTCTTTGTTCTGTTTAAGGTATTAGGGAAAGACTATGAAGCTGCAGTAATGTCGGCTGGAGTTATTGGAATGGGCTTAGGTGCTACACCTACTGCAATGGCAAATATGTCTGCTATATCGCAAAGTTATGGAGCAGCTCCAAAAGCATTTATGGTGATCCCGATTGTAGGAGCGTTTTTTATTAACTTCATAAATGCATTTGTTATCGAGCTGATCTTGAGTTTTATTAATTGAAGCTTTCCATATTGTCTAAATATTGTATTTGTCCTGTAAAAACACCTGTTTACAAAAGCTTTACTTCTCTTGTCATTATAATTATGACACAAATACCTTATGTCGCATATTTGCAGAGTAAGAAACAAGGGAACTGTAGTGATACAGGTTTTTTATACATGCTGAAGAGCATTTCATAGTAAGATTTTGGGTTAGTTTAAAAAGGTATTTTCAAGGGAGATACCTTTTTTTTATGGGAAAAATTCAAATTGTATTACAGCTGAAGTACTTTCCGTAACTTTAAATCTTTCGTCCATTCTCTTGCCAATAACCCATATAATAGCAGATCCAGAAGTTAGCAACCACTGATTCTCCTTGTCAATAGTAGAGAATTTTTCATCTTTATAAAACTTGCTAATTTTTTTCTTTCCATTCATGCCAATAGGAAAGAAAAAGTCGGCGTTTTCCCATTTTCTCAATTCAAGTGGGAAGGTAAGCTTCGACTTATCGAATTGGGCAATATTTAGATTTCGTGTTTTGTTTAAATGCTTATTCTCACTTAAATAAATGTTTATAGGAGTATTAACGATAGTATCATCTTCAGTAATGAAGAATGATGATGTTTTTTTTTCTTTTAGCTTACTTAATAATAGATGATTGCGATCTTTTATTATTCTATGAGTTTGAGAAAAGAATTCTTTTCCAGAAATAGATTCTAATCCCTTAATTATATCGTCAATATTTTTAAAATTGTAAGTGAGTAGTTTTTCTCTTAAAATGGTTTCAAATGCTGTAAGTTCTTTAAGTTTAGGAATTGAAATCTCAATAATATCATCTTTCTCATTCCAAAAATCATAATTTACGTTTTCAATATATTCTTTTTGTATATCAGAGCTTTGTTTAAAGTTATTTATGTTTTTTGCAAAAGATTCTAGGAAAGAAGGGTTTAATTCTTCAAAAATAGGAATCAGTTCGTGTCTAATCTTATTTCTTTTATAGATAGTATCTCGATTTGATAAATCCTCGCGCCATTCTAAATCATTATCATTAGCATATTGTTCTATTTCCTTTCTTGTAAATGGAAGCAGAGGTCTAATTACTTTGCCAGAAATGTTGTTCATACCAGTAATCCCATCTATCCCTGTTCCTCTGCTGAGGTTCATTAAAACAGTTTCTATGTTGTCGTTTAAGTGATGGGCAACTGCAATATAATTATAAGAGTAATCCTTAATAAGCGACTTGAACCAGTCATATCTAAGGTCTCTTGCTGCCATCTCAATAGATATCTTCCTCTTTTTCGATTCCTTTTCTGTTTGGAAACTAGTTTTGAAAAGGGCAAGTTTGTTCTCTTGTGCCCATTGTATAACGAAGAATTCATCCTTGTTAGATTCTTCTCCTCTCAGGTTGAAATTAACGTGGGCAAGAGCAATTTCAATATTCAAATTTTTTAACAAGTGAGATAGGACTATACTGTCGAGTCCACCACTTAGTCCAATCAAAATTTTACTTTCGAATACAAAACTAAAGTGCTTGTCTAAATGTTTTTTAAAGCTGTTAATCATGTTTTAGAATTCTAAAAATAGCATCTGCCTTAATCATTGTTTCTTCAAACTCTTTTTCAGGGTCTGATTTATATGTTATAGCACCTCCAACTGTGAATGAAAGGTAATGTTTTTCTTCATTATACAAAATAGACCTAATAATAACATTGAAATCAAAGTCGCCATGAGGAGTGATATACCCAACCGATCCAGAATATAAACCACGTTTAGTCTTTTCGTATATATCTATTAGCTGCATTGCTCTTATTTTTGGCGCCCCGGTCATGGATCCCATTGGGAACATGTTTTTTATAATATCTATAGGAGATTTAGTATCGTCAACTTCTGATGATACTGTAGAAATCATTTGATGTACCTGTTGAAAAGAATATATTTCACATAATTCATTTACTTCAACAGTTCCTATTTTTGAAGTTTTAGAAAGGTCGTTTCTCACTAAATCTACTATCATTATATTTTCGGCTCTTTCTTTTTCGTCGTTCTTAAGAGCTTCTATTATTTGAAGGTCTTCAGTAGTGTTTTTTCCTCTTCTTGCAGTGCCTTTTATTGGTTGAGAAATAACCTTTTCTCTGTGTTTTTGAATAAACCGTTCTGGTGATGCCGAAACTAGAAAATGCTTATCAAGTTTGTAGAAGCTTGCAAAAGGAGGTGTAGATATTTCATTTAGCTTAATGTATTTATCTACTGGGTCGATAACTGCATTTTCAGAATAGAATTCCTGGCAGTAGTTTACTTCGTAAATATCTCCCCTTTTAATGTGTTCTCTAAGTTTTTGAACGCTGTTTAGGTATGCTTCTTTAGGTATTCTATTTTGAATGTGAAGCCTCGTTTCATCGAAGTTTACCTCTAAATCAGTGTTTAATACCTCTTCAAGAATACCATCGATATAAATTTCATCAGAACTATCTGGATACGAAACCTCAAGCTTATTTCCTCTCAAGAAAAATATGATTTCAGGGTTGAAAAAATGTAAAGCTGGAAATTTAAGTCCATCATAGTTTGAAGAAGTGAGTCTTTCAATATCATTCTTTAAATCGTATGTCAAATAACCAAATATCCAATCTTTTACTTCTTCTTGGTATTTTTTCAATTGTATAAATGAATCTCTCTCATTTTCCAGTTTTATCTCAGAAATGGGAAGAGTAGCACAAGCAAAATCAAAATTAGAGTATTTTCCTTTATAACCGCTTGAGTCTAATAGTACAAAGGTGTCGAATTTTTGGCCCCATCGCAAGAGTTGCTTTTTTATGTAATCAGGGTCTTTCAGACAAAGTTGCTTTGTTTTTCTCTTAATCATTCTTAGAAATAAATTATAGTTTTCAAATTTACAAAAAGAACTTGGCTAATAGTAATTGTTATCTTCTTTAATGTTAGGAGTTTAATTAAAATAGTATTAACTTGAAGATTAGTTATTTACAATTATTTGTTTAGCAACTAATACCCAAAGTTATGTTAGAGAAAGTTTATGGAGGTGCCGTTTTTGGCGTCTCATCGACTACAATTACTATAGAAGTAAATGTAGCGAAAGGTGCAGGATATCATTTAGTAGGATTGCCAGATAGTGCAATTAAAGAGAGTTCGTATCGGATAAGTGCAGCCTTAAAGAATAATTCGTATAAAATGCCCCGCAAAAAAATCACTATTAATATGGCGCCTGCCGATATGCGCAAGGAGGGTAGTGCTTATGATTTAGGTATAGCGATTGGTATTTTAGCTGCATCATCACAGATAAAAGTTCCAAACTTATCGGAATATATTATTATGGGCGAATTATCTCTCGATGGCAGTTTGCTACCTATAAAGGGAAGTCTGCCAATTGCTATTAAAGCACGCGAAGAAGGATTTAAAGGGATTATAGTTCCCGAAAAGAATGCAAAAGAAGCTGGAGTTGTTAATAATATTGATGTTTACGGAGTGGATAATATCATGCAAGCTATAAGACACTTAGAAGGAGAAGAGTTGTTGCAAGCTATAGAAATTGACACGCGGCAATTTTTTTATGAAAACTTAGAAAAGAGCGAGTTTGATTTTTTTGAAGTGAAGGGACAGGAAAATATTAAACGTTGTCTTGAGATTGCTGCTTCGGGATCGCACAATGTTATTATGGTGGGCCCTCCAGGTTCAGGAAAGACTATGTTGGCAAAGCGAATATCGTCGATATTACCTCCCATGAGTTTGCATGAAGCTTTAGAAACAACTAAGATTCATTCTGTAGCGGGGAAATTAAACGAGGAAGTTGGATTGCTCAGTATTAGACCGTTCAGGTCACCTCATCATACTATCTCCGATGTTGCCTTAGTAGGTGGAGGTTCATATCCGCAGCCTGGTGAAATATCTCTTTCGCATAATGGAGTTTTATTTTTGGATGAATTGCCAGAATTTAAAAAGAATGTTTTAGAAGTTTTAAGACAGCCTTTAGAAGATAGAGAAGTAACAATCTCGAGGGCTAAATTTACAGTTACATATCCGTCTAGCTTTATGCTTGTGGCCTCAATGAATCCATCGCCAAGTGGGTATTTTAACGATCCTGATAAAGCTTTAGTATCTAGCCCATTTGAGATGCAAAGATATTTAAGTAAAATTTCGGGTCCATTGCTCGACAGGATAGATATTCATATAGAAGTTACGCCAGTGCCATTCGAAAAATTATCAGAAGAGCGTAGGGGAGAGTCAAGCTCAGAGATTAGGGCAAGAGTTATAAAGTCTAGAGAAATTCAGATTGAGAGATTTCGAGAGTTCAATAAAATTCATTCTAATGCTTTGATGGGACCCAAGCAGATTGCAAAATTCTGTAAATTGACTGATTCGGGAAAAAATCTTATAAAAGAAGCTATGGAGAAGTTAGGATTATCAGCAAGAGCTTATGACAGAATTTTAAAAGTTTCGAGGACAATAGCCGACCTCGAAGGAACTGAGAATATAGAAAACCATCATCTTGCCGAAGCAATTCAGTACAGAAGTTTGGATAGGGAAGGTTGGTTGGGGTAGTAATTATCTAAAAATATCTTAGTCTCTTTTAGATAAGATAAGCTTATTCTGAGAAAAGATTAATACAGAAACTAGCACCCATACAATTCTAACGGCCCAGTAATTGTGAATGAAATTATTGTCTAGGTAAACTGCGAGTATACCAAGCGCCGATATTATTCCGATACTAAAATATCTACCGGTAGTGTCGTGCTCAATTTTAGAACCACAGTTGTCACAGGCCCATGCCGATCTTGTTCTCTGAAAAATTACTTTGCTAATCTTTTGCTTAGAATTGCAGTTTGGACATCTATTTATAGCCATGGTTTTGGTAAGGTATTTGTGAAGAATTTATATCTGTTGAAAAAGCGTAAATGAAATATTTGTTCACCCACAGAATACCAATTAAGATATAATGTGGGTGAAATAAAATTATTTTACAATAATATGTTTTCCACCATTGTAGGTGTTAAGTTTACCAATTGATTCGCTATAAAGACCCTCTTCTATTAGGATTGACTTAACCTTTTCTACCATTTCTTCTTTTACAGCTATTAATAGCCCACCACTTGTTTGTGCATCACAAAGAATATTTTGTAATTTTGTGTCACCTGAAATTATAGAAACCTTATCACCGTAGCTTTCCCAGTTTCTTTTCGTTCCACCAGGTATATTACCAAGATCTATGTATTCTTCCACAGGATCGAAAACAGGAATTTTATCTGAGTATAATTCTGCAGACAATCCGCTTCCTTCACACACTTCAAGTAAATGACCTAAAAGTCCAAATCCTGTAACGTCGGTCATCGCAGTTATTCCATCTATTCTAGAAAGTCTGTCTCCAACATTATTAAGTTTCATCATAGAATCTGGAGCTATATCAGCATGTTCGGGCTTAATAGTTCCATTTTTCTGCGCTGTAGCAAGTATTCCTACTCCAAGAGGCTTTGTCAAGAATAAAACACTCCCTGACTCAGCTTGATCGTTTCTCTTAAGCTTGTCTAGATCAACAATTCCAGTAACTGCAAGTCCGAAAATAGGCTCAGGATTGTCAATGCTATGTCCGCCTGCTAAAGGTATTCCTGCTTCTTTACAGATAGCTCTTCCTCCTTCGAGTACACTGTTTGCAACTTCGTTTGAAAGTTTGTTAACTGGCCATCCCAAAATAGCTATTGCCATAAGTGGTTTCCCACCCATTGCATATATATCGCTTATAGCATTTGCAGCTGCAATTTTACCAAATTTAAATGGGTCGTCAACAATTGGTAAAAAGAAATCGGTTGTACTAATTATACCTTGTCCATTTCCTATATCGTAAACAGCGGCATCATCACGAGTATCATTCCCAACGATTAAATTATCTGTTCCTACCTGTGTAATCTGAGTTTTTAATATTGATGTTAAATCTTTTGGAGAGATCTTACATCCACATCCTGCACCATGACTATATTTAGTCATTTTTATCCCTTTTATTCCGTCTAAAACATCTTCCATAATATAATATTCGTGTACTTTGTATTAATTGTTTTTAGAGTAGTAATCATCGACAAAAGCTTTAAGTGTTTTAGCATTTTCAATTTCATCTACCTTCTCTAATTTTATTTCTGTAATAAGATTTCTTGCTTCAACCCCTCTTAAGTATGCTTTGTCGTAGTATATCAATGACAATTCTGCTACCCTTGTTAAATCGTTGTTTTCTAATGCTTCTACAGCAGATGTTGTATTTTGAGGTCCTAATCTTTTTTGAATTCTTAATATTGAGTCTCTTAGATTATCTTTGTGTTGTTTTCCGTAAGTTTGAGTTAGAAAGTATGCTCTTTCATTTCGAGGAATATCAATAAAAAATACTCTTTGCTCCCTAATCTGATTGAATAGACTCTTGGGTAGAATTGCTTTTCCAATATTACTACTTTCGTCTTCAATCCAGATATGTTTGTTAATATCTAGATTGTCCATCTCAAAGAATAATATATTTTGAAAGTGCTCGGTTGAAGGTTGTTCTTTTTGTCCTATACCTCCAAATGCCGATCCTTTGTGATTTGCTAGCCCTTCAAGGTCTACAACTTGACTTTCTGTTTTAGCAATTTCAAGAAGAATTTCAGTTTTACCACTACCAGTATATCCTCCTAAAACAATAAGTTTTAACTCTTGCTCAAAGAAAGCGGTAATAGCTCCTCTGAATGCTTTATACCCACCTTCGATAAGGTATACTTCCTCGAATCCATTATCTAAAAGGTGTTGACCTACAGAAGCAGATCGCATTCCTCCTCGCCAACAATGAACTACAATTTTTTTATCGGGAGCAACTTCAAGAGAAGCCGAAATGTAATAGTCCAATTTTGGATTTACAATTTCGTATCCTTTTTCAATTGCTGCTTCTTTAGATTCCTGCTTGTAAATTGTGCCAACAACTGCTCTCTCTTCGTTTGAAAAAAGAGGAACGTTTTTAGCCGATGGAATATGTCCTTTTTCAAATTCACCTGGAGACCTTACGTCTATAGTTGGAAATTCTTTAAAGTTTTTGAGGTATTCTTTTATTGAAATTCTTTTAATCATACGAGTCTGTATAAGCTCTGTTTTTTGAGCATGCAAATATAGATATAATTACTTTAGCGTTAAAGGATTGAGGTCTTGTTGTTTTTTGTATTGATAGATGTCGGAAAACACCTTGTTAAAACTGTGTTTTAACGGATGAAAACGAAGGATTCAAGGACTTAATATTATATATTTGCATTTGAAAAAATAAATAAAAAAATATTGTTGTCTTATGAAAGATGTACAGCTTTATCCGTTTAAGTTTCAGCCGATTTTAAAAGAGAAAATTTGGGGAGGAAATGGATTGAAATCAGTTTTAAATAAAGATATTCCAAGTGAAAAAACTGGCGAGTCATGGGAGTTGAGTGGAGTAAAGGGCGATATCTCTGTAGTTGCTAATGGGGAACTAGCAGGAAAAGATCTTCAAGAGCTGCTTAATGAGTATGAAGGACAACTTGTTGGTAAGAGAGTTTATGAGCAGTTTCAAGATGAATTTCCTCTGTTGATAAAGTTTATTGATGCTCAAGATGATCTTTCTATTCAGGTTCATCCTAATGATGATTTAGCAAAAGTACGCCACAACTCATTTGGAAAAACTGAGATGTGGTATGTTATACATGCTGAAGAAGGAGCAGAGTTGATTTCAGGGTTTAACCAAACATTAGATAAACAATTATATCTCGATAAGCTCGAAAACAAAGAGTTAGGTGATATATTAAATTCAGAGAAAGTTAAAGCTGGGGATGTATTCTTCATTCCTGTTGGTAGGGTGCACGCTATTAGAGCTGGAATTATGCTAGCAGAAATTCAACAAACATCAGACATAACGTACAGGATATATGATTGGGATAGGGTAGACGATAATGGTCAGGAACGCGAATTACATACTGAATATGCTCTTGATGCTCTTGATTTTAATGGCTATGATAGTTATAAAACGGAATATACAGCTATTAAAAATGAAAGAACCCAGCTAGAGAAATGCTCCTATTTCGAGACAAACTTGTTTGAGCTAAATGAAGCTAAAAGTATTTCTTATGATGGTTTAGATTCTTTTGTTATATATATGCTTATGGAGGGTGAAGTGAACCTGAAATATGATAATTATTCTCTGAATATTAAAAAAGGAGAAACAGTATTGCTTCCTGCTTCAATTAACGAAGTAGAGATAGAAGTTGTAGAAGAAGCAAAGCTTTTGGAGGTATATTTACCTAGATAATGGCAGAGTAATATATTAAGTTCTCAGTTCATAACGACTTTGAAGTTTTGAATATTATATGAGAAAATATGTAGTTTTTTAATAGATACGATATCATTTCTTCAATAAGGAATTAACTACTTAATTCCTTATTGAAGTTGTTGATTTAAGGTATTATTTCAATGGTATTTTCTTTTTTAGAATTTCTACACCATCAAAAACTGCCGGACAAATTTCTGTATTTCTCACAGTTAGATTTCCAATCTGAAATATCTTTTTTCTATCTAAATGAGGATATTCTCTACATGCTTTTGGTCTAGCCTCATAGACTAAACAATAATTATCTGCAGCTAAAAAAACACAGGGCATCTCTTTGAAAACATAGTCGTTGTCTTCGTCAATTCTCAGGTATTGTTCAATAAACGAATTAGATTTCATCTTCAAGAATTTTGCTAAACGTTCTATGTCTTTGTCTTTTAGCAGTGGACCAGTAGTTTTACAGCAGTTTGCACAAGCTAGACAATCAATATATTCAAATACTTCGTCGTGTATATCCTGCATAATTAAGTCTAATTGCTTAGGCTTCTTTTTTCTCAGCTTTTGAAAGTATTTTTTATTTTCGTTATGCTTATCTTTGGCACGTTGAGGAAGATCTTTAAGAATATCTTGCATTGTGTGTAACTGTTTTCTACAAATGTAATAGTTTTGAAGATAACTGACTAGGCTAATTGTAATACGTAATTTTTTATGAAAGATATTTTAGGAGAAGCATTAATAGATTTTTGGAACAAGAAGTATAGTGAAGATATTATCACGACATCTAATATTACTGAAGAGGATGAAATGCCATTACCCTATTTGTTTAGGAGATGGAAAGATATGCCGGAGCTCGAAAAATTAGCTTTAGATTCATGTAAAGGTAAAGTTTTAGACATAGGTTGTGGTTCGGGTAGTCATGCTTTAGAATTGCAAAACAAAGGGATTGAGGTAAAAGGAATTGATATATCTAAGGGAGCTTGTAGAGTAGCTAAAGCTAGAGGTGTTAAGAATGTTGAAAATATTGCGATTGAAGATTTCAAAGGAGAGAAATTTGACACTTTACTTTTATTGATGAATGGAATTGGATTAGCACGTAGGTTGAATGATTTACCCAATTTTCTTAGTAAGCTAAAAAAGCTTTTGAACGAATCTGGACAGGTATTACTTGACTCGTCTGATATATCATATATGTTTGAGGACGAAGATGGAGGGATGTGGATAGATATGGGAAGAGAGTATCTCGGAGAAATGACATTTCAGATGCATTACAAAAATAATAGTTCTGAAGAATTCGACTGGTTATATATCGATTTTCCGAAATTGCAAGATGCAGCTAAAAGTGTAGGTATGAAATGTGAATTGATTAAAGAAGGCGAACATTTCGATTATCTAGCTAAACTTTCAGTATAATAGACTATCTATATTCTATTAAATATGGCTTTTAATCTGCCCACCTTCGAGCTTTAATAATAAAAACAGATCACTAAAGTCTTGTGTTTCAGTCTTGAAATCTACTATGTGAAAAAACATCTAAAAAACATTTAAAAATACTTGCTGAAGTATGTAAATATTGTACATTTGCACCCGGCAAGTCCCACACGACTAGCTCCTGTTGAATCCCCCAGGGTGGGAACACAGCAAGGGTAAACGGTTGTAGCAGTGCGATGTGGGTAGCTTGCCTTTTTTTGTACCCAAAAGTCAAGTAATTCTTCTATATTTAAGAGGTCAAAAAAAACAATTACGATGAAAATTATAGGTCAATTGGCAATAATATTGGCAGTCTATCTTTCAGGACTGTTTTTGGAACATGCTTTTAATTTACCACTCCCTGGCAGTATTATCGGATTACTAATTATGCTTCTTCTTCTACATCTTAAAGTTATAAAAGTTGAAAAGATAAAGCAGGTTTCTGATTTCTTTCTTAATAACATGATGTTTTTCTTTATTCCTGCAACTGCTGGAATTATGGCTAGTTATCATATTCTCGATGGTTTTTTACTTCAGGTAATATTGTTAGTAATGATTTCAGTTGTGATAACAATTTCTGTAACGGCATTATTAGTGCAGTTTATTGCTAAACGAAAAGATGAAAGAAATGGATAAGTTTTTAGAAAACCCCGTTTTTGGATTGTTTCTAACATTGGCAATAGGATGGTTAGGAGTGAAAATACGCGATAAAAGTGGTAAGAGCTGGGTTAACCCAATGCTACTTTCTGTTTTTATGCTTGTGCTTGTTCTCTTGGCATTCGATATTCCTTATGAGAGCTACAAGAAAGGAGGCGATTTAATTCATATGTTTTTAGGTCCAATTACAGTTGTGTTGGCAGTGCCACTTTATACAAACTGGTCATATCTTAAGAAATACTCAAAAGCAATAATTAGTGGAATATTGCTTGGTTCGTTATCTGCTATATTGTCAGTAGTATTATTGTCTAAATTATTTGGTTTAGATGAGTTTTTGACGAAATCTATAATGGGTAGATCGGTTACAACTCCAATTGCTCTCGCAGTTGCCGATATGTTGAAAGGAAATCAATCTATAGCTATTATTGCAGTGTCAATAACTGGTGTGTTTTCGGTATTGATAGTGCCTTTTGTCTACAAAGTATTAAATATAACGCATCCAATAGCTAAAGGTGTTGCACTTGGTACAGCCGCTCATGCTATAGGAACAGGAAAAGCGATGGAATACGGAAAAGTAGAAGGAGCAATGAGTGCTCTGTCTATTGGTATAGCAGGTGTGTTTACAATATTATGGATTCTATTATTCCAAATTATCGGAATTATTTAGTATGCGTTATTCTGCGATATTTATAAAAAAAAACATTTTATCTTCAAGTATATTATTGCTCGTTATTAAATTGGAACCTAAGTTAAGGTTAAAGGCAAA
>JAGLEB010000199.1 GCA_023145275.1 Flavobacteriales bacterium | reverse complement strand
TCTTACAATTTCGGGTACAATGTAGCAAGAGAATCAAAATCACTTGGTTTTAATTGGCTCTTGCACCCCGTGGTAGATTTGAATATGAATCCTTTACAAAATTTAGTTATCGAGCGATCTATTTCTGATGATGCTAACAGGGCTTATCCTTTATTAAAATCACAAATTAAAGGGATGAATGATGCTGGCATAGTTGCTACAATTAAACATTTTCCTGGCGATGGAGCTACTATGAAGAACCAACATTTTATTACATCTGCCAACAATCTTTCTATGAGCGAATGGAAGGGAAGTTTTGGAACATTATTTCAGAACTTGATTAACGATGGAGCTCCTTGTATTATGGTTGGTCACATTCGTTTTCCTGCTTATCAGAAAGAAACTATAAATGGTATTATTCCACCTGCTACACTGTCTAGCGAATTGATGCAAGATTTACTGAAAGATAAAATGAAATTTAATGGAGTAATAATTTCCGATGCCCTAAATATGGGAGGTGTAGGTGGATACTATAAAAACGAAATGGAAACTGCTGTAGAATCTTTCAAGGCAGGTGTAGATTTAGTTTTATGGCCAGCTCTATCTTATATGGATACCATTGAAGCTAGAATTAACAGAGGCGAAATACCTATGTCGAGACTTGACGATGCTGTAGAAAGAATTTGGGGAGTAAGAGAGAAATTTGGATTACTTAAAAAGAAGGACAATCTATTTGATGCAATGACAGAGAAGGATATTGCAAAAATAAAATCTACTACTCAAGAAATTGCAAATAATGCAGTTACACTTTTGGCAGATAACAATAATGAGATTCCTCTAAATCCAACAAACAGTAAAAGAATATTGATAGTGAATTTGAGTCATAACGATATGAGGAAAGATTTACGTTACACAGCAAAACTACTTAGAGAAAAAGGTTTTACTGTAGATAAGATGTTGCACAATCCTATTTTCTTCGATTGGCAAGATAAACTAGACTTTTTCGAAAAGTACGACAAGGTTATCGTTGCTTTCGAGAATAGATATTTCCACCCACTTGGTGCTTCTATGCTAAAAAATAAAGAAGCTCTAGGATTGTGGACTATGGGAATGATTCCTCAAAGTAAAATTATTGCGATATCGTATAGCAATCCTTACTACGTGAATTTCTATTTTGATAGCGCACCCATAAGAATAAACACATATAGTATAGATAAGTTTTCGCAAAAAGCAGTTGTAGATGCTTTAACAGGTGTAATCCCGTTTAAAGGAACTAGTCCTGTAAAGTTGGAATTTGATTTCTTTAGATAGACGTAAACCCACGAGCGTGCATAGCTCCTCGTAGTGTTGGATTCCTTTCAATCTTTTATTCTTTCACCCGACACTCGTAGGTCAACGACCTATCTAACGACAGGCAGGCGCTACGAGGTCTATGATTTCGACAAACAATTAAACAAAAATATACAAAAGGTCTAATTATCGTAATCAATACGAACGATAAGTAAACCGAAAACCTTATCAATACAAATACTTTTGCTTTAAATAAATACAGAGTCTTTATGAATCAGAAAGTATCAGTTTTAGAAAAGATAGGTTATTCGCTTGGCGATGGTGCTGCAAATATCGCATGGCGTGGTGTTGCTACCTTCCTATTTATTTTTTATACTGATGTGTTTGGGTTGAATCCCGCTGCAGTAGGTCTTCTATTTTTAGTAGCTAGATTTAGTGATGGGATTAGCGATGTGCTAATGGGAATTATTGGCGATAGAACCAATTCTAAATACGGTAAATTCCGCCCTTGGGTACTTTGGACAGCCATCCCTTTAGGAGCAATTCTTTCACTTTTGTTTACTGCTCCTGATTTAAGTGATTCTGGAAAAATAGTTTACGCATATTCAACATACATCCTTTTTACACTTATTTACACCGCAAATAATATTCCTTACGGTGCATTAATGGCTGTAATGACAGGCGACGATAAAGAACGTACAAGCATTGGTTCTTTTCGTATGGTAGGTGCTTTTGCAGGTGGAATGTTGGTGCAAGGAGCTTTACTGTTTCTAGTGGCTTCTTTCGGAAATATAAATCCAACGGTATCAGTGCATAAATTAGATACTGATAAATTTGAGATTACCGTTTCTGCACCTAACGATGTAGAAAATGCAAATATCAGTACAGAAAATAACATTGCCTTATTCTCTAATTTTGATAATGCTGATGGTGTTCCAACAAAAGGTAAAAGCTTCAATATGGAGGCTACTAAAGAATACCGTTTTATTGTTGAAGGCGATGAAACAATAAATGAGGATAGTATTTCAATAATCGATCAAAAAGAAGGATATAGCTACTCAATGTACCTTATGTCTTTCTTCTTAATAATGGCGATGTTTATTACTTTTTTCAGTACAAAAGAAAGAGTAAAACCTCCAAAAGCACAAGAGAGTAATCTTAAACAAGATTTCAAAGATTTAATTACAAACAAACCTTGGTTAGTTTTACTTGGCATTGGATTGCTATTCAATATTTACAATTCTATAAAACAAGGTATTGTTGTAATTTACTTTACACATTACATTCACGATCAATTACTAGCAGGCTCATACATGGTAGGTCTTACTTTGGCATCAATTGCTGGGGCTATGGCAACCTCAATGCTAGGGCGAAAATTCGGTAAGAAAAGATTATTTATTTACTCATTGATTTTTTCGGGAGTAGTAAATGCTTTCCTAATGTTTATGGAACCAGGAGATATTGTTGGAATATTTTCAATAGGTATAATTTCTGAATTTGCGGCTGCGATATTTCCAACCTTATTCTTTGTAATGCTAGGCGATGTTGCCGATTTCTCAGAATTTAAAAATGGGCGTAGAGCAACTGGACTAATTTATTCAGCAGGGTCGTTCTCCACAAAATTTGGTGGAGGTATAGCCGGAGCAATAATTGGTTTCGTATTAGCTTATTTCAATTACGACGGAAAAGATACAATTGCTATAGAAGGAGCAATACCCGGTATAATAATGTTGATGAGTTGGGTTCCAACAGTAATTGCTTTTGTAGCCGCAATATTTATGACATTATATCCTCTTGATCAAGAAACGACGGAGAAAGTTACTGAGGAGTTGAATAGGAGAAGAAGTAGTGAAGGTGTGA
>JAGLEB010000198.1 GCA_023145275.1 Flavobacteriales bacterium | reverse complement strand
GAGTTAAATGCATCGTTTATTCCGATACTGAATATAACTAAATCGGGTTTAATAACACTTAAGTGCTGCTCGAAATAGTCACACCCTAGGTAATGCTTTGTTGCTGCTCCATTTACTCCGATGGCGTTTAATTCTATTCCAGAGAAATCATTCTCAAGATAAAAACCATAAAGCTCAAATTTAATCTCTTCGGTGTTATCTCTTTTCAGTGTGAATTTAAATTCACTGCTGTAATCTTCTAGCTCAAAAACTGTGGCTCCAATAATGTTATCGTAATGTTTTGTTTTGTATGGGATATCAATATCTAAACCATAATATTCATTTGTGTTTTTATGAAAAACAGTAATCTTATTAAATAAATTACTTTTTTTATTTAATCCTACAAGCTGTATTGTTATTGAAGCATTTTCATCTTTTGTTTTACAAGTAATACCACTTAATCCATATTCTGAGTTGTGGTATGATACTGAACTTCTAAAACCTTGCCATTTTCCTTCGTTAATAACTTTATAATTTGATGGGTTGTTGGTTTTAGCCGCTTTAAATGGAAAAATAAAACCTCTATCACCTGAGAAATCAGGAGATAGACTTTGGAATCTTTCTCGCATTTCATTAGTCCATATATCTGCCTGAATGTGAGATCCTCCTAATTGAAGTATTTTCAGTTTCCCTTTACCAGTTGTAGCTATTTTGTCTATTTTATTAAATGTATGCTCTAAAGAACCTGGACTATTAAGCTTTAATTCTGCCTTAGAGTAATCGATGAAATCATAATATGGCAAAACATGTGGATTTTGCCCAAGCAATGATGCCCACGATAAAACTAAGACTGCTATATATTGTATTTTATTCATTGTTTAAATTTCTTCGGTATTTGGGGTAATGGCGCCTTTTTTATTTGTCTTACTATTCTTAGCTATACTTTTGTTTTCTATGTTGTTTCGGTATTTATCGTAGGCCAAGAAAAGAGAGTTGATAAATTTCTTAGAAATCCATTTTGCACCAGTAGGGGTGAAGTGAATATGATCTTCGGCAGCCATTTTTGGGTCATTATTTACCCAATCGACCATTGAGTTATTTCCTCCCATTACTTCATACATGTCCCAATAGACACACCCATTTTTTATTACTTCATTCTTCAATGAGCTAATTAGAGAGGGTAGTACAGGATACGATATATATTTAGTTTTTTTCTTTGTTGACATATCTCCTGGGCCAATAAAAACAATTGCGGCGTTTGGGTTTAATTGTTTTAAGTAACGTATTTGCCTTGCAATACCCCTAGTATAACCCTTGAGTTTTTTTTCTTCCTTTATATAAGGAATAACATTGCCGCCGAACTGCAAAATTATTAGTTTCGGGTCTAAGAGAGAAAACATATCACTTAACGCTTCCTTATTTGTCCTTTTAAACATTGTTCCCGATGACCCTCTTAGAGCTACATTGTCTAATACAACCCCTTTATTACTTTCAAGAGAAATCCCTAAAATATCCGGTCTAGACTCTCCTTTGAAATATAGATCAATAAAGTCGGTCTTTCTAGATTCAATAGAAACTGTTGCACTAGATAATACATTGTTTCTTTTTAATTCCAAGGAGTCTGAGTTCTTAAAACTCATATCTTTTGAAGAGCAAACAATATCCAATACTTGAGATCCTTCTTCAAGATTGTAGAACAATCTCATCACATCGTACTTTCTGGTGCGGTGATACGATTTATTGTGCTTTCGGATTCTGATTGATGCACTATAGTCTTCGGCTAATTCACCATTCTGTTTAATATTCACTGCTTCGTCAAAATTCGAATACGCGAACAAAACTCCGTATTTGTCGCTTATACTAGTATCAACTTTAATAAATCCAATTGAGCGATTCCAGTTAGAAGAGATTTTTAGATTTACAGCTAGGCTGTTTGCGATTGGTTTTACCGTAAAAAGTCCCGGTCCATAACCTCCAAAGCGCTTTTGAAGTTCGTTTCTAATTAGTCCACTCATTCTATCTCCTTCAATCTGCGAATCACCAAAATGGATTATCCTTACTTGTTGTTCTCTAGAATTATCAAGCTTTCCAAAGAATTTGTAAAGGCTTTCCTTTCCTTTTTTCGAATATTGAAAGTTGTGATTGATATAGTTTATAGAATCTCTTTTACGCCTTATAGCCGCTGTATCTATAATTACGATTGCTGTTTTTTCTGTTAGACTGTCTATTGTAGGTATTACAAGAGTTTTTTCAATAGTAGAAGTATCATCATCTATTCCGAAAATTTCATTTACTGTGGCAAACTCTAGTTTAGTCCCTGCTATACTAATTCCATCTTTAGGATAGAAATAACTCACACCGAGGAGTATTGCAAAAAGTAGAAGTAATTGCAATAGAATATAAATTGGTTTTATAGTTTTTTCTTCGTCCACCGAAATCTATTATATCTTAATGATTAGAGTTTTTCCAGCTCTAATTCGACTAGTTTTCATTCTATTCCAGGCCATAATATCTTTAATCCTTACATTGTAGCTTGATGCTATTTTGCCTAAAGTATCTCCTGACTTTATTTTGTACCTTACAGAGTGTTCCTTCTTTTGCCACTCTCTATAAGCATGAAGCTTTTTTTCAGCCTTCTCATCATGAATCTTTGTTGCAATAGATAAATCATCTATGTTTTCGTTTAGCCAATTTACATATTCAGAATTAACGTTAATAGAAAAACCTGCTGGAATTTCACTGCCTATTAATTCAGGATTATTATTCTTGATGTTTTGAACCAAATTATGGTTTAGGCTATCTATTACTTCAAAATGTATGCTAGTATCAATCAAAAAGTGCTTCTGATCAATGCTTTTTGAAGGTTGAACTATACTTATGGTTGAATTCTCTAATTTATGTATCCACTCTTTTACTATTTCACCATGAGAAATCTTTAATTCGTTCTCTCCAAAAATATTTACAACAAAGCTATTTGACCAATCATTACTCTCCTTATGCAGGAATTCAAGACGCTTCTGAATTACTGGAAGTATTTTATCTAGGGACTTCCTTTCGTCAATATTGTTATTTACAACTAATTCATAGTGTAGCGCTAATGGGTAGCTTATACCGTAGTTATTTTGAGAGGATCTATTATTATTACTTATGTTCTCTAAAAATACGAGTACTTCAGCCTCTAATAGATCTTTGCTCCTACATGATTTAAACCCTTTATTAATAGCTATTTTATATATATCACTAGCTTCAAAAGGGACATACTTCGTAGATACAAGTTTTCCTTCTTTCGAAATATCTTGTGAATCGTCATTTACTATGGTTTCGGATTCATTAACCGAATTATTTTCAACTGTCGATTGGGCCTTTTGTGTAGTGCTACAAGAATACATAGCAGTAATAATAATACCTGATATAGCGAGAATGTATATTTTTTTAAATAATATCACGGTTATTTTGATTTCTGTGTTGTTTTGCAAATATATGATTCCCAAATTATCTCAAATAGACTTATCTCAAAAATATATTCATGTTTGTCTATTTTTTATATAATTTGAGGTCAGTAGCTATCTACATACTGTTTTTTAATAATTATTATCTCCGATTAGGAGATGTTAAGTCTGAAAGTCTTAATTTAATATTGGTCAATGGCAACGCTTTGACATAATTATAGTGTTGCATTTGCTAACGTCCTGAAAAGGGAGGTTAAATTCTGAGAGATATTAATACCCATTGTACGTTGCACTAGCAGGGCGCTAATAAGCTGTATTTCTACAATCAAAAT
>JAGLEB010000197.1 GCA_023145275.1 Flavobacteriales bacterium | reverse complement strand
GAATAACGTAATCAACTGACAGTACGTTATTTAATTTAGCCGTTACTACCTATAGTGTTGATTATCAGATGTCGTTCTTAAGTGCGAAACTAGAGTTATTTATTCAATATAAGAAATACTCATTAGTCATTAATATTGTACTTACCCGACTTTTTACGTCTAAAGATAAATGAATCTTCATTTAGATGTGGTACTGCGAAATCTACTCCTAAAAACACTTTATCACTTAGGTCTTGATATTCTACCTTAGAATCAGATATAATCAAATCATTCCTAGATATTTCAGCTCCCGATCGGTGTTCTTCTATATACGATTCTTCCCCATTTATTTTTATTGAAACAATATCTCCATTACTAACTTGGAGTGTTACATCTTCAAAACCCTCGAGATTGAATGTTACACTTGCCTCTATTTTATCAAATTTATACTGTAACGTTATGGCTTCGTTATTTTTGTAATACTCTCCTTTCAACATTCCTGAAAAAAGCTTCTCAGAAAATATTAACTCCTTAAACTTGTCTGGAATCCTAGGACTTATTACTAGATTTTTCTCAACAGCATTAGGAACAATCCCCAAAAAACTCTGGTACCACACTCTTAGATATTCAGCATTTGACCATGCTTGCAAAAATGTTCCAGTCTTCTCAGCACTTTCACCACCTTCTCTTGGTAAGGCATCGAAATTTTCACTTAAACTTCCAACAGCACCAGACCTCATTACCTGATCTTGCATATTCTCCATCAATTTATAAGCAACATTCTTCTGCCCAGACTCTATCATACGCTGTATTGCTATACCATTATTCCAAACCCAAACGGTACCATTATGGTATGACTCGTCGAAGAAATACATATCATCCCAATGATGATATGGGTGAAAATAATCATCTTTTTGACTCAATGAGGCTACACCCCAAGGATATACTAGTTCTTCCCAAACATTACGGGTTAGCTCCATCTTTCTTTTGTCATCCGTCATAAAATCCATAGCAAATAACTGATTAGGCCTCATTGAGAAATCAGCTTTTCCATCCACTGTTAATCTATCTGCCATAATAGTTTTATCAGCGCTAAAAAAATCCTTCACAAAGTTTCCTTTTAACTTATCTGCTACTGAACTCCACTCATCAGACTTAGTAGAATCGCCCATAAAAGCTGCAAAAAAAGCACCTGCACGCAATTGCTTATACCACAAAATCTGAATATCATTTGCCCTATTTCCTCGTGGAGAAAATGGTTTCCCATCTCTTTTTGCATCCATCCAAGTATCGGCATTTTCGTGAGTTAGATATCCTTTATCATCAACCCAATTCTTCAAAGATCCTTCGATAGACCTAAGAACTGTAGGGTATACTTCTTTAATTAACTCTGTATCTCCAGTATACTTCACGTAATCATATACTTCTATTACAAATCGCGGAGTACCATCGGTAGTATTGTATATTACGTCATCGGGCCTTGCTCTATTAGGAATACGTCCGAAATATTTAGATTTTTCATCTGTTAATTGATATTTTGCAAAAGATAGCAATACTTGCTTAGCTATATCAAACTGCCCTATTACCAAATTTGATCCCGGCAAAGAAATAAACATATCCCTTCCCCAATAGTCATTAAACCAAGGTAATCCTGCATAAATACCATGTCCCATTTGCTCTGTAACAAGTTCGTCCATTGTTAGCGTTATCCATTTAAAAGACTTGTCGAACTCCGAATTATCGGACTTCATAAAGGCATCACTCTTTATCAACTCGTTCATTCTATCTTCTCTTTCAGATAATAGCTTACTATAATTAGCTTGTAGATTATCTGCTAAATCTTTTAGTTCCGTTTTACTATCAGCCAAATAAATAAAAAACCCCTTCGCTGCTGACGAAGCACTAAATTTCTCGGAATTGCGAGTCAATTTTTCAGGTACCACAGTACAAAGCCCTACAAATTTTCCTTTGTATTCCTTTGGTATAAAAACCGCAATATTATTAATCACTTCATTGTTTTTATTCTCTATTATATCTCCTACAAGAGAAATTGAGATACTATCATTCTCGTTCTTGGGACTGATTTCGACGATTAGTGCCTCTACTCCATCAAACATCGAAAACGTTTCTGTTGCATTTGCGTAATTTCTCACAATCTTATTTGGATAAACTACAGCATCAGCCCGTATCAATTCAATGTCGTTTACAAAAACTGTATAATCAGTCAATATATGATGCCTCATAACTGTCCAACCATCAAACATACCTTCATGCTGCTGTTGAGCCGTTCGAGCATACCAATAACCAGATTTTTTATCCGTAAATGAATATTCTCTATTCTCCTCTACAGATACAGCCATTCCTAAACCTGATACATCAATTTCAGGAATCACCTGTCTTACTTCTTCTTTATTATTCGTCTTACACCCTCCTAGAGCTAAAACTGCCAATACTATAATAAACTTTCTCATATATCTATTCTCTTATTGCTAATTTACTACTTCTATCTTTAATATTAGTTTTTTATTGTAATAACCTTATTTTACTAACTTTGTCGTTTGGAATAATTAATAGACAACGCAATTTTGGACACAACAAACAATACTGAAGGAGTAATACGAGAATGGGGCGATACTAAAAGGTTCAACTCACAATCTGCAAGACTAAAAGAGAAGTTTGGGGGACGAGTACAGAAAGTTTCAATTTCTGCTGATTTCACTTGTCCAAATAGAGATGGCTCTCTTGGAAAAGGAGGCTGTACATTTTGCAACAACGACAGTTTTACTCCAAGCTACACTAGAATTTCTACTAGCATTACAGAACAACTAAATGCGGGGCTTAAGTTTCAGAAAAAACGATACAAAAGAACTGCAATGTTTGTAGGTTATTTCCAAAGTTACACAAACACATACGGATCATTAGACAAAATAAAAAACATATACGACGAAGCACTTTCACATCCCGACATAAAGGGATTAGTAATTGGCACTAGGCCTGACGTAACAACCGACGAACAACTAGATTACTTAGAAGAATTAGCAAAGGAATACTATATTGATTTAGAATTCGGTATAGAATCTACAAACGATTCTATCTTAGAAAGCATAAATAGAGGTCACGACTACGCATCGTCTGTTGATGCTATTAATAGAGCAACAGGTAGAGGTTTTGATGTAGGTGGACACATGATTTTAGGTTTACCTGGAGAATCTAGACAAGAAATATTGAATCAGGTACACGAGATAAACAAACTACCGCTAGACACTATTAAATTCCATCAGCTTTTGATTGTTAAAAACACAGCAATGGCCAAGCAATACGGTGAAACACCCGAAATATTTGACTTATTCTCTAAGGATGAATATATCGATTTTGTAATTGATTTCCTTGAACGTCTACGACCAGATATGACTGTTCAACGTCTTACTAGCGAGGCTCCACCAGCTATTAAAATCGCACCTGATTGGGGACTGCTCAGAATAGGACCAATACAGCAGTTGATTGAAGATCGTATGGAAGAAAGAGATACATGGCAAGGAAGACTTTTTAAGACCTAGTCTTTTTCACTATCCTTTTCTTTCTTAGTCCCAAAAGGATTAAGCATCTCTACATCTAACCTATCTCGTATATCTTTTTTCGATGGTGAGGAAAAATTGTAAGTATAACCAAGTATTAGTGCTAATCCATTAATATTAGTTTGTGCAGAATTATCAGGTGTCCCCAATAAATAGTTATTCGGATTGGGATCAGTAAGATTAACCATTTGAGTATCGCCCTTTCTGTTAGTAAAACGATAACTAATTCCAAAAATTAGGTTATTATCTCTGTTTGTAACGTAGTCAAATCCAAGAGTTGCAGTATATAGGTTCCAATAACTTTTGGTAGGCACCCAATACTTAGACCTATCAAGTTTTTTGGCATCAAACGCATTCCTATCTACTTTAAAGCCTGTAAGCATTGTAATATTATCATCCAACTCACGTTCAAAACCCAGTGCAAAATTGATAAAGGATCTAGAGGAGTACATAACTTTATTCTTATCAGGAAACAAGGATATTTTTGAGTTACCAGTAACAACAGCCTCATTATCAAATTTAGTTATTGAGTATGGCGATATAGCAGTAAAGTATGTTACTCTACCACTAATAATTCCTTTTCCCAATAAAAACTGCACTCCCGTATCGAACTCCCAAGGAGTCCTAAACCAACTATCGGCCCAGTCGTTATAAATATTATATTTATGATGATTTTCTCCAGGCAAACTAACACTTTCTAGTCTCTGTATAGAAGCTCCATCGAAAATTAAGGTAGGGATATTTGAACTTGTAATTGCACCTCCCCAGCTAATATAATCATCTTCATACGCTAAGCCAATCTTAAATATCATACCTAGCTGAGTCATCCTAAAGTCGCTATTGAACCTTGATTCTGCAACTAAATTATCGTCTTTATCATAAACGCTATTTTCAATAGTCTCGAAACTATTTTCATATTTATATGCAAAAAACATAGATAAACCAACCGACCATTTTTCGCTCAACAAATATCCAGCACCTACACCAACCCAAGTTTCATTAATATCATCGAAGTATTCATATTTTGTATGATACTTTTCATCACCAGGGTACTGAGAATAAAGTTCAATTTCGGTCTCATAAGACTCTCTGAAATTTAGTTTAGCCTGATGTTTATTGAAAACAGCATAAGTAAATGTCATATTCGGAATTTTCTCTGTTTTGAGGATTCCAGAAAGAAATTGAGGAACAAACTTAAAATATGGATGATAAAGATTTATACCATCTCCACCACCATCTTTTATATAAGTTGTGTACATTGATGCAATATTGGCAGACAAACCTATATTAGAGTGCTTCATAAACCCAAGCCTTCCAGGATTGTAGAAAATTGCACTATTATCTCTAACTGAAGCTGTCACAGCCCCACCAACTAGTGCAGATCTTGAGCCAAACTCGGTAGTCCACAAGTTGTCCTGTTGAGCAATAGCGTTTTGGCTGAATGCTAGCAAAATAATAGTATACAGTATATTTGTAACGTTTTTCAAGAAAAATTTACCCGTAAGATTCTTAGTTAATTTAAAGACAAATTTAGCCTATTTGCTCATATAATTTAGATACAATTATGGAAAACTTTAATTTATAAGGTTCTTCACGAATTTAATGGTTGTACAAAATAATATTTAGAGTAATTAACTAAAGTTTCGCACCTATTGAAATCACCTAAAATTTAATACATGACAGGTTTATATCTTCCATTATTATGCGCTGGTTCAATACTTTGCAATATTCTCCAA
>JAGLEB010000196.1 GCA_023145275.1 Flavobacteriales bacterium | reverse complement strand
CAACATAAACACGAATAATTATTCTCAGCATAATTGTAATGTTTATAGAAAATCAACTAATTTATCTTTTTTGAGAGTTCTTGGATAGCGTTATATGCTTCCTTTACTTCTTTATCTGAAATATTTGGTTCCTCTTCTTTCATGAGTCTTTTAAAATCAGAATATGGCATACCAGCAACTTTCTTTATTTCTTCTTTTTCTTCTTGAGACATCATTGCTCCAATATTCCCTTGTGAAAAGTTTTCCATAATTTGTTTGTCTTCATCCGATAAGTTAGAATCGCTTCCAAACATGCTTTCTAGGCCACCCATATCTTGAGGAATGTCAATTTTATCAGTTTTCATACCCTTTGGTATTTCAAATTTGCTTGCCGGAACTTTTGTGTCTATTTTTATTGTTGTTGCTATTTCTGTAATTGTAATACCTAATACAGAAGTAACACTTTTAAGTGCAAGCCCTTTCCAAGTCCAAATTTTCCCAAGAGTACCTTCCCATATTTCACAGTTTTTGCCAGATATTTTCTCTTTATTGCCTGTGTTTTTGAATCCTAACTTTTTTAGAGACATTTTTCCTAGTTCTTCATAATTTGCATTCTTTGAATTTGCATAGGTTTCGTAAACAGGATTCTTCCCTATAGAAGCAGTATTGCTTTTATAATCTAGTACAGTTAATTCGGGGCCAATAAGTATTGTTGCATTATTTTCTTTTGATGTAAAACCAAAAATTGTAGTTTCTGTTTCAGTAAAATCTGCCTGCTTGTATCCGTAATCTTCAATGTATTTTGTATGGCTTCCTGTGGCATTTCCTTCTTGCTTATATTCTATAATTCCCGATTTAAAAGGGAATACTTTGTAATTTGAATCTTGAGCAATTAAACTTGCTGTGGCCAATATCAATGTAATAATATATATAATTGTAATTCTTTTCATAATCTTAGTATTTAATGTTCTGTTTAAAACTTTACAAATTCAACTCTACGATTGTTGGCTTTTCCTTCGTTAGATGAATTTGAATCTATTGGTTTGCTTTCTCCAAAACCATCAGACTTAAGCCTGTTTGCAGATATCCCCATAGATACAAGCAAGTCCATAACAGCTTCGCCTCTGTCTTTTGATAATTGTAGGTTTGTAGCGTCATTTCCATCAGCATCTGTATGCCCTTCTACACTAAATTTTAAATCTGGTTTCTTTTGCATCAATTTATATATTTTATTGATTGCACCCATTGACTCTGGTTTAATTGTAGCTTTACCTATATCGAAACGTATTCCGTTCACAATAATTTTACCATCAGATAGTACGCTGTCGTAATATTTTACTCCTCCTTTTGCTATTCGGAAATTTTTCATGTATTGGTGCACTTTTCTAGATGAGTAACCTTCCATCTCGAAAGTAATGCCAGTAGGATTGAAACCCATGTGAGGTATATTAATTAACCTTGTATCGTTTAAGTAAATTTTTAGCTTGTCTTTTGTAACTGCAACAGAGAAATGACGCCATCCTCCTTTTTCAAGGTCTTTTGAGTAAGTACCTCTACTATTACTAACAGCTATTTCATCCGAATAAAAATAAATCCTATCTCCTACATTTCTTTGATTTTTGTTATCATAGAAGGACATAAATGCCCTATCAAGATTTTCAGGTTGGAAGTACATATCAAACTCTACTGTAAAAACCTCGGGTAAGTAATCTTTATCAGAATCTTTTAGGTAAGGAACTATTGTGCCACCATTGGGAAAAACGACAACATTTACACCATCTACTTCCGCAATTTCTGCGTTTCCTTCATGCAAATCCCATTTACTAGGAAATTCTCCATTTTCTTCATCAATTGATGGGCCATCTTCGAAAATAATTTTATCGCCAGGTACAAAATCGAATTTAGACCATTTTATTGTTGGAGCTGGTGGAGCAACTTCTTTTGAAAGATCTTCTTTCTTTGGGTCAATAATTGCAATCTTTGCTCCGTTTTTTACTATAAAAAAACTATTGTACTTATCTTGTCTTTGAAGCTGAAAATCAGCATCTTCTCTTTTAGTATTTTTAGATGTACCATTGTCTAAGTCAAAGAAATATGTACCATCAATAATGAAACTACCATCAGAGTGACTTTTTATACTACCGTCTTTGTTGTATGTTATATATTCAATGGCTGTTTGATAGTTGTCGTAATCATCAACATATCCTATTTCCATTTTACCATTATTTCCCTCACTTGTTGTGTAAATAAGTAAAGTTTCTGATGGGAGTGTGTAACCTTTACTTGATAATTTTATTGATGAATTATCATCAATATTTACAGTTCTAATTGCAATGTTACCTTCATTAAGTTTTTTTGTAAATGCTCTGTTTGTTCTAGAAAACATAACATTAGAACTTTCATAGTTTCCCGAATTATTTTTTTGAGCTTCATCAACGAGAGATGGATCTATTTGTTGAGATGTCTGAACTTCCTTGACTTCATTTGATCCGGTATTCATTGAAGTATTCCTTAATTTAGCCTCATTATTGTTGCCATCAATACCATCTTCTACCGAGTCGAAAGCTTTATCAATAGTTTTATCCGCTCTTCTGTTTACTCTGTTTTCTGCTTCATTGCTAATTTTCTTTTCTACGTGTCGTTGTAGTTTCTTTAAGAATTGTGCATTTGCTTGTTGTGGTAGTGTAATAGAAAAAATAATGATAATAAGAAAGGTGGATAAATGTTTCATAACAATAAGTTTTGGTGTGTTATTTTAACTAGTACAAATGACTATGACCAAAACTATTAAGAATATACCCAGAAAAGGTCGTACTTTTGGGTAAAACTTACTAGTACTTTAGTATGATTGAGTGTGTAATAATTTGATTTATAGTACCCCAGCTTTTTTTGCAGCCTCTGTCCTATTTCTCACATCAAGTTTTTCGAAGATATTTTTAGTGTGTGTTTTTATTGTGGATAAAGATACGAACATAGCTTCAGCAATTTCTTTATTCTTTAATCCTTGTGAAATGTACTTTAAAACTTCAAACTCTCTTTTGGATATACCATATTCTGAAAGGTCATCAACTAGTACCTCTTTCTTAGAAGGGTAATCATTTTCTTGATATGTAGATATTTGATCTAGGTAATTATTAATCTGGTGACGCATATTGTTAAGCTCCAAATCAGTGTTTTTAGATTTCACCCTATTATAATTTATAAAAAAGACAATAAATATTGACAATATACCAGCTATAAGAAATAGAATAACAATTCTTCCTTCTTTTACTGAGGACTCAAGTTTTAGGCGTGAAATTTTTTCATCTTTTTTTTCAGAATCATACTTGATATTCATTGCAATGGCATTATTTTCGCTTTTAATATTGAAAATACTATCATTATAGACAGTCATTAGTTTGTAGTTATCTATGGCCTCCCTGAATTTTCCTTTTGCTTCCAAGAGCTCTGAATAGGCTTCATAGGCAATAACGCAATTTTCTTTCGAACCAATACTTTTAGATAAGTTTAGGCCAGATAAGATGTAGTTTTCAGCATCACGATATTCCTTAAGTTGTTTGTATATAACTCCAGTATTTATTAGAGTGAAACTAAGTAGTCTTTTGCTTCTATTGTTTTTTAGTGTTGGAATTGCTTCTAAGTAATATTCTAAAGCCTTTTTCTGATCTCCCTTATGTTGAAATAATAAACCAATAGCACTATAAATTATAGCTTTATCATTGGCAATATTTAATTTGTTTGCAATTTCTAATGATTTTATATGATAGTAAAAAGCTGTGTCATATTGTTCTTTGTACATATATGCTTCGCCTAAGTTACTGTAATCGTAAGCCATCCCTCTTTCGCTATTGTATAGTTTTTCGCGGCTAAGAGCAAGTTTGAAATAGGTAATAGCTTCATCGTATTTTTTTAAAGTTACGTATGCATTTCCAATGCCATTTAGGGCTATAGCAGTACTTTTTGTAAAACCAATTTTCTCAGATATTTTTAAGGATTCAATATAGTATTTAATAGCCTCATCTTCCATCCCTAACCTTCGATATGCAACACCTAGGTTATTGTAATTTTTAGAGATAGAATACTGGTCCCATGAGTTTCTGTAGTGAGTAAGTGCGTCTTTATGTAGTCGAACTGATTTTATATATTCGTGATTGTATCTAGCATTCACTCCTTTTATACTCAGGCAATTTGCAATTCCTGTTTCGTAGTTTAGTTTGGTCGAAAGATTTTGAGCCTCATCAAGTACGTCAGTTCTAATTGGTCTATTTCTGATTGACAGCCTAAAGATTACAATTAGTTGATTTACTTTTATAGTGTCATCAGGGAGTAAATAACTTTTTTTGTATAAACTATCAATGTTGAGGTTCTCTTTGTGTTTTAAAGCATCAAAGCTGTATTGTTCAGAAGATTCAATAGCCTTGTTATTTTTATTGCATGCAGCAATAGAAAATAGGAGTAGAATAGCTATTAAAACTTTATAATTCACAGCGAGGTATTTAGTGTTTGAAACAATAAATATTATGAAATATTTTTAAAAATCAAATGATTAACTCACAAAAAAAATGAATAATATATAGAGATGAATATTATTATTGCAGTATTGTTCGATGTTGTGTGGGTACTTGCTTGTTGCTGAGTTGTTTGTCAGTGTAATTGTTAATATTCTTCTTCTACTATAATAGTAGTAAGTTTTATATATTTTTTCATTGCATCTTCTTTTGATGTCCCAATAACCTGACTCCAAGCATTATTTTTAAATGTTTGGATATAGTTATTCAATGAATTAGAAAATTCTTTATGCTTGTAGTCTCCAAAAACAGATTGCTTGTAGTAAGCATATAGGAGTAACATTTTGTCTTGTGAAATAGGAGGAGAGTGCTTTAAGACATCATAAGCAGCTTCAAACTTTTCGTTTAAAGTAACTGCTGATTCAATGTTTTTGATAGCCTCGCCTTTATTCATTATAAATTGTTAAAATTCAGCTAATACAGTTTCGCCACCTCTAACTTTCTGATCCATTTCTACTTTAACTTTAGCATCTAATGGTAAGTAAATATCAACTCTAGAACCGAATTTTATAAATCCAGAATCAGATCCCTGAACAATTACCTGTCCTTCTTCAGCATAATTTACAATTCTACGAGCCATTGCTCCTGCAACTTGTCTGAAGAGAATAACCTCTTTGTTTGATTGATTTTCTACAACAACAGTGGTTCTTTCATTTTCAGTAGATGATTTTGG
This sequence comes from Flavobacteriales bacterium, assembly GCA_023145275.1. GTDB lineage: Bacteria > Bacteroidota > Bacteroidia > Flavobacteriales > JADGDT01 > JADGDT01. The sequence goes on along the minus strand of JAGLEB010000196.1, from coordinate 5,472 downwards.
AAGCCAAGCTGCTAAATATTTACCAGGGTGATATTTTGATAATAACACCTTACCTGCCATAGGATACCTCGTAACATGTACGTTCAATGGCGACATGAATACTGATATTTGAAGTCTTTTATCTTTAAAATATTCTGTTTCTTCAACTTCTTCTATTACAACAACCTTTCCATCTACTGATGAGCAGATTTCGTTATCGTTGTATTTTGTATTTCTGCTAGGATTTCTGAAAAACTGCGTGATAAGTATAAAGATAGTAATGGATATAACCAATAAAATAGAAAAAACTATTTCAGGAAGAAAATTCATTGCTAATAAGTTAACTCCTAAAAGAATTAGCAGTGTGTTGACTAATATTTTATAACCTTCTTTGTGTAACATGTTAAAGCTGTACTAATTGAGTAAAGATATAAATAAAAGGAGCAGTAAACAAGAAGCTATCAAATCTATCTAGAAAGCCACCATGACCGGGCATGAATTTTCCAGAATCTTTAATAGTAATTTTTCGTTTGAACATAGATTCAACTAAGTCTCCTAAAACACCAAATATACCAACGATATTTGTAATGATAAACCATTGACCAAATGTAAAAATATCAAAGTAATATGCTATTACTGTACCAACAACATATGTCAATAGTAGTCCTCCAACAAAACCTTCAATGGTCTTTTTAGGAGAGATCCTTTCGATTAGTTTATGCTTACCAAAATTTTTACCAACTAGATAAGCGAAACTATCATTCGCCCATATAAGAATAAATATGCTGAAAATAATTTCAGGGTGATATTCATTATTATATATAGGTATTTTTGTTGCAAGAGTTATAGGAAACGATATATATATAACTGCTAAATAAAGATTTCCTAAATTTTTATAAGGGTTTGGCTTTTGCTTTTTTAGTTCAAGGATAAAAACAATGAAAACTAAAAGGATAATAATAAGTTTTAAAACCTCTGAATTAAGATTTAGAAAATCTGATATTCCATAAAGGAAAACACTAATACTAATGGGATACATTATACCGAATTTCTCTAAATTATCAGAGACAGCCATTCTAGAAAATTCATATAATCCGAATAGCATGATAATAGCCAATAAAGAATAGTATGCAACTTGGCCAATCCAAATTGCAGATATCATGACTACCATAAAAATAAAGCCGAAACCAGCTCTTTGTACAAGTTCTTTTTCCATAAATTTTATTCAACTAACAATAAGTATATGTTCTTTGATGTGTTTATGCTACCATAATCTAATATATTGTCTGTACCTGTAACAGTATTCGGACCTTTGATAGTAGTTATACTAGAAGGTATGTTTCCGTGCCACTTTTGATTAATATTGCTAAGTCCCTCACTTCTATCTTCTAATAAGTCGCTTACTTGGCCAATTATCATAAAGTCATAAGGTAGGTCTGATAATTTTCGTCCTTTTGTTTGATTGGAAGAAATAAGAATAGAACCATCTTTAGCTATTAATGCTTCACAGTTTGTAAAAAAAGCACTATCACCACTTGTTTTATCTGTGTGAGGAATGCCTGCTCTATCAAGTAAAAGATTAAATGTATTGTCGAAAGAAAGGATTTCTTTCCATCCGTTTTCATCGATGATACTTTTTATAGAGAGAAGTACATCTTGTTCGTCTAAACAATATATAAATCTACCACCAGATTTAGTGAAAGTCTCAGCAAATTTCACGTCTAAAGGACGTTTTATTTTTCTGGTATTATCATCTAAGGAAATGCCTTTTTCTTCGTCAGGGTTTGACTCCTGATCCTTTATACCTAATATTTTCTTTAAGAAGTTTTTCAAGCGCAGATACTAGTTTTTCTAGATTAAAATATACTTAAGGAATAACGAGACATATAAAAGACTAACATTGTTTAACGATAGTCTTTTATTCTTTTATCTCGATAATACTAAAGGTAAATATACTAATTTGTATGATTTATCTAGCTTTTTGATGAAGAAACTTCAGAAGTGTTTTCTTTATGACTGTCATCATCTTTTTCAGATTCAACTTTTGCATCTGTTTCATTATCCATTAGCCTATTTTTTTCATGAGGTCTATCTCCGAAAATTTTCAATAGGTTCTCTTTAAAGATAACTTCATCTTTTAAAAGTGCTTCTGCTAATTCATTTAATTTATCTACATTTTCTTCAATAATACTCACAGCTCTAAGATATTGAGTATCTATGATCTTTTTGATTTCGATATCTATTGTTCTTGCAGTCTCTTCACTATATGGCTTTGTGAAGTTGTATTCGCCTTGTCCACTAGAGTCGTAGTAAGTAATGTTTCCAATTTTGTCATTTAGTCCATAAACAGTAACTAGTGCTCTAGCTTGTTTAGTTACTTTTTCAAGGTCGTTTAATGCTCCTGTAGATACCTTACCAAATACTACTGATTCTGCTGCTCTACCTGCAAGAGTTGCACACATTTCGTCAAGAATTTGATCTGTAGTGGTAATTTGTCTCTCTTCTGGTAAGTACCACGCTGCACCTAAGGATTGTCCTCGAGGAACAATAGTTACTTTTACTAAAGGAGCTGCATGTTCTAAAAGCCAGCTAACAGTAGCATGACCAGCCTCATGAAATGCAATTGTCTTCTTTTCGTTTGGAGTAATAATCTTATTTTTCTTCTCAAGACCACCGATAATTCTATCTACAGCATCAAGGAAATCTTGTTTTTCAACAGATTTTTTGTTGTGCCTAGCAGCTATTAAGGCAGCTTCATTACATACGTTAGCAATGTCAGCACCTGAAAAACCAGGAGTTTGTTTTGCTAAGAAATCTAAATCTAGGTCTTTGTCATATTTAATAGGTTTCAAGTGAACCTTAAATATACCCTGACGTTCATTTAGGTCAGGCAAATCAACAAATATTTGTCTATCAAATCTACCAGCTCTCAAAAGCGCTTTATCTAAAATGTCAGCACGGTTAGTTGCTGCCAATACAATAACATTTGTATCTGTTTGGAATCCATCCATTTCTGTTAGAAGCTGATTAAGAGTGTTTTCTCTTTCATCGTTTCCACCAGTAATCTGATTTTTTCCTCTTGCTCTACCAATAGCATCAATCTCATCAATAAATATTATTGCTGGTGATTTCTCTTTGGCTTGCTTAAATAAGTCACGAACTCTAGAAGCACCAACTCCAACAAACATTTCTACAAAATCTGAACCAGATAAAGAGAAGAATGGCACTTTAGCTTCGCCTGCAACAGCTTTTGCTAAAAGAGTTTTTCCTGTTCCCGGAGGACCTACAAGTAGTGCGCCTTTAGGTATTTTCCCACCTAAAGATGTGTATTTTTCAGGTTCTTTAAGAAAACTTACAATTTCCTCAACCTCTTCTTTAGCACCTTCTAGACCAGCTACGTTTTCGAAAGTTGTTTTTACATCAGAGTTTTGGTCGAAAAGTTTTGCTTTAGATTTTCCAATGTTGAAAATTTGTCCTCCAGCACCGCCTCCGGCACCACCTGACATTCTTCTCATAATGAAAATCCAAACGGCAATCATTAATATAATCGGCAATAACCACCCAATTAAATCTCCCCAAACATCTTTCTGAGTGTCATACTCTATTGTGAAATCAAGATTGTTTGCAGTCCTGTCTTTATCCATCTTATTCTCGAAGTTTTGAAGATCTCCGATTTGAAATTGATAGTGTGGGCCAGGATTAACTTCATCACCAAGTGGACCCTTTTTTACATCTTTATATGTGTCGTTGTTCTGAAGAACTTCCTCTTTGATATAGACTTGAGCTATATCTTTGTTTACAATTACAATTTTAGAGACGTCATTGTTCTTTAGATATTCAGTCTGGAACTGCTGAAAACTCGTTTCTTTTGGTCCAAGTTTTACCATTGAGTAAAATTGACCTGCTAAGAAAAGGACTAAAATAGCTCCATAAACCCAATAAGGGTTAAACTTTCCTTTGGGAACGTTGTTATTTTGATTATTGTTGCTCAATTTTGTTTGTTGTTAAGTTACTATTTGGATTAATAGTCATCATATTTGCTTATTCAGTAATACGTGTAGTCACCGCATCACCCCACAAATCTTCAATATTGTAAAATTCACGTATAGGTTTTTGGAACACATGTACAACAACATTAACATAATCAAGAAGAATCCATTCGCTTACTTCAGCACCTTCAACGTGCCAAGGTTTTTCTTTAAATTCTTTAGAAATATCTTTTTCTATTGCGTTGGCAATAGATTGTACGTGAGTATTTGATGTCCCAGAACATATTATAAAGTAGTCCGTAGACTTGTTCTCAATCTCTCTAAGATCCATTAATATAACATCTTCGGCTTTAAGATTCTCTATTGACTTAATAATGTTAGCTATTAAGATATCATTGTTTACTGCTTCTTTCATTCAAAACGATTTAATAATTTCATTTAAATAGTAATAACTGTAAAATTGTTAATACTTTTATGACCGGCAAATTTAACCTTTTTTATTTACTTAAATAGCCTTTTTAACTATACTTGTTGATCTTGAGGAAAATTTTTAAATATGATGCTGTAAATTCTACAAATGATCTTCTGCTAAAGTGGGCTGAAAACAAGTCTATATCTAGCGGAAGTGTAATTTGGGCTTTGAAACAATTAAAAGGAAAAGGGCAGCATGGAAGTGTATGGGAAAGTAATATTGATGAAAGTCTTACGTTTAGTGTATTAATTAGGCACGATCAATTAACTGTCCTCGAGCAATTTATTTTTAATAAAGCTATCAGTGTTGCAATTCTTACATCTTTACAAGTTCTATCTCCTAAGTTCAGTATAAAATGGCCTAATGATATATATGTTAATGGAAAGAAAATTGCGGGTATTCTTATCGAAAACTCTATTAAAGGGAAGTATTTAGATTATTCGATAGTTGGGATTGGTGTAAATGTAAATCAACGAAGATTTCCTGAACATCTTCTAAATGCTAGTTCTATTTTAAATGAAACAGGTATTTACATTGATCTTCAAACCCTATTGAATCAGATTAATGATCATATTGAATTCTTTCTAAATTATATAAAGATTGGTAAGAAAAAGGAAATACTAGATGTTTATTTAAACAATTTGTACAGGAAGGATATAGTGTCTGCTTTTCAAAAGGAAGGGACTACTTTTAATGGGATAATTAGAGGTGTTGATGATTTCGGAAGAATAAAAATTGAGCTCGAAGATGAGGAAATTGTGTTTTTTGGAAATGGAGAAATCAAGATGATGATTTAATCTCGCTTAATGTAATACCTTAAATCCGTAGGTGGTTTCGTTATGAAAAGCTGTAAAGTATGCTAGCATTGGTTTAGCGCAGAAAAAAGTAACGCAGGCGTATCCATAGATACGGAGAGTAAGTTTTTATGAGCATTCCCAATGATAGTGTGCGGTACAGCTTTGTAATGGAAATCCATTTGCGGATTTAAGGTGTTATATGAAACTATCTACTGACCTCTAATTGTTTTAATAG
>JAGLEB010000195.1 GCA_023145275.1 Flavobacteriales bacterium | reverse complement strand
AACCATTGGAGAATGTTGCAAAGTATTGAACCGGCGCATAATAATGGAAGATATAAACCTGTCATGTATTAAATTTTAGATTATTACTATAGGTGCGAAACTTTAGTTATTTAATTTAAAGACTAGTCGTAAATTAATACCAATTAGATATTGAAATGACCTTTTTTATATTGAAGTGTTCTTATAAAGAAGTAGAATCAATAAAGATAAAAATATTTATGATTATTTAGTAAGCTCCACTTTCTAAACAATACTCTGCGAAACAGATATAAACAATAGCGAAGCTATAAACTGCGCAGGAATAAACACGTCTTGTGTATGGATAGTTATTAATTGTAGTCCACTTTGTTTGATATGTTGATTTAAAAACAAAAAATCCGCTAACTCAAATGAGTAGCGGATTTTTTTGTGGTACCTCCAGGAATCGAACCAGGGACACATGGATTTTCAGTCCATTGCTCTACCAACTGAGCTAAGGTACCTTGCCAGAATAATAAAAAAAGAAAGTGGTACCTCCAGGAATCGAACCAGGGACACATGGATTTTCAGTCCATTGCTCTACCAACTGAGCTAAGGTACCTTCTAATTTAATATTCAAAAATTTTAAAGAACAATATGTGGTACCTCCAGGAATCGAACCAGGGACACATGGATTTTCAGTCCATTGCTCTACCAACTGAGCTAAGGTACCATTGTGCTAAATTTTCTTAGCGGGTGCAAATATATAGCTTTTGTTTTGAATAATAAAAGTAATTTATTTAAAAATATAAAACTTTGTTTTAGTATTTCTCTAAGCCCTTATAATAGAGTGTAATGTTTAATAAATAAAAAGTAGTTTTAATTTATATATATGCTGAGCTTTACCTATTTTCGCATGATTTTTGTAAAGGGTGTCTCTAAAAACTACTTTTGAAATGTTTGCATTTTATATGTATTAGGTACGAGGTATTAAAAGCGGAGTTTAGCTGGGCTAAATGAGTATTTTAATAGCGAAGTAGATGCTATAAATATATAATGGAAAGAATCAATGTTTAGTTATTAGAGCCTCCCTTAAATATGTAAAGCTAGTTTTATATTGAACCTAATAATTGATATAGGGAATACAAAGGCCAAGTTGGCTATTTTTAATAATGACGAATTCGTCGAAATGTTTGTTGTTGCCTATGATAAGCTGATTGAACGAATATCAGAATTATTAAAAATTCATGATATTGATAAGTCAATTATGTCAAATGTAGGGGCTGAGATTGATGGGCTTGAAGATTTTTTGAATAGTAAATTCTTTAATATAACATTAACTTCAAGTACAAAGTTGCCTATAACTATTGATTATGATTCACCAGAAACTCTTGGCGTTGATAGAAGAGCCTTGGCGGTAGCTGCAAATAGTCTCAATCCAAACGCGAATAGTCTAGTTATAGATATGGGGTCGTGTATTACTTACGATGTGGTAAAAAAAGGTGCTTGCTATCTTGGAGGGGCAATTTCGCCTGGAATGAATATGAGATTTAAAGCAATGCACAATTTTACTGAGTCATTGCCGTTAGTAATCTTTAAGGAAACTAATTCAATAATAGCTAAGGATACTGAAAGCTCACTCATAAATGGCGTGGTTTTTGGTATTAGTTCCGAAATTGATGGCTATATTGATAGCTTGAGAGAGCAATTTGGTGAAATTTCGGTTTTTATTAGCGGAGGAGACCATGCTTTCTTTGTAGACAAATTAAAAAATAGCATATTTGCAGACCAGAAAATAATAATGAAAGGGTTGAATATAATCCTGGACTATAATTTCAAATTTAGAAATGAAGAAACTACCAATTAAAATACTTTTACTTATCATTTTTCCGAGTGTGCTTCTAGCTCAAGAAATAGAAACATCTCCTTACTCGGCTTTTGGGCTTGGAGAGAAGAAGTATTCTGGACCTGCTGAGTCTGTTAGTATGGGAGGATTGAATAGTATCTTTTGGGATAACGTTCATGTTAATCCTATGAATCCAGCCTCATATTCGTTTTTGAGTGTTACTACTTTTGCTATTGGTGGTCAAGGAAGAACTACAGAGCTACAAAATACTGAAGAGACTGAGAAATCTACCCACGTAGGAGTTAATCACTTGTTGATAGGTATCCCTATGGGGAAATGGGGTGCTGCATTTGGTTTTATGCCAAGCTCGTCTACAGGATATAGTGTTAATAGTGAAGAGAAATTAAATGATCAATCATTAATAATTGACAATCCTAATAATCCTAGCAATCCGTATTACGATGGCGATTATAGCAATTATTACAGTTTTAATGGCTTTGGTGGAGTAAATAGAGCTTTCATTGGTTTCTCATATAGTCCATTTAGGGGGTTTTCTGTTGGTGTTAATGCTAATTATCAATTTGGAAATATCTCTAGATCTGTTAGGATGTATACGCCTCCAGTAACTGCGAAAATTCCATTTGAAGGAGATGATGAAACTCTTGTTGATCAGATTGTTTATGAAGGCAGTCAATATGGCACAAAATACGATGAGAAACTTCGATTAAATGACTGGCAGTTTGATATGGGAGTTTTATATACTGGCGAGTTTACTGATAAGTTGCACTATACTTTAGGTACAACTTTTGGTTTGGGGAACTCTACTGAGCTTGAATATACAAAATATCTGTATTCGTTTAAGTTTAAATCAAACGGTGCTGAAATACCTGTTGATACCTTGCAGTCGGTTAGTGGCTCTCATTTAGAGTCAGGTATATCTTTGCCTGCTTATGGTAGTGCTGGTTTGAGTATTGGTAATTATTCTAAGTGGATGGTGGGAGTGAATTATGAGTTTAGCGAACCATCTAATCTAGAAATTAACTCGGGTTCTTATGATGTAATACATAAAAGACATCAGAAATATTCTATAGGTGGATACTTTACTCCAAAGTTTAATTCTATAAACAGGTATTGGCAAAGAGTAACGTATCGTGGTGGTTTTAAATACGAAGAATTAGGATTAAATATTAATGGTGTTGATATTATAGATTATAGTATTAACTTTGGCTTCGGATTTCCTGTTGGAAATGGAGCGTCAAATATTAGTTTAGGAGGAGCTTTTGGTACAAGGGGTACGACAGATGCAAACCTTATTAAAGAAAATTATTTTAACTTTGTAGTTGCTTTCTCCCTTAGTGATAAGTGGTTTAAGAAAAATAAGTTTTATTAGAAGAGTATGTATATTATTAATAAAGAGAAAATTAAGTTTATTATGAGAGGTAGGATTATTGGTTTGATATTATTTGTTGTTGGTTTATCGTATTCGGTACCTGTATTAGCACAGGATGGAAGCGCTAATGTAGCATGTAAGGATGATCAGCAAGTGAAGGAGAAATTATCTATTTATTACGAGTATTATAAATCAAAGAATTATAAAGATTCTTATGAGGCTTGGGAATATGTTTATCAGAACTGTCCATCGGCACACAAGAATATTTATATTCATGGGCCAAAACTTATTAAGTATAAGTATAAAAATGCTGCAACTCCTGAAGAGAAGCAACAGTATTTAGCTTTACTAATGGAAGTGTATGATGCTAGATTAGTTAATTTCCCTGGAAAAGAAGGTTATGTTCTTGGATTGAAAGGGTCTGATATGGTGAACTATAAATATGGAACGTCTCAAGAGGCTTACGATATTTTAAATAAAGCATATCAAATTGATGGAGATAAATTAAGTGCTTCAACCCTTTATTCTTATTTTACAGTGTCAACAAGACTGTTTAATGAAAAAGTTTTTACTGATGAGCAAGTATTCGAAGTTTATGACGATGTTGTTGTTGCGATAGATATAAATAAAGAAAAAGAAACTAATATCATCGCTAAGTACGAGCAAAAGGCTGAGGATGGAGCAACTCTTAGCAAAAGTGAGGCTAAGAAGTTGAAAAGTGCAAAAAACCATTTGGGAGCTTACGAAACTGTTGAGGCTAATGTAGAAAAGATTATTGGAAAAATTGCTACTTGTGATAGACTTGATATCCTATATGGATCTAAGTTTGAAGAGAGAAAAAACGATATCGACTGGGTAAATGGTGGTGTAAAAATGATGACAAGAAAGAAATGTTTCGATAGCAAAATTTTCTTTAGCTTAATCGATTCTAAATCTAAACTTGCTCCTGATGCTTCTTCATCACGTGTAGCTGGTTTGTTATCATTATCGAATAAAGAGTATTCTAATGCTTTGAAATATTATAATGAGGCTATTGAACTAGGCGATGATGCAAATAAAAAAGCAGATGATTATTACAAAGCTGCTCAGTCATTGTTTAAGCTAGGTAGAAAATCAGAGGCTAGATCGTATGCATATAAAGCTATTGAGAATAGAAAAGGATGGGGAGATCCATATATCTTGATTGGTGATATGTATGCTTCAAGTGCGAACTCATGTGGTTCAAATGTATTCGAAAAGAAAGCTGTTTATTGGGCTGCTGTTGCAAAGTACTCTCAAGCTAGAAATGTAGATCCGAAAGTTTCTAAGAAAGCTAGTACTAAAATTGGTCAGTGGGGAGCACAGGCTCCAGATAAAACTATGATTTTCCAGTTTGGATACATCGGAAAGCCAAAATATAAAATTGGTTGTTGGATAAATGAAACTGTCAGCGTACCACAGACATAAATATGACATTAAAGGTTAAAGAAATATTATTTAAAAGCATTGTTACTCTTTTTGGAGTAGCAGTGCTTTTTTCTTGTGAAAACAATATCAAAGAAGTCAAGAAATTGAATGAAACTCAAATCAATACAGATAATAATATCACTGATTTGAATATGATTTATACCGATTCAGGTATTGTTAAGCTTAGGCTTATTTCTCCGCTTGCTATTATTCACGATGATAAAGAAGAACCTTACAAGGAGTTTCCCAAAGGCTTAGAGGTGTTTTTCTATAAAGATAGAGATACTGTTGTGCAGAATTACTTGAGGGCTAATTATGGAATTAGCTACGAGAAAAAAGAGATCTCGGAGGTTAGGGGAGACGTTATTGTTATAAACGACAAGGGTGACACTCTGAGGACTGAGAAAATGTTTTGGGATGCGAAGAAAAAACTTATCTATTCAGACGAGCTTGTTCGAATTATCCAAAAGGAACAGGTTATTATTGGGGAAGATGGCTTTGAGGCTGATGAAAGTTTTTCATACTACAGTATCAGAAATTCATCAGGCGACTTGAATATTGAAGAAGGGAAATAAGGTTTTTTTATATTTCCACATAATTGTTTTAATTATAGATTGTAATTTTTATTTCCATGCTTGAGAGTGTTATAATTATTTCTGTGTCAATCATTTTCTCTGCCTTTTTCTCGGGGATGGAGATTGCGTTTATAACATCCAGTAAGTTGCATTTCGAATTGGAGAAAAAGCAAGGAAATTTAAACTCTTCTATAATCTCGAGATTGAATAAAAATCCAAGCCAATTTATTACTACAATGCTGATAGGTAATAATATTGCGCTTGTGGTGTATGGTATGTTTATGGGAGAATTAATCATCTCAATTCTTTTTCCTTATTATGTAAATGTCGAAAGTTATCCTTTGTGGGTGTTACTTGTACAAACTCTTATTTCTACACTTGTTATTTTAGTTACTGCCGAGTTTATGCCAAAAGCAATTTTTAGAATATACTCGAATGAGCTATTGACAGTATTTGCAATCCCTGCTTATATTATTTATATTTTATTCTATTTCGTCTCTAGTTTTGTTGTTTGGCTGTCGAAAAGTGCATTGAGAGTTTTTACAGGGGAAAATATCGAAGAGAAAGATCTAGAGTTTCGAAAGGTAGATTTAGGAAATTATATTTCAGAACAATTAGAAATAGTTGACATAAATAAAGATGTAGACGTTGAGATTCAGATGTTTCAAAACGCTCTAGAGTTTAAAGATGTAAAAGCTAGGGAGTGCATGATCCCTCGTACTGAGATAGTTGGTGTTGAGTATAATGATAGTGTAGAAAAGTTGAATAGCTTATTCGTGAGTTCAGGAAAATCAAAGATTATTATTTATAAAAATGATATTGATGATATAGTTGGATATATTCACTCTTTCGAGATGTTTAAAAGGCCAGAAAGTGTTAAGTCTATGCTTCTACCTGTTGAATTTGTTCCTGAAACTCTTCCTGTTAATGAATTGTTGAATACATTGATTAAGAAGAGAAAGATGATGGCTATTGTACTTGATGAATATGGCGGTACAAGTGGCTTAGTAACCTTCGAAGATATTGTAGAAGAGCTTTTTGGTGAGATAGAAGATGAGCACGATATTGTAGAAATGACTGAGCAAAAAATTGACGAAAACGAATACTTGTTTGCGGCTAGACTAGAAATAGATCATCTGAATGAAACTTATTCTCTAGGAATTGAGGAAAATGATGATTATGAAACAATCGGTGGTTTTGTTCTTTACTATCTACAGAATATACCAGAGAAAAACCAAATTATTGAAATAGGTGATTTTGAAATTAAAATCACAAAAGTATCCAATAACAAAATAGACGAACTTAAGTTTGTCATTCGCTAACGATATTAAGGCCCTTTTGCTAGCTATCGTAAATCTATAGTATATACGAACTTACTGCTCAAATATTTTATACTACATCCACGAAAATATATTGATTAACTTCTCTTAGAAAACCATCTATGTTATAGTGTAGTCTATAACGTAAACTTCAAGTTAAGTGAATATATTGGTGTTTTATTATGCTTATTAAATGCTCGTAAACTATCATTTGAATTTATATTGTTTGTTTATCAAAAAGAATGTGCATAAATCATATAATATAAGTGTACTAATCTTTGATTATTTAAAATGATAATGTACTTTCGCCACCAATTAAATTAAAATAATAGTAATGGCAACGTTAAACCGTATAAGAGCAAAATCGGGTGTTCTAATTGCAATAATTGGATTTGCACTTTTTGCATTCGTATTAGGAGATTTATTCAAGTCTGGAAGCTCAATCCTTAGAGGGAATCAGTTAGTAGTAGGTGTTATTGATGGTCAGGAGATCTCATATACAGATTTTAACCCACAAGTACAACGTACTTTAGATGTGTATAAGCGTCAAGGGTTGAATTCAATTACTCAGGTTTCTAATATTGTTTGGACTGAACTTGAAAGAAAAACTCTTATTGATAAAGAAGTTGAGAAATTAGGTCTTAACATCGGAGAAGATGAATTGTGGAATCTTATTGTTACAGATCCAAGTATTCAGGGTGCTCCTGCGTTTAAAACCCCAGAAGGTTTTTTCGATGAAAATAAAGTTAAAGAGTATTTAGCTTATTTAAGAGATAATTCTGGTTCAAATGCTCAAGCTGCTCAATTGTGGTATGATTGGGTTAATTTTGAGAAATCATTAAAAGAACGTGGTATTGTTGAGAGTTACTATAATCTTATTGGCTCAGGTCTTTCTGCTACAGATTTAGACGGGAAATTTGATTATAAATTTAGAAACGACCAAGTAAATGCTAAATATGTATACTTACCATTCGCCTCAGTAGAGAATACAGAAGTGAAAGTTGAAGATGCCGACATTAGTTCTTACGTAAGTTCTCATAAAGATGACTTCAAAGTTGAAGCTGCTAGAGATATACAATATGTATATTTTAAAGTTAATCCATCACTTGATGATGAGGCTGCAGTTAGAGAAGAATTACTGAAAGTAATTAGCGATAGAGTTGAGTTTTTAAAGGAGTCTAATACTTATGATACTATTCCTGGATTTGCAAATACAACTGAAGACTCATTGTTCGTAAATGCAAAGTCTGATGTTAATTTCGATCCTATGTATTATCATAAGGGCAAATTACCTAAAGATGTTGAAGAATTTGCTTTCAATGCTAAAGTGGGTGATTTATTTGGACCTTATAAAGATGGTGAGACATTTAAAGTTTCTAAGCTTGTAGATGTTAAAGAAATGCCTGATTCAGTTAAAGCTAGTCATATCTTGATTTCATTTGTTGGAGCAAATAATGCTTCTCCAGATGTTGTTAGAACTGATGCTCAAGCAAAAGCTGTTGCCGATAGTTTAGCTTCGGTATTAAACAATAAGAAGAAAGCTGATTTTGCTGGTCTTGCAAAAGAATTTTCTAACGGTCCTACTGCTGAAAAAGGTGGAGATTTAGGTTGGTTTACTTACGGAAGAATGGTTCCTGAGTTTAATAGCTTCGCATTTAATAATAAGAAAGGTGAGATTGGAGTTGTAAAAACTGTATTTGGGTACCATGTTGTTAAAATAGAAGATCAAAAGAATAACGGTAAAGCTGTTAAGATTGCTACAATTGTAAGAAGTGTTCTGCCTTCAGAATCATCTGATAACGATCAGTACACAAAAGCATCTAGCTTCGCTGCAGCAAACAAAACTTTAGAGTCTTTTAGAGCAGATGCTGCTGCTAAAGGTTATGAAGCTAGAAATGTTGAAGGTATCAAGGCAATGGAATTTAATGTTCCTGGTATTGGCGATCAAAGAGATCTTGTAAAATGGGCTTTCAATGAAGAAACGATGATTGGAGATACAAAACTTCAAGCTGTTGAAGATGGTTATGTTGTAGCTCTTTTATTTGGAACGTCAGAGGCTGGTACTGCATCAGTTGATGTTGCTAGATCAAGAGTGGAGCCTATCATAATTAACGAAAAGAAAGCTGAAATTCTAAAGAATAAAATCAGTGGTTCTACTTTAGAGGATATCGCTAAAAGTGTTCAAGAGAATATTAGAACAGTTAATAGTATTCATTTCGAAAACCCTATTATTCCTGGAGCAGGAAGAGAGCCAAAAGTTGTTGGTGAGCTATTCGGACTTAAGCAAGGAGTTGTATCAGATCCTATAGTTGGAAGTACTGGAGTATTCGTTGTTCAGGTTGAGGAAGTAAAACAAGCAACTGAATTGCCTAACTATGCTACTTACAGTAATAGAATTGATGGGCAAGTAAAATCAAGAGTTAATTACCAAGTGTTCGATGCACTTAAAAACTCTGTTGAGATTAAAGATAATAGAGCTAGATTTTATTAATAGAATCTTTGTTTATAGATTAAAAAGACCGCAGATGCGGTCTTTTTTGCGTTTATACAATTAGTGCTGTTTTGTAGTTTAGAATGCTTTTTATAGCTTGTTTACTTGTTTTGGTTAAGATGGTTAAGGCAATAGTGTAGAGTGTCTAAGAGGCTCAGTTTGATGAAAAATATAGATGCTGAAAAATCCAAAGATTGCATTTAGCAAACTTTTCCTGAAGGATTAGGGTAATTTGCTCATATATTCTTCAAGTCCTTTTGCAATGGCTTGTGTATAGCTGTGAAAGATTAATGAGCTAAGTAGTCTTTCTTAGTAAACTAGATGTATCTAAGATTTTGGATGTTATTATTATTATAGAAGGTTAAGTTCTGATTGTCATGATATAATAGCAATCTTATAAATCGGTAAAGCCTAAGTTTTAATTCACCTTATGAAATATGATGTTAAGAAATTATTTTTTTGAAACGTTAAAAAAACAAGTTGTTTGAGTGCTAGTGAGTTTTTGTTTTGAGGTCGGTAGCTATATGTATATTGTTTTTTTACAATTATTACATTCCATAGTTGATGTTAAGGCTGAAAGTCTTAATTTAATATTGGTCAATGGCAACGCCTTGACGTAATATAGTGTTGCATTTGCAAGCGCCCTGAAAGGGCAGGTTAAATTATGAGAGATATTAATAACCATTGTAAGCTGTACTTGCAGATTGCTAATAACCTGTTTTTATACAACCAAAATATGTTGTCTTTTTACGGCT
>JAGLEB010000194.1 GCA_023145275.1 Flavobacteriales bacterium | reverse complement strand
CGAAACCATCGTTTGTGCGAACCATTGTTTCTAAACGTGTTTTTGAATCGTTCGACAGCTTTACTCCAGTCATTAAAATACAATATGACTGTTCTGCCCCACGCCCTACTCTACCACGTAATTGATGTAATTGAGACAATCCAAAACGCTCGGCACTCTCAATAATCATCACTGAAGCATTAGGAACATTTACACCAACTTCAATCACTGTTGTGGCAACCATTATTTGAGTTTTACCTTCAACAAACCTATTCATCTCAAATTCTTTATCGGCAGATTTCATTTTCCCATGAACCATACTTAACTGATATTCTGGCATTGGAAAATATCTTTTCACACTCTCATAACCATCCATCAAATCTTTGTAATCCATATTTTCAGACTCCTCAATAAGTGGATAAACGAGGTATATTTGTCGGCCCTTTGCCACCTCGTCTTTCATAAATTTAAAAACTCTCAAACGATTAGAGTCGTACCTATGGATAGTCTTAATTGGCTTTCTACCAGGTGGCAATTCATCAATCACCGAAATATCCAAATCGCCATATAGGCTCATCGCTAATGTACGAGGTATTGGCGTTGCCGTCATCACTAGAACATGTGGAGCAAATGCATTCTTCTTCCAAAGTTTTGCTCTCTGAGCTACTCCAAATCTATGTTGCTCATCTATTACAGCTATCCCAAGATTCTTGTAAACTACTTTATCCTCAATAAGTGCGTGAGTACCAATAAGAATATCTATCTCGCCCGATAGCAAAGCCTCGTGAATCTCTCGTCGTTTAGCAGTTTTTGTAGACCCAGTCAAAAGCTCTACTCTGAGGTCCATTTGCTCAACAAGTTCAGAAACACCTTCGTAATGCTGTGTAGCCAAAATTTCTGTTGGAGCCATCATTGTCGCCTGAAAGCCATTATCTATAGCTATCAACATACACATAAACGCGACAATAGTCTTCCCACTTCCAACATCGCCTTGCACCAAACGATTCATATGCTCGCCGTGCAAAGTATCTTGTCTAATTTCTTTGAGTACTCGTTTTTGAGCACCAGTTAACTCAAAGGGCAAATGCTTGTTATAAAAATCATTAAAATTTTTACCGACATTAGTAAATACATAACTTTTAAGCTTATTTTTTCTAATAAGCTTTTTCGATATTAACTCAATCTGTATATAAAACAACTCTTCAAATTTCAACCTAAACTGAGCTTTTGAGAGTAATTCCTGATTAATTGGAAAATGTATATTGAAAAGTGCGTCATTCTTAGAAATCAAACTCAACCTATCAATTATTTCAGGTGAAAGTGTCTCAGCAAATTTTCCTCCAATTTTATGAAACAAATCCTGAATAATACGACTCATTGTCCTAGATGTAAAATTAAGTTTTGACAATTTTTCGGTCGAGGGATAAACTGCCTGCATGGCAGAACGCATATTTCGCTTATGTTCATCTAAAAGTTCCATTTCTGGGTGAGCGATATTCATATTATGCCCAAACTTTGTGGGTTTCCCAAACACCACGTAAACTTTGTTCACTTTCAAATTTTGTTTAAGCCATTTTGTAGCCCTAAACCAAACAAGATCCATTTGGCCCGTTTCATCAACAAAAGTTCCTACTAGCCTACTGCCTCTCTTCTGCTTAACATCTTGCAGACTCACCAGCTTTCCAACAACCTGCACTTCGCTTGAGTTAGCATTAATCTCATTAATTTTATAATACTGAGTCTTATCTATATATCTGCGCGGAAACAAGTGCAACAAATCACCATATGTAAAAAGCTTAAGCTCTTTCTTAAGTAAATCGCCACGCTGTGGGCCAACGCCATTCAGGTATTCTATAGGTGTTTGAAGCGGGTTCTGCAGCATCTAAAATTTTGTTTAAAGCAAATATAAAACAATTTGATATTCATTAGTAGCTATTTCCCGCTATTCGCTAATACGCTTCATCCAAAAACATTTTCATAGCGCCTCCCAATAATCTCTTCGCCAACTCAGAGCTATTGCGAGACTGCTATTCAATATCTTTTTGTCTTGCAGGGTAACACTACTATCGGGGCTAGAAAGTTATTGCTCCAAAATAAATTTTGTTTCATATAACCTAGGAACTGCCTTGCTATTAAGTTCCTTTTGCATTTCTTTATCTTCCCAGACAATAATTGAACCGAGTTGCTCATTAATACTAAAAGAATCACTCCGAGAGGTAAAAGAAGCAGTAACATAATTACTACTGAGAGTTTCCTTAAAAAAAACATTCAATGAACCAAAAATAAAAAACAAATTATCATTACAATCTGCACTCATATCAAAAAGATAAAAAACAGGATTTTCAACTGTTCTAAAATCTACAAGGTCGTCTAGTGTAATATCAAACTCTGTAATTTCTCTACTTCTAATCTTTTGATAAGTCTCATTTCTTAAAGGAAAATAAATAGAATGTCCTGAATAAAAACCTGAAACATCATAAATTATAAGATTAATCTCTGGCAATAACTCTATCGCTCTTAATAATATATCTTTACTTATTTTCTTATTTATTTCAGGTTGATTCATTGTCGACCTTAATATCAAATCTAATTCAGCATCTGAGCTTATCGTTCTAATTCTTTCTGTAGAAAGGATATCTATTGAGCCTAACCAATCAACGTGGGGTAAGTCTTTCGATAATTCACTTACAGAATACTTCCTCAAACTAAAATCGTAATAAGTAGGAATAGGAACAGGAGCATTTAGATTTCTTATCAACTGATAAGGAATAAAAGTAATATCAACCATTTCCGCCTCTTTTTCAGGTTTCAAAAGTGTTTGATTTTTCTCCCAGCGATTTATGGTTCTAACATCAATATCAAATTTTTCGGCTAAATCAAGTTTAGTGAGCCCATTAATAGCGCGATAATCCAGCAATAATTCTCCGATTGTAGAGTATTTCTTCATCAAGTAAAAGGTTGTTTATAACACACAAATATAATATTCTGATGATCTTTATTATCTACTTTTTACAAATATTAATATCAACACGTTCATCACGAAAAACTACCACTCATCAGTAATAGCAATTAAGGACATCCAATGTCACGTTCTAAACCTATAGTTCGAAATATATTTGCACCATAATTAAGACAACAACTCAGTAATAATAACTAAACAAAATCCTTAAAAAAGGTACTAAAGACATGTTTGATTTAATAGATGAGATATTTGTATACGATGGGTTACACGCAGCAATAGTATTAGGATCATTCTTAATAGTACATAGTTCAAAATATATCTTTGCCACAAATGAGAGGTAATACCAAAAGTTTCTAAAACATTTTGTTAACTATTAAACCTCCTAATCTATAACAGATAGAAGGTTTAATAGTTCCGAACATTAATATTGACAAATATTTATTCCTCAAATAAGACATCATTTCTTACATTACTTCGAACACCTCTATTAGCGCATTCATTTATATTTTGTATTATTACGATATGCTGAATAATTGTACCTTTATTAAATGAAAAAGAAATTACTCTTATTTGTAATCTTTCCACTTAGCTTGCTTCTACATGCCCAAAACTTTCCAGAATCAAACGATACAAATGCCCACGAAAGATTTATTGATATTGACACTATAAGGCTAAATCTCAAAATAAATCCATGGGAAGAAAAAGTATCAGGAACTGCTAATATATCTTTCGAAAAACGCCAAGCAAGAGTCGACTCATTTTTCATACATGCCGTAAACTTCAAGCTCGAAAGCGTAAAACTTAATAATGAGATTGCTGAATACAAATACCTAAAACAAGGAGGAATGTGGATTTATCCACAAAATAGACTAACCGACCACAATCAAATCACAATAAAATACTCAGCAAATCCACGAAAAGGACTCTTTTTTATCGGATGGGATGATATAAGCAATAGACGAAATAAGCAAATATGGACTCAAGGTCAAGGTATAGACAACAGACATTGGTTTCCCAGCTATGATTTACAAGACGAAAAAGCAATTTTCGATTTAACTATAAGCTTCCCAAAAGACTATAAACTATTATCTAATGGTGAATTACTCTCTAAAAATACTGATTCAATAAATACCGTTTGGCATTATCAAACAACAAATCCAATGAGTTCATACTTAGTAATGATTGCTGGCGGTGAATACCAATTTAGTGAAGCCCTAAAAGATACTTCACACACACAATCAAGAATAGTTTTTCAATACTGGTATTACAATGGCAAAAAAGATTGGGTAGAGCCAACATACAAATTCACTGAAGATATAATGGCTTTTTTTGAGCGCGAAATAGGTGTAGAATATCCCTGGAAAAAATATGCTCAAATACCAGTTTCAGACTTCAAACATGGAGCGATGGAAAACACAACAGCTACAATATTTAGTGATGTGTATTTTTGTAACGATTCTTCTTTTATAGATCGCAACTACATAAGTGTAAATGCTCACGAAATGGCTCATCATTGGTTTGGTGATGCTATTACATGTACTAGTGCTAAGCACCATTGGCTACACGAAGGTTTTGCTACTTACTATCAGCTTTTGGCAATAGAGGAATTTATTGGTGAGAATGAATATATTTGGGAGAAGAAAACATATCGAGATAAGATATTACAAGCCTCACTCAGAAACTCCCTCCCAATGGCTCATCCAAAAGCTGGTACAGAACGTTTTTATTACAAGGGAGCTTTGACTCTAATGATGTTAGAACAGAAAGTTGGAAAAGAAAATTTCAAAAAATCCATAAAAGAATTTGTAGAGAGCGAACTCTATGGAGTAGTTGAAAGCGAGGATTTAATAAGTTCTTTTGAAAAATCAATATCCATTGATTTACGGAAATTCTTCGACCAATGGCTTTACGAAAGTGGCGAACCAGAAATAGAAGTTAGTTATTTTGAGAATAAAGAAGACAGAGGAATTGTGTTTAAACAAAACTCTAAAACATTCAACATTACTATTCCTATAGTTATTCAGCATAAAAGAAGATCAGAAAAAGTATACTATCAACTAAATAAAAAAATAGATACTCTTTTAGTCTCAAAAAAAATTAAGCACTTCGAAATTGATCCTAAAATTGAATCATTAGCTAATTACAAAATCAAGATGCCACAAGCTTTCATTATTCATCAGATGCTTTATGGTAGTACTTCAATAATAAGGTATGATGCACTTGAAATTATTGAATGGAGAGATGAGTCTGAGAAAATAAAAACATTTAAAGAAATAGATATTGCAAGTGAACAAGCGATAGTATTGAATCGTGTTTACTCACAATTAAAAGAAAACTCATCGAGTGAAGCAATAAAAATAAGAGAACAGATTTTATCGAAAGATAATATTGAGCTAAGAAAGCTTATAGTCTCTGAAACTATAGAAATAATAGAATCTGAAAGGCCGATATTTGAAAGCTTTTTGAAGAGTAAGTCATATGAGTTATGTGCTTCTACTCTTAATTTACTATGCGAAAACTTCCCTGATAAAGCTGACAATTACCTAAACAAAACTAAGAATATTTACGGAGGAACAATAGCTCATGTAAATTTATCGTGGTTATATAATGCTTTCGTATACGGAAGTTTCAGCAATAGTGATAAAATTGAATTTGCAGATAAACTTGTTGACTACACATCTAATTCTTTCGAATTTAATACTAGGTTAATTGCTCTATCCAAAGTGATTAACTTAGGTTATTACAATGAAGCCTTACTCCTAAATCTGATAAATGGGGCTACATCATTCAATCATCACCTAGTAAGACCTTTTAGGCAAGTATTGAGTTCAATGGCAAAAAATGAATCATTTTATAAAAAATTAAATGAAATATTGAATAATCATACTCTTTCTGAAACGGAAGAAAACTATCTACAAAAGCTTCTTGAAATTAAAAGGTAATCACATACTGTAAAGTCTAAAAGGGATATATTCGCAAAACAATAAATAATTTCACCATATGAAACTTAAGCATATTATCTTTTCAATATTATTGACGCTATCTTACAACATTTCAGCGCAAGAGCACTATATAAAAACAAATGATCAATCTCCAGTTCTTACAGAATCGGGAGCAGAGCATTTCTCAAAAATGGCTTTACATTGCCTCCAAACTGAATTCCCCAACAAGCTAGGACATGTAATAGAAGACGAAACTCAGGTAAAAAGACCTACTGAGTTACATCCCGCATTCTATGGTTGCTTCGATTGGCACTCATCTGTTCACGGACATTGGATGTTAGTTAAAATCCTTAAGAAATTCCCTAACATTAATAACGCTGAGCAAATTAAGTCTACAATTTCTAAAACTATTACAAAAGAAAACATCAAAGCCGAAATTGCATACATGAATGGTAATCTACACAGTTCTTTTGAGAGAACTTATGGTTGGGCTTGGCTTTTTCAACTCCAGAATGAACTTGACACTTGGGATACTGAATTAGGAAAAGAACTTGCGGAAAACTTAAAACCTCTTACAAGCATTATTAGAGATAGAACAATTGAATATTTACCTAAACTCACTTATCCGATTAGAGTAGGCACTCACACAAATACTGCTTTTGCCCTGTCTCTAATGTACGATTACGCTATAGAGTCAGGAGATATTGAGCTAAAAGAAATAGTAATGAACAGAAGTATCGACTACTACTCTAGCGACACAAAATACCCAGCATATTTAGAGCCAAATGGTAGCGACTTCCTTTCACCTTCATTAATTGAGGCCAATCTAATGCACAAAATTTTAACTCCAAAATCTTTCAGGTCGTGGTTTGACAATTTCATGCCAGAAGTACCTATAAACATATTAGAACCAGCAATAGTTTCTGACAGAAGCGATTTACAGATAGTTCACTTAGACGGACTAAATATAAGTAGAGCATGGTGTATGATAGGTATTGCAGATAATTTAAAGGAAAACGATTCAAGAAAGAAACAGCTACTCCAATCTGCCAATGATCACCTAAGCATATCTTTAAAAGCTGTTGAAAGTGGAAACTACAGCGGAGAACATTGGCTAGCCTCATTCGCTGTTTATGCTTTAACAGTAAAATAATTAGCAAACAGATATATTTTGTTCAAAAAAAGAGGCTATCCCAAAAGTAAAAAACCATCATTCTATTGAGTGGAAATTTACTTTTAAAACAGCCTCTTTATATAAGACAATCCTAAACTATTATTGCTTACTTTTTAAACTTCTCGATACCATCGTGCAGCCAAGCTAAATAACTTTCTACATCTGTATCATATGCTTTAGGCTCATTCAAAGCTTTCCCACCGTGGTCTTCAATAACATAGAATGGCTGTGCATTCTTATTGAAGTGTTCAATCTGGAAATCGCTCCATTTATTACCTATCGTTCTTATTTTCTTACCTGTATATTCAGATACATACTGCTCAGATTCAGGCAACATTCTTTTATCATCAACATATAGCGATATTAATACCATGTCATCGTTAATTACAGCTTTCACTGCTGGGTCAGACCATACATTATCCTCCATTTTTCTACAGTTAACACAACCAAATCCAGTAAAATCTACTAAAACAGGTTTCCCAACTTCTTTGGCGTATGAAATACCTTCTTCGTAATCTGTAAAGGACACTATATTTTGAGCTCCATAATGTGCATGCTCAGGTAGCTCGTTATTACTCATCGAGCCTCCAGCACTACCTCCTACTCCAAAAGGAGATTCAGCATAGTTCTTTGGAGGTGGAAAACCACTAATCAATTTTGTTGGTGCTCCCCAAAGTCCAGGAACCATATATACCGTAAAAGAAAGTACTGTTAATCCTAATATTAACCTTGTAACAGATATATGATCTGTAGGCGAATCATGTGGCAATCTCAATTTCCCTAATAGGTAGAATCCTAAAGCTCCAAATATCACTATCCAAATTGCCAAGAACAACTCTCTCTCAAGTAAATGAAGTTGTAATACCATATCTGCAATAGAAAGGAATTTAAATGCAAATGCCAATTCTAAAAATCCTAAAACAACTTTTACAGAATTCAACCATCCACCAGATTTAGGCAAAGAGTTCATCCATCCTGGGAATGCAGCGAATAGTCCGAACGGTAATGCCAATGCAAGAGAAAATCCAAACATTCCAACAATAGGTCCTACGTAACCACCATTTACAGCAGCATCAACAAGTAAAGTTCCAACAATTGGACCTGTACAAGAGAATGATACTAAAGCTAAAGTAAATGCCATAAAAAATATTCCAATATAACCTCCTTTGTCAGATTGTTTATCGGCAGCGTTTAACCATGAATTTGGTAGCACTATTTCAAAAGCGCCAAAGAATGACATTGCAAAAACAACCAGTAACACAAAAAATCCGAGGTTGAACCATACATTTGTAGAAAGTGCATTCAAAGCATCGGCTCCAAAAACAGCCGAAACTCCTACTCCTAAAATCACATAAATTCCAATAATAGACAGTCCGTATATAATTGCATTAGAAATACCTTTTGCCTTAGTCTTACTCTGCTTTGTAAAATAACTAACAGTCATAGGTATCATCGGAAACACACAAGGAGTAAGCAAAGCAGCAAAACCTCCTAAAAATGCAAGAAAGAATATACGCATTAAGCCCATATCGGCCTTAGATCCATCGCTATCTCCTTTATCTCCAATCGCTACTGTTCCAGATTCACTATTTCCTTTGGCTACCTTACTTTTTCCGACACCAACAGTAAAGGTGTTATCCATATAATCGGGTGGTAAACATTGATGATCATCACATGCCATCCATTCTACTTCTCCTTCAATATTAACTTTCCCAGGTTTCTTTAGCTTAATACGCTGTGTAAAATCAACATTTTTGCTAAAGTATTTAAGAGTCATCTCGAAATTTTCGTCATACTCTTCGTGAGGCTCTCTATGAGAAATATCTCCTACTAAGTCAAATACTTCCCCAGCTCCAGTAAATTTAAATGTGGTTGAATTTGGTCCTCCCTCAGGTAAGTCTGTAGAATATAAGTGCCAACTAGGCTCTATGGATGCACTAAATATTAGATCGTACTCAGTCTCACTTACTTTTTTAGAAGAAAACTCCCATTGAATAGGAGTAAGAACCTGAGCATAAGATATCGTGCTTAGCAACAATGCAAATACTATAGTAAAAATACGTTTCATTTAAGTAACCTTTATTTATTCATTTCACTTTATCTATTTACAAGATACAATAATCATAAAATTATAGTATTGTAGATAAAACTTAAATCATTAGTTTTAATTTGATAGCGCAAATAAAACAAATTATTTACTACTATTATCTTAAAAAAAATATAAATATCATCAGAACAGACATGTTGATCATGTTTTTTCTCAGCAAAAGCTATAGAAATAATATTTTCAAAATCATTTCGTTTCGAATATTACCTTAAATCCGCAAATGGATTTCTATTTCAAAACTGTACCACACGCCATCATTGGAAATGCTCATAAA
>JAGLEB010000193.1 GCA_023145275.1 Flavobacteriales bacterium | reverse complement strand
TATATGGTGACGAAATGGTAATTGCCAATGCTACAGGTTGTTCTTCAATCTACGGTGGTAACTTACCTACTACACCTTATACTAAGAATGATAAAGGTCGTGGACCAGCTTGGGCTAACTCATTATTCGAAGATAATGCTGAGTTTGGTTTAGGTATGCGTTTAGCTCTTGATAAGAAACGTGAAAAAGCTTTCACATTCTTAAACGAGAACATGGATGTAGTTGGAGCTGATTTATATGCTACTATCGAAGCAAACGGTGAATACACTGATGCTGAGAAAGAAACTCATGAGGCTAACATTGACGAAGCTATTGCTAAACTAAAAGCTGCTGGTAAAGGAACTGAAGACAAACTTAGATTTGTATCAGAGAACTTACGTAAGAAAGCTGTTTGGATAGTTGGTGGTGACGGTTGGGCTTATGATATCGGTTACGGTGGATTAGATCACGCAATTGCTTCTGGCGAGAATGTGAATATCCTTGTAATGGATACTGAGGTTTACTCAAACACAGGAGGTCAAGCTTCTAAAGCAACACCAATTGGAGCATCTGCTAAATTTGCTGAAAAAGGAAAAGTTATTCCTAAGAAAGATTTAGCTCTTCAAGCTTTAAGTTATGGTGATGTTTATGTTGCTCAGATTTCTATGGGAGCTAAAGATGCACAAACTGTAAAAGCAATCCAAGAGGCTGCTAATTACGATGGACCATCTATTATTATTGCTTACTCTCACTGTATCGCTCATGGATATAACATGAAAGATGCTGCAGATCAGAATGATAAAGCTGTAAAGTCTGGTCACTGGCCACTTTACCGTTTCGATCCAAGAAAAGATCAAGGTAAGCAGTACCAGTTAGATTCTAAATTCCCAACTTTACCGTTAGAGGATTACATCTACAACGAGGCACGTTACGCTTCTGTTCGTAAGAAAGATCCAGAAATGGCAGCTAAGTTGTTAGATTTAGCTAAAGCTGAGATTGATAAAAAATGGTTCCGTATCAAGCAATTGATGGAGCTATAAGGATAAAATCCTGATATAGTACAAAGCCCGTTCAACTTATGTTGAGCGGGCTTTTTTGATTTAGGATATGTAGAAAGCAGCAATTAAACTATATTCACAACACTTGTATGGGCATCCCCCTCCCCCCAATTACTAACAGGACCGGTTCGGGGACTGCCAAGAGGAATACCGAAACACAATCTTGTTCCTCTTATTGCTTTGTTCTAAGATAAAAAAATCGTTAATTGGTGTTCATTATTATTCTTGAACATAGAACAAGGAGTACTTGTTATACTAATAACATTTCAATATCTAACTGTATAAACTAGAACCAAAACAACCAGTCACTATTAATACTCTATGCCCTCCCTACTTTCAATTCCTTTTTCGTACGGATGCTTTACCATACCAATGTAACTAACATAATCGGCTATATCTATCAATTCATCTGATGCATCTCTGCCAGTCATTACAATTTCTAATTTTTTAGGCTTATTCTGAATAAAAACAATCAGGTCATTCTCATCGATAAATCTCTGACCTACAGAAATTAATACTTCATCCATAATTAACATATCAAAATCCTCATGTGAAATCAATTTTTTCAAATTCTCAAAACTTTCTTTTGTCAGCTCAGAATGTCTTTTATGAGTTACGTTTTTATTAAATGATGGATGTTGATTACCCTCTCCCATAATAGTAGCTCCAAGCTTCTCCAAAGTATTCACTTCAGTATTTCCATAAAGTGATGGGTTTTTGCTAAAATAAGAGTAACAAACTTTTAAACCATGACTTAACGCTCTAACTCCCATGCCCACTGATGAAGTTGTCTTTCCTTTCCCTTCACCAGTATAAATATGTACAAATCCTGTTTCCATCATTTCTTATCGGATTTTACTGTTATTGAAAAATTTTGTAAGTACCTACTGTTTGCTAATAGAAATATTGCAGGATAACTTTCCTTGCAGAACTTAGCATGTAATAGCATATAATTATCGCTATTATCACGGCTTATTAAAATTGCCATAAAAAATGATTTTTTACTCAGAAATTGTTTGGAAACAAAATATTTCCTAAAACCTTTTTCCCGAAGTTTAGTTAATAAAATAATTGATTGGCAGGTCTTCTGGCTTACCTTACTTCTTCGTGCCTTCCCATTCGGATATTTACCAGAACAGTGGCGAGTCTAGAAAAAGCGTACACACAAATGTGCTAAGGCTTACAGCTACGGGTATAGCTCCTGATTACTATAGCATTTATATTGTAGTTTCGCTAATGAAATTATATTCTACGAAAACTACACTCTACAAATACCATACAGGATTCCCTTTTAATTCCTATTAAATCATTAATACGGAACACCAAATTATATGCTAACTTAAGGTTTTTTATGCGGAGTATACATATAATACAAGAGAGAAAAGTAAAATTAACAATTACAATGAAACATAATTGATATACTACTATTTCATAAAAATAAAGTTCATAATTCCCATGTGTTTACACATAAAACAGGTATTAATCTCAATCATAAAAACAACATACATATCTGGTTTCATGAACTTTAAACATTCAAAACATAATTACATCATTTATCAATGCATTTATTCTTTAAAATTATTCTAAATAACATCAAATGATTATCTTTGTGCACTAGTAAAAATGAATTATTATTCAATTAACCTAGCTATTAAATATTGGGATGAGTAATATTAATGAAAATATTAAAGAATTAATCGAAAGCATTGGCGATGACCATATAGGTACTTCAGTTGATACTCCTATGAGAGCTGACGCGTTTGATAAATCAGATGAAGATAAAAAAGAGATAATCCAGCATCACTTTGCTAAGATTATGGAAACTCTTGGTTTAGATCTTAATGATGACAGTCTTCAAGGAACTCCGCAACGAGTTGCAAAAATGTTTGTAAACGAGATATTTCAAGGTTTGAATCCAAAGAACAAACCCAAAATGTCTAGTTTCGATAATAAATATAAATATGGTGAAATGCTTGTAGAGAAAAACATCACTGTTTATTCTACGTGCGAGCACCACTTCCTTCCAATTGTCGGAAAGGCACATATCGCATATATATCTAAAGGCAGCGTTATTGGTTTATCAAAAATGAATCGCATAGTTGACTATTATGCAAAACGCCCTCAAGTACAAGAAAGATTAACTATGCAAATAGTTAAAGAATTGCAAGAAGCACTTGGAACTGATGATGTAGCGTGTATCATTGATGCAAAACACTTGTGTGTAAATTCTAGAGGAATCAGCGATGTATCATCTAGTACTGTTACTTCAGAATACGGAGGGGTATTTAAAGATAATAGTGTAAAAAAAGAGTTTTTACAATACATCAAATTAGACACTGATTACAACGGTGTATAATTAGCGATAATAAAAAAAGAATATTATTTTTGTCCCCTCACAATTAATTTTGATAGAGGGGATTTTTATTTTATATATGAACACATCAAACTTTTCACAATTCAAGCAAATTTTTCCAGCCATTGAAAATGGTTGTAATTCTTGTTGTTGCTAGTTTTTATTTATTCCAATTATTTTTTTTAATTTCACTATTCAAGACAATAGCATTTCATATGAATTATTCGTCTTAAGCTCAATAACACAAAAAAATGACAAGCATAAAAGAAAATAAATTAAGTGTTTACAACTCACTTTCGAGAAGTAAAGAACTATTTGTACCTGTAGTAAAAGATCATGTTGGAATGTATGTGTGTGGACCTACTGTTTACTCTAATGTTCACCTCGGAAATGCTAGAACGTTTATAAGTTTCGATATGATTTACCGCTACTTAAAACATCTAGGATATAAAGTTCGTTACGTAAGAAATATAACTGATGCAGGACATCTTGAGGATGACTCGGACGATGGAGAAGATAAAATATCTATAAAGGCTAGACTAGAAAAACTTGAGCCTATGCAGATCGTTCAACAATATACCGTTGATTTTCACAATGTACTCAGACTATTCAATAATTACCCCCCAGATATTGAGCCAACGGCTACAGGGCATATTGTAGAGCAAATAAAGATGGCTAAAACTATCCTGGAGAATGGATTAGCTTACGAAGTAAATGGATCTATATATTTCGATGTAGAAAAATACAATAAAGACAACCACTACGGAAAGTTATCTGGTAGAAACATTGATGAGCTACATTCTAACACAAGAACTTTAGAAGGCCAAAGTGACAAGAAAAACCCTCAGGATTTTGCTTTGTGGAAGAAGGCTTCGCCTACACACTTGCAATTCTGGGATTCGCCTTGGGGAGATGGCTTCCCAGGTTGGCATCTAGAATGTTCAGTAATGAGTACAAAATATTTAGGTGATCAATTTGACATTCACGGGGGAGGAATGGATTTAAAATTTCCTCATCACGAATGTGAGATAGCTCAAAATAAGGCTGCAAATGGTAAAGAACCAGTAAAATATTGGCTACATGCAAACATGCTTACTCTTAACGGGAAGCGCATGAGCAAATCAACTGGAAATACTCTAAATCCCGATGAGCTTTTTAGCGGTGACACTCCTTTATTAGAAAAAGGCTTCCACCCCACTGCAGTAAGGTTTTTCATGATGCAAGCGCATTATAGAAGTGTTCTAGATTTTTCGAATGATGCTTTAGCTGCTTCAGAGAAAGGTTTCCAAAGGTTGATGAATGGTATGAAGGTTCTGAAAACTCTTGAAGCTAAAAAAACCTCCACTTTTGATGTGAAGGAATGGATTGAAAAATGCTATTCAGCTATGGATGATGATTTTAATACTCCAATATTAATATCTCATTTATTTGATGCGATGAAGATAGTTAATCAAGTTGCCGACAATAAAGCTTCACTGACAAAGGATGATTTAGAGCTTTTAATTAAAACATTAAACGATTTTGTGTTCGAAGTATTAGGCCTCGAGGATATTAGTATTGATAATAGCTCCGATAAGTTATCAGGAGTTGTAAATATGCTTATTCAAATGAGAAACGATGCTAGAAATGATAAAAACTGGTCTCTTTCAGACGAAATTAGAGATAAACTGAAAGACATTGGAATACAGTTAAAAGACGGTAAAGACGGCACTTCTTTTTCTGTTGAATAATTTATGAATGCTTAATTGTTGATTCTTGATATTGCATTTAAGAATCAACAATTGAGCTTTTAAGAAAAAACAATTAGCAATGAACAGCATAACTAAAATATTAGCTATTCCATTAATATGGTTTGTGAAGTTCTACAAAGTAGCATTATCTCCTTACCTAGGGTCAAACTGTAGATACTCACCTACTTGCTCAACCTATACTATTGAAGCATTGCAAAAACATGGAGTATTTTATGGTAGTTGGCTATCGGCTAAAAGAATTGTAAGTTGCAACCCTTGGGGAGGACATGGACATGACCCAGTTCCCGAACCTAAAATCAAAACTAAAAAACTAAAACTTTAAATAATGACATTACTAACTATCGTTTGGGATGTTCCTAAAGGTATTGAAATAGGAAGCTACGAAATCAGATTTTATAGTTTGATGTTCGCTATTGCATATATTTTGGGGTATCAAATAATGAAAAAGATATTTCTAGACGAACACATAAAGCAAGAACACCTTGACTCACTATTTATGTATTCAATGATCTCAATGATAATTGGTGCAAGATTAGGACATGTTTTCTTTTATGATTGGGATTACTACTCGCAACACCCATCGGAAATACTAAAAATATGGCATGGTGGTTTGGCTAGTCATGGTGCGGCTATCGCAATGATTCTTACTTTCATATATTTCTCTAAGAAAATAATAAAACAACCACCTTTATGGCTTCTTGACAGAATGTCGTTGACAGTTGCTCTTGCAGGAGTTTTTATTAGATTAGGAAATTTGATGAATTCTGAGATTATTGGGAAAGCTACAGATCTACCTTGGGCATTTGTATTTAAAAACGCTTACATTGCCGACCCTATGACTCCGAGACACCCTTCTCAGATATATGAATCATTTGGATACCTCGTTACTTTTGCTGTGTTATATTTCTTATTTTGGAAAACTGATAAGAAAAAGTTCCTCGGATATATATTTGGAGTATTTTTAGTAATGCTTTGGTCTGTACGTTTCTTAGTTGAATTTGTAAAAGAAAACCAAGAAGCATTTGAAGAAGGAATGGCACTTAACATGGGACAACTACTTAGCATTCCATTAATATTAATAGGAATTTACTTAATTTATTCATCAAAAAACAGAGTTTACAATTATGGCAAAAAGGTCAAATAGAAAAAATTATTTAGGATATATTTCCATTTTTCTAATACTTGCTTTTGGAGCAGCATATATTTACAGCAACTTCTCTGGCAATAAAGTGCGAAGAGTAAATACTCAAAAAAGACAAAAAGTGGAAATACCTTTTAGAAAAGATGCAGACCTAGTAATTATTTCAGCTGCAGGAGATACTATTAAAAAACTTAATACCGAGATTGC
>JAGLEB010000192.1 GCA_023145275.1 Flavobacteriales bacterium | reverse complement strand
TTAGATTAACTATTTTTCATAAAAATTAGCATATCTTTGCGCTTATTCAGTCTAAATAAAGTAAAATGAAGAAGCCAAAGAAAAGTTGTACTTTTAAATCTGAGTGCTGTAATAAGTACCTAAAGAAGGGCAAATTTTGTAAAAAATGCCCCTTATTAAAGTAAGTATCTAACTAAATTTATTTATCAGCTCTTTATATCGTTGTATTCCATATTCGTTTCCAGAAATTAGATTGCCCATTCTTAGAATAGTTAATCCATTGTATGGAGTTTCATATTCCAATGCTTTTTCCATCTGATCCCACCCCTCTTTGTTATAAATCTCACCAGCTAAAGCATTCTCCCCCATTATTCTAATTCCGTTCTTATGGGCTGCCTCCGACATCCATTTTACTAAGTCTTCAGCTCTTGAGTAGCCTTCGTCATCTTTATTAACCATTTCTAAACATGTAAAGTGTACTACTATTCTATCTTTCCAGCTTTCTTTTACTAATCGCTTTAGCATTTCGCAGTATTCATCTTGATTATTTGATGAAAGCTTAGTGTGTGAAGATATTAATCCTGCTGTTATTTCTGCAACCCTAGGTAAATTTGGATCACTAATTTTCCAATGAACCCCAGGTATTTTAAATCCTATATCAGTGCTTTCAAAATTATTATCATCGAAAACTTTAAAAGCGAGTTTAAGGATTCTTTTCCCATGGCTAATTAGCGAGTCGTTGTACCAAAAAATAAAATCTCTACCGTATTTAGATTTTATATAATCTTTATTATCAAAGAAATAGTTCGTTTTCTGAGGGGGTGTTATCTCGCTAAAATCGTTAAGGTTTGTTTTCCAAGACTGGTTTAACTCATCTATGCTTTGGTATGACTTTCTCATAGCCTTTTCAAAGTCTTTCTTAGCAATTTGACTATAACACTGCAAAGTTCCTCTATTAGGGAAATCACCCCAATCATGTGAGTTAAATGAAGGATATCTCAATTCTCCAGCAGTACCCATGCTTACATTTATCTCCTCAGTCATCCAAGCTATATCACTAAACTCTTCTTTAAAGCTATTCATAAAGTTTTCGTAGAGAGGGAGTGCGTATTTGTCGGCCCAAAGAGATATGTATTCTGTGCTAGAATCTCCTGTCTCACTAATATATTGTAAATCTCTTATAGAGTCTATTTCTTTGTGTTTATTCAAGATACTACCCCATACCCATAGAGGTATCATTTGTGAGAAATCGTCATTTACATTTCCTCCAGCTTGATGAAAAGAGAAGATTGGCACCCAATTTAATCCATTGTTTTTTAAAAGTTCAACAATCTGACGGTAATAACTCCAATCGTAAACATCTTCATTTTCTCTCATCACTAATCCCCACCATACATCAACAGAAACTGCTGACACCCCAATATCTTTTATTTGCTTTAGGTGGCTGTCGAATATTACTAAGTCATCTTTTTCGAGTAGTCCTTTTTTACTCAGCACTTTTAAGTGAAGAGGGTTCATCACTCTAAAAGTTTTTTTCTGTGACTGATCAATTCTTTTATCGTTTTTTACAGCATTTAATATTTTAATAAACCTTTGCTTTCCTAGTTCATTATTATTTAGAATATGGCGAAGGCTGATAATATTTAGCCCATCGAATCCGGAGTTTCCAAAAAGATTTCTTTCTATTTGATTCCACCCTTCGTGAGAGTATAATCCACCAGGGTAGGAATTTTCAGCAACACATTCAACATCAATATCATGACATGCATTTCTAATCCACGTAGAAAGGTCCTCGCCATGCGAATATTCTTTATCAAATCTATTTACCTTTTCGGCCCCAGAGTAGTGTATTACTATTCTGTGTCTAAGATGTTCTGGGATGATCTTATTAAATGATTCTTTGTATTCCCCATGATTTAATGATGATATACCTTTGTGAGATTTAATAATTCCAGAAACTATCTCGGGTAATCTTGGCGATACAGGGTCACTTATCATCCAATGTATACCAGCAACCTTAAAAGCTATTTTAACATCTTTAAAACCATTGTCTGAGAATACTTCATCCATCATAGTTAACATCTTTGTTCCGTGAGTTAAGAGGGATTCGTTATACCATTCTGAAAAATCTATAGCTATGGTATCTGATGAATAGTTTTTTTCATTAATGAAATTATTTTGGGGAGTTGAAACCTCAATATCGTTAAACGAGCGGTATTCTTTTTTCCAATGTTGGTTTAATATTTCAATTTCTAAGTACTTGTTCTTACAGAATGTTTTGTATGAATCTATGGCTAAGTCTGAATAGCATTGTAGAGTGCCCCTATTGGGAAATGCTCCCCAATCATGGAGGTCGAAAGACGGATATCTTAATTCGCCTTTAGGTCCCATACTTATTATTACCTTATCCATCATGTAAGCTCTATCGCTATATCGCAGTTTAAAATCATTCAATAATTCACGATAATATGGAATTGAGTAATCGTCTATCCAGATTGATAATGATTCAAAACTCTTATCTCCAGTTTCGCTAACAAATTTTAAATTGCTCATTTTAGCAAGCTCTGGATTTTTATTAAGTAGGTCTCCCCAAATCCAAGCTGGAATCGGTTTCATGTAATTTTCTTGGTGATCTATAGAAAAGTGAAAAACAAATTCTGGAGTACACTTTATTTTATTATTAAAAAGGATATCAAATACTCTGTCGTAGTATGTCCAATTGTACTTTGGTTCGTCTGAGTCTCCAACGTGTTTCTCGTCTTCAACCATGCCCCAAAGTATGGGTACAACAATGCTATTCACTCCTAGTGTCTTCACCTCTGCAATCCAATTTTCGAATAGAAGCCAGTCTTCTTCCAAAAACTTGTTAGCGTTATTGAATAACTTAATATGTATTGGAGCTGAAATTTCGACAGTTTTACTCATGATTTAGTTTTAATAGTGTCTTAGATTCGTAATTTACGAAGAATTGTAGAAAGAGCTAGA
>JAGLEB010000191.1 GCA_023145275.1 Flavobacteriales bacterium | reverse complement strand
AAAGTAAATGGACGAAGGGGTAACTATCCCTACGGCGAAACATCATCCGCAACCTGGACTTCTACAAATGGCAGCAAGGTTGGTAGTTGTTCTTTTAACGAATACACAGGTGTGATTTTTGAACCGATAGACGAATACAAAGGAGACCTTGCCCGATCCTATTTTTACATGGCTACCCGATATGAAAATTTAATTGCTTCATGGGAGTCAAATTCAACAACTGCAGATGATGTTTTAGACGGAACATCTGATCATGTTTTTGAAACATGGCACTTAAATCTTCTATTGAAATGGCATAAAGAAGACCCGGTAAGTACAAAAGAGATAAACCGTAACGATTCGATATATTATCTCTACCAACACAACCGTAACCCATTTATTGATCATCCTGAATATGCAAAAAGTATTTGGGGTGAACCAACAATTCCACCAGAAGAATCGGTTCTGTTTTTTGAAGATTTTCAAACAACAACTGATGGAGAGCCCATTAACCTTACCGGATGGACGAACCTTGCAGAACAAGGCACTGTTGATTGGATGTCAATTGATTATGAGGGAAATATTTATGCCCAGGCAAAAAGTTTCGATACCGGAGAAGAGAGTGTGGTTTCATGGCTTGTAACTCCTACGCTCAATTTCAGTGGAGTTCAAAATGAGATATTCTCGTTTGCACTGAAGGGCGGATATAACAATGGTGCAACAATTCAGGCTTATGTACTAACAAGCTACGCCACTGGAGAAAACCCCTGGGATGCAACCAAAACAGAGCTAAGCTTTCAGCGTCCTTATGTCCCTTCAAACGATTATGGTAGTTGGGGTAATTCGGGTGATATTGATCTTTCAACATATTCAGGCCAGTCTATACATATTGCCTTTAAATATTCTGGTTCTGACGGTTCAGTTAAAAAAACAACCACCTGGCAGATCGATAGTGTAAAGGTGGTTGCCGAAACAATATCTACGCCCATAAATGAACAGAAGAAAAAAAGGTTCTCTGTATATCCAAATCCCGCCAAAACAACTGTATATATTAAGGGTGAGAATATCGACGGAACTACAATTCAAGTATATAACTCTTTGGGTATATTACTGTTTACAGAACAAGCAAATATCACCGGTACCTATTCAATCGATATAAATAGTTTACCCAAAGGTTTATATATTATCAGAATAGTGGATAAAGATGGGCAGATAAGCGTAAACAAACTTGTCAAACAGTAAAATGACGTGCCCAAGATTAATTTAATTACATACTAATTAAAAATGATTGTAGAACATATTTAACCGAAAAAAGCAAAAAACACTCTGTGTCTTTGTGCCTCTGTGTTAGTCATATAATAAATTGTACACCAATGATAGGTATTTTAAGTCAAACAACAAACCCGGCATTCAATCTCGCTACAGAGGAGTATCTTCTAAAAGATATGAAAGAAGATGTTTTTTTTCTCTATGTAAATGAACCAAGTATCATTGTTGGGAAACATCAGAATACTCTTGCCGAGATTGACTATAACTACATTTCAAAAAACGAAATCCCTGTTTATCGTCGTCTATCCGGGGGAGGAACGGTATATCACGATTTGGGGAATCTAAATTTTTGTTTCATAACCAACGAGAAAAAGGGAAATCTCGTAAATTTTGACAAACACTCTCAGCCCATTGTAAAAGCTTTGAAAGCATTAGGTTTGACAGTTATTACAGGCAAACGACATGACTTAACTATTTCCGGTAAAAAAATTACAGGAACAGCATCGCACGTTTTTAAAAACAGATCTATTCACCACGGAACTCTTCTCTTCAACACAGTCCTAACAGTATTAAACAGATGCTTAAATACAACACAAGTAAAATATTCTGACAGAGCGGTTAAATCCATAGGTAGTGAAGTAACAAACATTTCAGAATATTTGGAGCAGACTATGACAATGAAAGAGTTTAAATTGTATCTATTCAACTATTTATTGTCATATTTTAATGATGCAAAAAAATATGAATTAACAACCAGAGCAGAAGAAATTGTTAACGGTCTGATAGAAACAAAATACAGCACTTGGGAATGGAATTACGGTTACAGCCCGGTGTACGAATTTACCCGAACCATTAAAACCGAAAACGGAGTAATAATATCTAAAATTAGAGTTGAAAAGGGAATTATCAAAGAAGCTTTACTAATTGTAACAGAAGCTGATTACAAACCTTTTCTAGATATGTTATCAAATAGTATAACAGGAGTACAACACAGCCGCAGGGCTGTTTTAAGTGCCTTTAACGAACTATCTCCAACTGTTCCGGGGCTTACACAAGAAAACTTATTTAAGCTGTTTTTTTAGCTGGCAAACC
>JAGLEB010000190.1 GCA_023145275.1 Flavobacteriales bacterium | reverse complement strand
AGAAGTTATCCGACATTTTAAAAATACTTTCATCATAAACTTTCAAAATACGATGAATACCAGACCCTAGTTGCTCAACAAATCTTAAATCTCTGAATACTCTCATCAACTCCCTATTACGTGGCATTGATCTACCTGCAAAGAATTCGTCTTTATTCAAACCTTGCACCAAACCACCATAGGAAGTAATAGTTAATCTATCGGAATATATCTCTACTACGGGTGGAACTTCGGAAGTATAATCGTTATGAACCATTGCATTTATAAGTGCTTCTCTAAGTGCTGTTTTATCTATCATTTGCTTTTGCAAACGTTCTGCTGCACCAGTGATTTTCACAAAGGTTTTATTTTCTACATCTAGCTTATCTAAAATACTATTGGTTGCTTTTATTATGGATCCGTAGCCAAACTCTACATTCTCAATAAGATCTGTTTTATCTGTTCCTTGGTATTTTGCAACTTTCATCGAAACCGAATTATTATCGGCTAGGAGATAAGCAACATAGTTGAATTTGCTTTCGGGAGTGTAGAAATCTAAACTTCGTAAAAACTCATTGTTTAGCTCAAAGCCCTGTGTGTTATAATATATTTTTAGTTGCTCGAAAGTTAAATCTTGTCGATTAGAAACTATTTTACCAAGTGAATTACGTGTACGTTTAGAGAACATATCTTCTATCATGGCAATAGGCATTTGTTCCGACGATGAACCAATACGAATAAAACAACCTCTTTCTGTCATGCCTTGTTTACGTAGATAGTATGGTTTCTCAGAACCTCCTGCTACTGTAATTTTTATTACGTCCTTTTCTTCCTTATTCTCGTTTACCACATCAAACAAACCCAAACAAGATGGTTGAATATTATTCTTTAGCCTGTCTTTTATTTGCAATTGCAATATCATTATTATTAATATCTGAAATTATCAAAAAAACATTAGTTTAGTACATTCAAACTAGGTGCTACCAAACATATGCTAAATGAATAATTCCCCCGAATACCAGCTCAGTGAATTGCCTGCAATTGAGTTGTTTCAAAAAATGGGTTACCAATACTACAATGGTGGTCAAGTAGAAGAACGTAATGATATTACTGAGGTTGTATTAATTGATAGGTTACTAAAATCAATTAGACATCTTAATCCTTTACTAAGTGATATAAATATTCAGAAAGCATTTGATATAGTTACTTCTGTTACAGGTTCTTCGTTAATGGAGATTAATCAGAAAATTTGGGAAATAATAAATGGTGATTCAATTTCGATGAAGCAAGTTATTGATGGGGAGGAGCAATTCATACCTGTCAAATTCATTGACTACTTAGTACCTGACAATAACGATTACCTAGTTGTGAATCAAATGCGTTTTCATGGTCTGTCTCATAACTCTGTACCCGACTTAGTATTATTTATTAATGGGTTGCCAATTGCTGTTATAGAGGCTAAATCGCCAACTGCACAGAATGCATGGGATAAGGCTTATACAGACTTAGATTATTATCAAAAGAATTCAGAGAAGCTATTTCACTTTAATCAAATATGTGTTGGTATATGGAAGGATGGTGCAAGGTATGGTGCAATCAGTTCACCTCAACAATTCTATTCGGTATATAAAACTAGCAA
>JAGLEB010000019.1 GCA_023145275.1 Flavobacteriales bacterium | reverse complement strand
TTATTTTGAGATAAAATATTTGATACTTGTAAAAGTAGTGTTAAAATTATAAAAAGAAATTTCATATTAGTGTCTTTATTACCTTGTTGTTTATTGGAATCATCAGCTATTGTGCTGATAATAACTAATGTAAAGTTTAGACGTATTAAATGTTGTTACCTTACATCTTACAAGATAATTATTTATTTGCCAAAATATGCTTTCTATCCTTAATCAGGTGTCAACTGTCGAAATTATTTTCTATTAAGCATTTTTCGTAGAATATTTGCACAGTTAATGAAAAACAAAGTTGTTGTTTGTCATTATTTAAGATAAAGAAAATATAGATTAAAAATATAATAAAACTTTAATTATGAACAAAACTGTTGATATCAGTTACCAACCAGTTGGTCGCTACGAGGATAAAAGGAATGAGAAAATGCATACCGATATCTTTCCAAATTCGTCAATCGCATCAATCGCTGTAGCTGAAGAGATTGCAGAATTGATTAGAGCAAAAGCGCTAGGTGGAGATATGGCTATATTGGGATTGGCAACAGGTTCTTCTCCAATTAAAGTTTATTCTGAGCTTATCAGAATGCACGAAGAAGAGGGTTTAAGTTTTAGAAATGTTGTTACTTTTAACCTTGACGAGTATTACGGACTCGATCCTATGCACCGTCAGAGTTACTGGTATTTCATGCATGAGCACCTTTTTGATCATGTTGATATTTTACCTGAAAATATCAATGTTCCAAGTGGGAAAGTTGCTCCTGAGCAATTGAATCAATTTTGTATTGATTACGAACTAAAAATAAAGTCGTACGGTGGATTAGATTTTCAATTACTTGGTATTGGTAGAACAGGACACATTGGATTCAATGAGCCTGGATCTCACAGAAAATCTGCTACTCGATTAATCACGCTTGACCACCTTACACGTTCTGATGCAGCTAGCGATTTTGCTGGTATTGACAACGTGCCTCGTAAGGCAATCACAATGGGGGTTGGAACAATTATGACAGCAAAGCGTATTATTATGCTTGCTTGGGGAGAGAAGAAGGCTGAGGTTGTAAAAGAAATGATTGAAGGTGAGGTTACTGGCGAAGTTCCTGCAACTTTCCTTCAAGACCACTTTAACACGACAGTTTTGATTGACGAACCAGCATCTTCAGAATTGGTTAGAATTAAAACTCCTTGGTTAGTAGGCCCTGTTAACTGGACAGAAAGTTTAATTATTAAGGCTGTAGTTTGGTTGGCAGAGAAAGAGGACAAACCAATACTTAAGCTTACAGATAGAGATTATAACGATAATGGTATGTCTAGCTTAGTTGCTCTTGAAGGTTCTGCTTACGACTTGAATATTCGTATGTTTAACTATTTGAGTGATACTATTACTGGATGGCCAGGAGGTAAGCCTAATGCTGATGATTCTCGTCGTCCAGAGCGTGCTGAGCCAGCTCATAAGAAGATCGTTATATTTTCGCCACACCCTGATGATGATGTAATATCTATGGGAGGAACACTACAGCGTTTAGCTAAGCAAGGGCATGAAGTACATGTTGTATATCAAACTTCTGGTAATATTGCCGTAGCAGATCACGATGCATTGCGTTTTGCTGAATTTGCTTTGCAGTTTAAGAATATTGAAGTAGAAGGTGAGTCTTCTGAAAAATATGAGAATGTTATAGATTTAATTAAGAATAAATCAGATAACGAGATAGACCCAAAAGAGGTTAGAGTTATAAAAACTCTTATAAGACGTGGCGAAGCTATTGCAGCTACTCGTTACTGTGGTATAAAAGATGAGAATGTTCATTATCTAGACATGCCATTCTACGATACAGGTAAGGCAAAGAAGAATCCTCTTGGCGATGCTGATATTAAATTGATAGTTGATATACTTGAAGATATTCAACCAAATCAAATATTCGCAGCTGGTGATTTAGCTGATCCACATGGAACTCATAAAGTTTGTTTAGATGGTATTTTTGCTGCAATTGCTAAATTGAAGAAAAAAACCTTCATGAAAGAGTGTTATGTATGGCTTTATAGAGGTGCTTGGCACGAATGGGATGTTAATGATATTGAGATGGCTGTTCCTATTAGTCCAGAAGAGCTTGCTCGTAAGAGAAAAGCAATATTCTTCCACCAATCTCAAAAGGATGGAGTTATGTTCTTAGGAAACGACCACAGAGAGTTCTGGCAACGTTCAGAAGATAGAAATAGAGGTACTGCCGATCTTTACGATAAGTTAGGATTGCCAGAATACGAAGCAATCGAAGCGTTTAAACGTTACCGATTCTAGGATGTAAAATAAATTAGTGCTGTTTTTTCACAGTTCTACACATGTTTAGCATAATGAAAATCTTCCGTTGGAACTGCACACCAACGGAAGACGCTAGACACATAAATGATTCCAAATTATAAGAATATTTTACTTGTTAATATATTTCTGAATTAAGCCGCTAACAACATATGTTTTAGCGGCTTTTTTCTTGAATAATTTTCATGAAATTAAATTGAATTATGTGTAAATATTTTTTAAGTGAGTTATATTTGCGCAAATACAATAACTGTTCTATAATAATACAAGTTTAATATGATTAAGAGTTTAACTATTGACAATTTTGCATTGATTGATAATTTGAATGTGAATTTCGAAAGTGGATTGTCTATTATTACTGGTGAAACTGGTGCTGGGAAATCAATAATTTTAGGAGCATTAGGATTAATTCTTGGTCAACGAGCAGATACTAAAAGTTTGAGGAGCGAAAAACAGAAATGTATTATAGAAGGGCATTTTGATATTGCTTCGTATAAATTAGAAGAATTTTTCGACACTTACGACTTAGATTACGATGAAAATACAATTATTAGAAGGGAGATATATCCTTCAGGAAAGTCTAGGGCATTTGTAAACGATGTACCTGTTCGTTTAGATACTCTTCAATTACTAGGCGCAAACTTAGTTGATATTCATTCGCAGCATCAGACACTAAAGCTATCTGATTCTGATTTTCAAATGAATGTATTAGATGCTATTGCAGATAATTCAAAAATTCTAAAAAAGTATAAAATAGAGTTAAAAGCTTATAAAAAAGCTAAGAAGGAATATGAAAATCTCCAATCTCAGCAGGCTGAACTAATAAAGACACACGACTACAATGTATTTTTATTAAACGAACTTGTTGAAGCTAATTTAAAAGAAGGGGAGAAAGAAGAGATTGAGGCAGAATTAGAATCACTTACACATGCCGAAGATATAAAGTCGGGATTGAATGATGCCATTGAGATAATGAATGGCGAGCAGATAGGTGTACTTTCTTCGCTAAATAGCTTGAGATCTAGTTTTGTATCTTTAAATGGTGTATCAAAGAATATCGATAGCTTTTTAGAGCGTATTGAGAGCTTAATAATAGAGAGTAATGATTTATCTTCTGAAATTGAAAATCTTGCGGAAGAAACGGAGTATAACCCATTGCTGATAGATCAGATAAATGGAAGACTTCAATTGATATATAATCTTGAGAAGAAACATAATACTAGTAATGTTTTTGAGCTTTTGAATATTCAGGAATCTCTTCAAATAGATGTGGACTCAGTTGAAAACCTAGATCAAGAAATTGAGAAACTCGCGAATAGCAGGGATAAGGCTTTCGAAAAAGCGCATTCGTCTGCCGAAAAGCTTAGTGAGAAAAGAGAAAGTAAAATAGGTAGTCTTGTAAAGCAGATTGGAAAAGTGATGAATGACCTTGGGATGCCAAATGCTAATCTTGGTATTGAGTTAACGGAAACGGATGATCTGTTGAGTGGCGGTAAGGATGTTGTTAGTTTTATGCTATCGGCCAATAAGGGTGGTAGAATGGAAGAGATTGGTAAGGTAGCATCAGGTGGTGAATTATCGAGAGTTATGTTAGCTGTAAAGACTATTCTTTCTGATAAGAAAAAATTACCAACTATAATCTTTGACGAAATAGATACAGGTGTTTCTGGAGATATAGCCGATAAAATTGGCGATATTATGACAAAGTTATCTGCTAGAATGCAAGTTGTTGCTATTACCCATTTACCACAAATAGCAGGTAGAGGAAGTCTTCATTTTAAAGTATACAAGCACGAAAATAATGGAAAAACTCAAACAGAGATGAAAGTTTTGTCCAAAAATGATAGAATTGATGAGTTAGCAAAGATGTTAAGTGGTAAAAATGTAAGTGAATCGGCGTTGATTCATGCAAAAGAATTACTGAAATTATAAACTGTATTGTTTTAATGTTAAACAATGCGTTTAGGCTGTTGATTGTTATTACTTAGATGATTATATGTTCGTAATCAATACCTTAACTTTTTTTTAACAAAACTTTAATAATCAGGAATTAGTGGGGATGTAGAGCTTCTACCTTGAAATAAATCATGAAATCTTAATGAAATCCATAGCAAAAAAGTAGAATTATTAAATTTTACTATCTTTGTCCGCTGAAAACAAACAGAAGAAAATATATTACAACATGGCTAATAATCTATTAGAAGGTAAAAAAGGTATTATTTTTGGAGCTTTAGATGAAAACTCTATCGCTTGGAAAGTTGCCGAAAAAGCAATGGAGCAAGGGGCAAAATTTGTTCTTACTAATGCACCAATTGCAATGAGATTTGGGGAAATCAATAAATTAGGAGATAAAACAGGAGCAACAATCATTCCTGCTGATGCTACAAGTGTTTCAGATTTAGAGAATTTATTCGAAAAGTCAATGGAAATTCTTGGAGGGAAGCTAGATTTTGTTCTTCATTCAATAGGGATGAGTGTTAATGTCCGTAAGGGTAAGCACTATACTGAGTACGATTACGCCCATCTAACAAAAGGTTGGGACGTGTCGGCTGTCTCTTTTCATAAAGTAATGAGCGTAGCAAAGAAAATGAATGCAGTGAACGATTGGGGATCGATTGTTGCACTTTCATATATTGCAGCTCAACGTACTTTTCCTGGTTATAATGATATGGCTGATAACAAGTCGTACCTAGAGTCTATAGCTAGAAGTTTTGGATACTACTACGGTATGGACAATAAGGTTAGAGTAAATACAATATCTCAGTCTCCAACTCCTACAACTGCAGGTTCTGGAGTTAAAGGTTTTGCTGAATTTTTGAATTTTGCAGAAGAGATGTCTCCACTTGGAAATGCTACGGCTGACGAGTGTGCAGATTATACAATAATGATGTTCTCTGATTTTACTAAGAAAGTTACTATGCAGAATCTTTTCCACGATGGTGGTTTTGCTACAACTGGTATTAGTGAGAAAGTAATGCAGAACTTTATTGATAGCAATTAAAGTACACACTATAAGATATTTTATTAACTCGCTTGTTTTACAAGCGAGTTTTTTTTGGTCTACTGCCCACTACAAACGACATAGCCCCGTTTTTTTTATGTCCAATTTGATCTAAAATCATATCTTCGCAGAAATTATTTTTCAATGCTGAATTATTCCTTTATAATACCCGTTTACAACCGCCCTCAAGAGATTAGGGAACTTTTAGAGAGTTTCAAAATGGTCGAGTTCGATCGGAAATATGAGATTGTAATAGTAGAAGATGGATCGAGTGAGAAAAGTGATTTGATAATAGAAGAATTTCGCGATACCTTATCGATATCATACTTCTATAAGGAGAACTCAGGGCCTGGTGATTCTCGTAACTACGGAATGAGACATGCTAGAGGAGATTATTTTATAGTGCTTGATTCCGATGTTATTCTACCCTCAAATTACCTGCTTGAGGTGGATAAATTTCTTGAGGAAAATTTTGTCCACGCTTATGGTGGTCCAGATGATGCACATGCTTCATTTAGTGACTTACAAAAGGCTATTAACTTTGCAATGACCTCATTTCTTACTACAGGTGGGATAAGAGGAGGGAAGAAGCAAGTTGGTAAATTTCAGCCTAGAAGTTTCAATATGGGGATTTCTAAACAGGCATTTGAAGCTACTGGGGGTTATGGAAAAATTCATCCTGGCGAAGATCCTGATTTAACATTTAGAATTTGGAAAGCTGGCTTTGAGACTTCATTGATTCCTGATGCTAAGGTTTTTCATAAACGACGAATTTCGTGGAGTAGT
Organism: Flavobacteriales bacterium; assembly: GCA_023145275.1. Classification (GTDB taxonomy): domain Bacteria; phylum Bacteroidota; class Bacteroidia; order Flavobacteriales; family JADGDT01; genus JADGDT01. Next base: position 2,828 of record JAGLEB010000019.1, on the reverse strand, counting down.
TTCCGTATTCAAGTTTATAAATTTGGAGTAGTAAGACCTATTTTGTCTAAGTGGCACCCTGGAACTGGCAAAATTACTTTTTGCTTCCCTACATTATTTACTTTTTATTTGGTCTTTGCCCTATTAATTAGCCCTATTTGTCAATTGCCGATATTAACGGTTTTAACATATCTTCTCTTGATTATGAGCTCGGCTTTAGCTCAAACAAAGTCTATCAAAATAGCTAGTATGTCTGTTTTAACATCTCTTATACAATTCACCTCTTATGGCTATGGTTTTCTGCTTTCGAATTTTAAACTACATGTTTTAAGGCTTGATGAGAAACAAGCTTTCCCTAAATTCTTTTTTAAGTAGAGGATTTTACAGACGAGATAATTTAGAATAAAAAAACTCACTAAAGAGTATCTTTAATGAGCTTAAGTATGTTATAAATTGAAAAGAATTTTACTTTTCTTTATCATCAATTTTATCATTTTCCTTATTATCTTCGTCTTTTGTGGCTTTTTTGAATTCTTTTATTCCACCACCAAGGCCTTTCATAAGCTCTGGGATCTTTTTTCCACCGAATAATAATAAAACTACAGCTGCTATTAGAATCCATTCATAGCCACCCATGAATCCTGCTGATTGTGGTAGTACTCCTGAGTTTAATATATTTGTCATAATGTTATGTTTTCGTATATTTAATACACTGCAAAGTTAATAATGTTTCTTAATTAATTAGCAACATGAGTATTATTTAAGCTTTTTATTTTGTCTTATAGATTATCTTCAATATACTTAGTCATCTTAGTATAAAGGTGAAGTCTTGTGTTCCCTCCGTAAATTCCGTGATTCTTATCAGGATATACGAATAGATCAAACTGTTTGTTTGCTTGTACTAAGGCCTCAATCATTTTCATAGTATTCTGAAAGTGTACATTGTCGTCAGCAGATCCGTGTACCAATAAATATGATCCTTTTAGTTTAGAAACATAGTTTATTGGTGAGTTATCATCGTAGCCACTAGAATTTTCTTGTGGAGTCTGCATGTATCTTTCAGTGTAAACACTATCGTAGAATCTCCAATTTGTAACTGGAGCAACAGCAATACCCATTTTGAAAGTATCAGCTCCTTTAGTCATTGCTAGCGAAGTCATATATCCACCAAAACTCCAACCAAACATCCCTATTCTATCTTTATCGACATAAGGGTACTCTCCAAAATACTTTGCTGCAGCAATTTGATCTTCAATTTCGAACTTCCCGAGCTCTTTGTAGGTAGATTTCTTAAATGCAGCGCCTTTTCCGCCAGTACCTCTATTGTCTACAGAAATAACGATATATCCTTTCTCAGCAAGCATTTCGAACCAAAGGTAGTTTGTCCCACCCCAACTATTAGTAACGGTTTGTGATCCTGGTCCGCCGTAAACATACATCAATACTGGGTACTGTAATGATGGGTTGAAATCCGTAGGCTTAATTATCCACGCATTCATAACAGAACCATTGTTAGTTTTTATTGTCAAGAATTTCTTTCTCGAAATAGGGTATTCTGAAATTGTTTTATTTAGAGCAGAGTTGTTTTCTATTACTGTAATTTCCTTACCATCCTTAGCTCTACACAGAGAGTATATATTTGCCTGATTTGAATTTGAATAAGTGTGAATGTAATATTCATAGTCATTTGCAAAATTTGCACTACTAGTACCAGGTTCAGTATTGAGAGATTTTTTACTCGATCCACTAAGCTTAATAGAATATACACCTCTGTTTATAGATCCATTTTCTGTTGATTGGTAGTAAAGTCTTTTATCTTCTTCGCTGTATCCATAAAAATCTGTTACTTCCCATTTGCCTTTAGTTATTTGTCTCTTCAGTTTACCTACTGAATTGTAGTGGTATATGTGATTAAAACCATCTTTCTCACTTGTCCAGATAAAACTATTATCTTCTAGAAAAGTTAAATTGTTACTTATATCAATATAGGTTTCTGAAGTTTCGTGTAATAGAGTTCTAATATCTAATGATGATGCATTTACTAGATTAAGTTTTAGATCGTTTTGATGCCTATTCATAACTACGAATGAAAGGTTATGCTTTTGCTTATTCCATTTCAATCTTGGAATATAGAAATCTTCATCATGCTCAAATTTCACCTCTTCGGTTATTTTTGACGACAAAGAATACATGTGTAGACTAACTTTTGAATTATGCTCTCCAGGTTTCGGGTATTTAAATTTCATCTGCTCTGGATAAAGGCTCGACTCGAAAATATCAATAGACATTTCTGGCACTTCCTTTTCGTTAAATTTTATGTAAGCAATATATCTACTATCTGGCGACCACTCAAAGGCTCTTACAAATGCAAATTCTTCCTCATATACCCAATCAGTAATACCATTAATTATTTCGTTCTTTTTGCCATCTGTTGTAACCTGAGTCTCTGTTTTGTCTTTGATGTTGTATATATATATGTTATTCTCTCTTGCGAATGCAATTTTAGATCCATCAGGAGAAAAACTTGGTTCTTGTTCAACTCCACTAGAAATCTCCGTTAGGCTTTTATTGTCGAGGTTGTATAAAAAGTGATTCGCAGTATATGAATGTCTATAAATTGCAGAAGTTTCAGTAGCTAAAAGTATAGAGTTTTCGTTTGGCGAAAATTTATATGAAGTAAAGAATGGAGCATCAGGCAAATCAGAGCCTTTAACTACTGTTGTGATTTTGTTTAACGACGAGTATGAATATTTATCAATAGATGTTCCATTTTCGCCGTATTCTAAAACGGTGTAGTATTTGCCATTTGCCATAGATTGAATACTGTTGATGTACTCTGGGCTAAATTT
>JAGLEB010000189.1 GCA_023145275.1 Flavobacteriales bacterium | reverse complement strand
CTGATAAATATCAAGAAGGACATTACTCCTAAGATTATAAATAATTTTCTCATTATCATTAGTTTTAAGCTCACGGCTAACAGCTCACAGTAACTTATACTTTGAACTTTACACTTTTGCCTTTAAACTTGGTTTACTCTAATTCTATTAATAAATCGTTCTGTAATACTTGTTGACCTACTGTAACATGTATGGCTGAAACAACTCCTTCCTTTTCTGCGGCAATATTGTTTTCCATTTTCATTGCTTCAAGTATCAATAAACTATCACCTTCTTTAATTGTATCGCCAACTTTGATGTTCATTGCGAAAATTGTACCTGGAAGAGGCGAAACAATCTTTGTTTTCTGAGAACCAGGGTTTACTTTCAAGGGTTCTGCAGGTCTTTTAGAAGCAGCACGAACTAGAGTAGGGGTCTTAGATTTTTTAATTTCCTCTTTCATCTTTACAGAATAAGAAGTTCCATTTACTTCCAATTCTATTATATTTCCTTCGTGTGATAATATATTTACCTTGTAATTATTATCGTGTATTCTGAATTTAAAATTTTTCATTTTTTTCTTGTTACTAGTTTCTTGTTGCGTGTTGTATCATTAAAATAATTAGATTCATGCAAGTAGTAACTAATTAAAGTCTGTTATGTGTTCCATAAATTTTGGAACTCCAAGGTGAATATGATTTCTTTGCTTGTTTTATTGTTAAGATTGGATTTTCTGTATCGTGTTGTTCGTTCATATATATATGGATTGCAACCGATATAGCTGCAGCAATTTCTCCAGTAAAATCTTCATCTGCCTCAACTGCAATATCTTCAATTTTCTTATCTCTACCTTTTGTTATTATTTTATATATATAAAGAAGGTATGACATTCCGAATCTAAAAAATAAAAACAATGATATTAGAGCAGAAAAAACAATAAATAAACCAGTGATCAAAATAACGTATCCTTCGCTAATTTGATCCATATCTAAATCAACATATAAAAGCATTATAGTGGGATGTTAGAGTGTTTTTTAGGAGGATTAACCTCTTTTTTATTTGCCAATAATTCAAGAGCTCTAATAATTCTGAAACGAGTGTTTCTTGGCTCAATTACATCATCAATGAAACCGTATTTAGCAGCCTCATATGGGTTTGCAAACTCCTTTGTGTATTCATCCTCTTTCTTTTGGATGTATTCACTTTTCTCGTCTGCATCTTCAATTTTTCTAATATTACGTCCTTCAAGTACCTCTACAGCACCTTTTGCTCCCATAACTGCAATCTCGGCTGTTGGCCAAGCGTAGTTTACATCGCCTCGTAATTGCTTGCAACTCATCACATCATGAGCTCCACCGTATGATTTACGTAGAGTGATAGTTACTTTTGGAACAGTAGCTTCACCATATGCGAATAGAAGTTTAGCACCATGAAGAATAATACCACCGTACTCTTGACCAGTACCAGGTAAGAAACCAGGAACATCTACTAGAGTAACAATTGGAATATTGAAAGCATCACAGAAACGAACAAAGCGGGCAGCTTTACGAGAAGCTTCTATGTCTAAAACTCCTGCGTAGTATTTTGGCTGATTAGCAACAATACCAACTGGACGACCATTAAATCTAGCAAAACCAACAACAATATTTCTAGCATAATTCCTGTGAACTTCAGTAAACTCACCTTTATCTGTTATTGTAGAAATTACATCTACTATATCATAAGGTTGATTAGCGTTTTCAGGGATAATATCATTTAAAATATCTTCAAGTCTATCTATAGGGTCGTTGCAGTCAATTATTGGCGGCTCCTCAAGGTTGTTTGAAGGAAGATAACTCAATAACTTTCTTATTAACAATATGTTTTCTTCGTCATTCTCTGCAAGGAAGTGAGATACGCCAGATTTAGTAGAGTGAATTTTAGCTCCACCTAACTCTTCGGTAGTTACAACCTCTCCAGTAACAGTTTGAACCACCTTAGGACCAGTAACAAACATGTAACTAGTTTTATCTGTCATTATTGTAAAGTCAGTAAGAGCAGGAGAGTATACTGCTCCACCAGCACAAGGTCCTAATATAGAAGATATCTGAGGGATAACTCCAGAGGCCATAATATTTCTTTGGAAGATCTCTGCATAACCGGCAAGCGAACGAACACCTTCTTGAATTCGGGCACCACCACTATCATTAAGACCGATAACTGGAGCACCAATCTTCATAGCCATGTCCATAATCTTACAGATCTTTAATGCATAAGTTTCAGATAATGAACCTCCAAACACTGTAAAATCTTGAGAGAATACATATACTATTCTTCCATCAATTGTTCCATGTCCAGTAACTACACCATCAGATAGGTATATCTGTTTTTCTAAACCAAATGCAACAGTTCGGTGGGTTACAAACATATCATACTCTTCGAAACTATCTTCATCAAGTAATAGATCTATTCTTTCTCGAGCTGTTAACTTTCCTTTAGCGTGTTGTGAATCAATTCGTTTTTCACCACCCCCCAATTTAGCTTTAGCTCTTTTTTCGATAAGCTCATTAATTTTTTCTTGATTTGCCATTTTTATTATTGTACTTAGATGTTAGTATCTAGTACTTAGATTAAAAATATATTATCTATACATGATTAAGTCTAGATTATATATACTAAGTACTTTATACCTTAAAATATTATTTTGAACACAATTCAGTTAATACTCCGTGTGTAGATTTTGGGTGAAGGAAACCTATGTCTAATCCTTCAGCCCCCTTACGAGATACTTTGTCAACAAGTCTCACACCTCTTTCTTCAACAGTTTTTAATGCTTCCGATGCATCTTTTACAGCAAATGCAATATGATGTATTCCCTGTCCCTTTTTCTCTATAAATTTCCCAATAGGTCCATCAGGAGAAGTGCTTTCTAATAACTCTATTTTGGTTTCTCCAACCATAAAAAAAGCAGTCTTTACTTTCTGATCTGTTACCTCCTCTATAGAGTAACATTTCAATCCTAGAACGTTCTCGTAGTACTTAATAGATTCTTCTAGATTATCTACTGCAATTCCAATGTGTTCAATATGAGATATATTCATAATTATATATATTACTGTGTAACTTTAGTTACTTAAGTTGATTTTAGCAAATGTAGTAATTGTATTTTTTCATTAGCAAGCTTTCTTTATGACTTTAGTTTCATTGAAAAATGAGATATGTCAGTATGTATTTAATGAAATAAATATGTTTAAAATACAAAATATTACATTATTATTACAATTATTATTATCCATTGCATTATTAGTTGCTGTGGTAAATTATACTTCCCGTATTAAGAAGATTTTTGATGAAAAAATATAAAGCAAAAAATAGGCTAAAAGTAAATGAATACATTGATGGTGTATTAAATGGAGATAGGGTGCTCTTGTCTAGAGCTATAACCGTGATAGAAAGCAATCTTGAGAGTGATAAAGAAATTGCTAAAGAAATTGTTCAAAGTATATTGCCAAAATCTGGCAGCTCTATTAGAATTGGAATAACTGGTGTACCTGGTGTTGGAAAAAGCACATTTATTGAGAGTTTTGGAAAGTATTTAATAACACAAGGTCACAAAGTGGCTGTATTATCAATAGATCCTAGTAGTCAAAGATCTAGAGGGAGTATTCTTGGAGACAAAACTAGGATGGAAGAATTAGCTAATCTTAAAGATGCCTATATCAGACCATCTGCATCAGGCGATACTCTTGGTGGTGTTGCGAATAAAACAGGGGAAACAATGTTGCTTTGTGAAGCAGCTGGTTATGATGTTATACTAATAGAAACTGTAGGAGTAGGGCAATCTGAGACTGCTGTACACGGAATGACCGATTTCTTTCTACTACTTATGCTTGCTGGAGCAGGAGATGAATTACAAGGTATAAAGAAAGGAATAATGGAAATGGCAGATATGCTAGTCATTAATAAATCTGATGGAGATAACGTTAATATGAGTAAAATGGCAAAGCTTCAATATCAAAATGCTTTACATATATTCCCACAATCTGAATCGGGATGGTCACCAACTGTGAGTACTGCATCTTCTTTGAAAAATGAAGGAATAGATATTGTTTGGGATAATATAAAGGAATATGAGGAGCTTGTAAAGTCAAACAACTATTTCAGTAATAATAGACAACAGCAAAAAATAGAGTGGATGTACAATAACATAAATGAAGAATTGAAATCTATGTTTTATAATTCAGATGTGATAAAAGAAAAGTTGAGTAGTTATAGCTCTCAAATTGTTTCTTCAGAAATTTCGCCAGTAAAGGCAGCAAAAAATATTATTGATGACTTTAAATCATTAATGTTTAAGTTGTAGCATAAAGTATGTTTTTATCAGTGAAAAATACTTACTTACCCTTTCTAATCTCATTCTAATCTCAATCTAATTTCTGTCTAACCTAAAGTCAATATGTTTGCACTATAATAATAAAGAAAGAATTATAGAATGCAAGATTTCAACGTATTTAAGAATTTGAAAGCAGATATACCTGCTGGACTAGTAGTGTTTTTAGTATCTCTACCATTGAGTTTAGGGATTGCTTTAGCTTCGGGAGCTCCGATATTTTCGGGTATTTTATCTGGAATAATTGGTGGGGTAATAGTTGGTGCACTTAGTGGGTCGCCTCTTGGAGTAAGTGGACCCGCAGCTGGATTGGCCGTAATAGTAATGGTGGCCATTCAAAATTTAGGCTTCGATGCATTTCTTGCAGCAGTTGTAATTGCGGGTGTTCTTCAACTTATATTAGGATATTTAAAGGCTGGTATTATTGGATATTTCTTTCCTACATCAGTAATTGAAGGTATGCTTACTGCTATTGGAATATCAATATTTTTGAAACAAATTCCTCATGCTGTTGGTTTTGATAATGACTACGAAGGAAATTTATCTTTTTGGAACCTCGATGGATCGAACACTTTAACTGAGTTGGTTAGAATGTTTGATTTTATAAACATGGGTGCAATTATTATAACAGTTCTTTCTCTTGGAGTGTTGATCTTATGGGAGCAAGATTTTATAAAAAAACAAAGTTTCACTAAGGTGATTAAAGGCCCTTTAGTTGTTGTGATTTTAGGTGTTTCTTTAAATGCTTTATTTATTAATTTCTTTCCAAGTATTGCTATTGGTGCTCAGCACTTAGTAAACATACCTCTAGTAGATAGTTTTAGTGGTTATATTGACTTATTACGTACTCCAGAACTAAATGCTTTTATGAGATCGGATGTATGGACTGTAGCTGTGACGATTGCGATTGTGGCAAGTTTAGAGACTCTGCTTTCTGTAGAAGCTGCAGATAAGATGGATAGATTTAAAAGAGTAACACCAACTAATAGAGAGTTAAAGGCTCAAGGAGTTGGTAATATTATTGCTGGATTAATTGGAGGAATCCCTGTAACTCAGGTTATTGTTAGAAGTTCGGTAAATGTTCAAACAGGAGGGGTGACAAAAATGTCAACTATATTTCACGGTATTTTAATTTTGTTAAGTGTAATGATGATTCCACTTCTTCTAAACATGATACCTTATGCTGCTTTAGCTGCTATCCTATTACAAGTAGGATTCAAATTGGCTAGTCCTAGTTTGTTTAAGCACATGTATTCTTTAGGTAAATATCAGTTCATACCTTTCATAGTTACAGTTTTAGCAGTTATCTTTACAGATCTATTGATGGGTATAATTATTGGAATGGGTGTTGCCATATTTAATATCTTAATGGCAAACTATAGAACTCCTATTATTCTAGAAGAACAGCAGTCAAAAGATAATTGTGTTAAGATTACTTTGTCTCAAGAGGTTTCTTTCTTAAATAAAGGTGGTCTTTTACAAACATTAGATCATATTAAGCCTGGTACAAAGTTAATTATTGATGCAACAAAGTCAATAAGTATTGATTATGACATTATTGGAGTAATAGAAGCGTTTAAAGAAAAAGCAAAACATATAGGAATTGAACTCGAAGTTATTGGAATGTCGCACAGAATGCCAGACAACCAATTCAAAGATTTTAAGTCTGTAATTATTGATACAAAAAACTAGAAAATATGACAATTAGCAAACACATTCAAGAAATTTTAACTCCAGATCAAGTAATAGAGTTATTAAAGAAGGGAAATGAAAGATTTGTAAATGATAATCTTCGAAACATTAAGACTCACCATGTTTTAGAAGCAACTAAGGGAGGTCAAAACCCTATGGCTTCAGTACTTGCATGTATGGATTCAAGACTTCCTATAGAGAGAATTTTTGATAAGACTATTGGAGAGCTATTTTCTTTTAGAACTCCAGGAAACGTAGTTAGTGAAGATACTATTGGTGGAATGGAATATGGTGCTGTAGTGGCAGGAACTAAGTTGATTGTTGTAATGGGGCATACTGGATGTGGAGCTGTAAGTGCTTCAATCTCTGGAACAGTACTTGGAAACTTAACAAGTGCGCTTAACAAGATTAAACCTGCTGTAAATTCGGCTGCTGAAGGTTTTGATATTGCAACATTAGAAAATGTTGAGTATGTAAATACTGTTATAGATGCTAACGCAGTAAATCAGATTGAAATAATAAGAAAAGAGAGTAAAATCCTTAGAGAGTTAGAACAAAAAGGAGAAGTGAAGATTGTTGCAGCAATGTATGATATTGCTACAGGAATAGTAAGTTTTAGATAAGTAGTTATTAAATATTATTATTAGCAGTACTTAGAGTAAGTTTAAAGCTTTCGCTTTAAGTACTGTTTTTTTTAGATATGTTATATAAATATTTCATAGCAATAATATTAGTCCTTCCATTTGCATCATTTGCTCAAATTGACAGCCTGTCAATAATTAAAGAGCAAAATGCTTCAGAGAATAATAATGAACAATATGCAGGGTTAGGAAAAGCAGCATCAGCCATATTTAATTCTGATAAACGCTATAGTATTAGCGGGTTTGGTGAAGCAAATTATATTTATTATGAAGATGGTAATGATAAAAGCTTAGGTGATTTAGAACTGTATTATACAAGCCTTTTTCGTTTCTCTACATTTTTCGGTTTCAAAATAACAGATAAGATTATAATCAACAGTGAAATACTTATTGAGCATTTAAGAGATGGTGATGAGTATGAAACACTAATTATTCCAGAACTGTATTTAGATGCTCGTTTCAATAAAAATATAGGTATTAGGGTTGGTTATATTCCATTAACGATTGGATATATTAATTCTAACGACGAACCTGTATTATTTCACTCTGTTAATAGACCAGAAGTTGAAAGAGTTATTATTCCCACATCTTGGATAGGAATAGGGGCAACTGCTTATGGTCAAGTTCTTCCTAATTTAAATTATTTTGTCGGTATTTTTTCTACACCTGATGCATCAGAGTTTATTTCTCCAACATTTATTAGAGGGGGTTCTGAACCTCGATTTGAGATTCCAAAATCTCTTGGGCTTAACTATCAATTATTATATTCGGGTATTGAAGGGATGCAAGTTTCAATATCAGGATTTTTTGGAGACACTGGTCAAGGCCATCAAATAGTTGGCACGAGTGGGAATAAGGAGACTGTTAAATCATTTCTGAATCTTACATCTGCATTTATCAGGTATGATTTTAGTAATGTTAGACTTATAGCTATGGGTTCATATAGCAGTCTAAGCAATACCGAACAAATATATAAACTTACTAAAGAACACGGTCAGGCAGCACAAGTAATCGGAGAAGAAGCCTACGGGTATTATGGAGAAATAGGTTTAGATATATTACACTATTTTAATATCAACAGAAGTAAGCACGGTAAATTTTGGAATTTAAACGAGATGGAATTGCCGTTATTTGTACGATACGAGAGACTCAATACTCACCATAGTGTGGCTCAATCTATTTCGAATGTAGACTATAATTCAAGTAATTTAGAGATTTTCACACTAGGATTGAACTTTAAGCCAAATGAAGATTTTGTGTTAAAGTTTAATTATCAGCTTAGGGAGAATAAAAGCGATATTAATCTTAAAGCTGAATCAAATCTAATTGAGTTTGGATTTGGTTTTAATTTTTAAGAAAAATTAAGCAAAAAAAAATGGGAAGATCTTTAAAAAAAAGATCTTCCCATTTTCATTAATCTTGTTAATATTAAAGAGGGTTAGCTGTAATTGTTACATCTATATTTACTTTTACTTTAATCGTAGCGTAATTATTAGTTCCTCCTTTTATTTTTACATCAAACTTGTTATTTGTTTCTAATATTTTCTCGAAATTATCGAAAAATTCAGAAGGCACATCAATCGTAGCACCTTTTTTAATTTCAAGTTCGTCATCAAACGTAAGAGTTGCAGAAACACCACTTCCCTTAAATTCAACTAAAGTACCTTTGTCAAATTTGGTACCTTCTTCTGATACACTTACAAATTCTATTTGAAGAGATTGTATATCCCATTTTTTTATCTTCTTAAGGTATTTTTTTATATCTGAGTTTATTGTTGGATCAATAGTCTCTTCTAATTCAAAAGTATACCCATTTTTCCCCATAACTTTTTCTATTGGAGGAGTAATAGTCATTTCTGGAGTAGTCAGATTAACGTCAAAACTAACATCAGCTAAAGACTTAATATTGTCACAAGATGTAAAAGAAAGTAACAGTACTGCTACTAATGGTAATAAAACTTTTTTCATAATACAGAGTTTAAATAATTTAGATTAGGTTTTCATTTGTTAAGCGGTGCAAGGTAATAAAATTATGTTCTAAATCAAGAGCTAAGAGTATGAATAAAGGTTATGGGAACTACGTAAGTGAAACGTTAAACATTGGTAATCGCACAAAAAAATAGCAGCAAAACTAGTTTTGCTGCTATTATATAAATACTATCTAATAAATATTAAAGAGGATTTGCTGTAATTTTTACTTTTAGTCTTACAACTACTTGGATTACTGCCTTATTATTTGTTCCTCCTTCAATTGTAACTGTAAATTTTTCTTTTTTGTTTAATATCTTTTCTACGTTATTGTAGAAATCAGGAGAAACATCATAAATATATCCTTGATGAATATCAAGACCATCAGGAAAACTAAGTGTTGCAGTAGTACGACTTCCTTTAAATTCTACAATCGTACCTGGGTCTAATTTAGAGCCTTCTTTAGATACACTTGTGAAATCTATTTGCATAGATTTAATATCCCATTTCTTAATTTTATCAAGATATTTTTTAATATCAGGATCTGATATAGGATCAATAGTAGAGTGTTCAGAGAAATTATAACCACCATCTCCTAAAGTTTTGCCTATTACCTTTGGTGGAGCAATAGTCATAGTTGGAGTGCTTAAATCTGCATCAAAATCTATATCAGCTAAACTTTCAATACTATCACAAGATGTAAATGATAGGAATAATACGGTTACAAGTGGTATTAATAATTTTTTCATAACATAAAGTTTTTAAGTTTTATTAAAAATGTGATTAGGTTTAATTCAAACATAAATATACAAAACATTATTGAAATAAGCAAGAATTTAGGTGTTTCTAGGGTGGTGGTCTTCAAGGATTTTTCTCAGAGCATTCTGATCAACATGAAGGTATATTTCAGTGGTTCCAATACTTGCATGACCCAATAATTGCTGAATATCTAAAAGGTCAGCACCTCCTTCTAAAAGATGGGTTGCATAGGAATGACGAAATGTATGTGGACTTATTTTCTTTTTTATGGATGCTTTTTCTGCTAAGTTCTTAACAATTGTAAAAATCATCACCCTTGTAAGTCGTCTACCTCTGCGATTTACAAAAAAAGTATCTTCTTCACCTTTAATATAAGGAAAGCTAGATCTAATATGTTCCATGTAGTAAATTAATATTCTTAAAGTTTCATTAGCCACCGGTATATATCTCTGCTTATTCCCTTTACCAACAACTCTAATTATAGACTCATCAATAAATAAATCTGATATTTGAAGAGAAACTAATTCACTCACTCTTAGACCACAGCCGTATAGAGTTTCAATTATCACTCTATTCCTTTCACCTTCAATTGTACTTCTATCTATTTCAGAAATCATGCTATCAATCTCTTCAAGCGCTAGAATTTCGGGTAAGTTTCTTTGGATCTTTGGGCTTTCAACTAAATCAGCTGGATTAGATTTTATATAATCTTCTAGTAAGAAGTAATTGTAGAAGCTTCTGATTCCCGATAGAAGGCGCGCTTGTGATTTAGCATTGTAGCCAAGCTTAGCAATTTGATACACAAATTCAGAAATCACAGATTTTTCAATATTTAGAGGAGAATTTTGATTTATAGAAATACAGTATTTTTTTAGTTTAATAATATCCTGCTCATATGAGATAATAGTATTGTTTGCCAATCCTTTTTCAAGTTTCAGAAACATTAGAAATTCTTTTATAGCACTTTCCCAAGTCATTTATTTAAATTCTGGTTTAATTCTGAAGTAAATATATTCTTTTATAAAGTATGCAAAATAATAATTATTGATATAGATTGTATAATTATCTCTAAATTTAATATACTTGTTACTTGTAATTTTTATGGTGTCAGTACAAAGCACAAAGAAAAAATTTAATTTATACAGAATGAAATTACTCGTACTAAACGGTCCAAATCTCAATTTGTTGGGAAAAAGAGAACCCGAAATATATGGAAAAGAAAGTTTTGACGATTACTTCTCTCAGTTAAAGGAAAACTTTAAGCAACTGTCTTTAGAGTACTATCAATCGAATATTGAAGGTGAGCTGATAAATAAAATACATGAGGTTGGATTTGATTATGACGGAATTGTTTTTAATGCAGGAGCATATACTCACACATCAATAGCTCTCGGAGATGCTATTAAAGGAGTAACCACCCCGGTAATTGAAGTTCATATTTCGAATGTACATTCGCGAGAAAAATTTAGGCATAAATCGTTTATTGCGCCATGGTGTAAAGGAACGATAGCCGGATTTGGTCTTAAATCATATGATCTTGCAATAAAAAGTTTCATTTAATCTAAATTTATGAAGACCCTAACTCTCTATTTTTCCTTTTTCCTTTTTTTATTTCTATTTTCTTGTGGTTCAGATAATGACAAGGAAGATCATATCCAGTCTAAAACCAAAAGACCTGTAATAAGCAAAGAGTCCTATAAAGATGAACCTATAGATTTTGATTTAGATGAAATTAAAGAAAGTGGTGAATTAGTTGCATTGACTATGCATTCTCCTTCTAACTATTTCTTGTACAAAGGAAAGAGTATGGGCTTTGAGTACGAATTGTTAGAGAACTTTGCAAAACACATAGGTGTTGAGTTTAAAATAAAAATGGTTAATAATCTAGACAGTATAATTCCGATGCTTAACAGTGGAGAGGGAGATATTATCGCTCATGGTTTTACTATAACTGACGAGAGAAAATCTGTAGTAGATTTTACTAACTATTATTATTTAATTCATCAAGTACTCGTTCAACGAAAACCACACAACTGGAGAAAGATGACTCTAGATCATATTGACGATAGAATGGTAAAGGATGTTGTAGACCTAATAGGTAAAACTGTTTCTGTCCGCCGTGAATCCTCATACTATGAAAGGCTAGGAAATCTATCAAGAGAAATAGGAGGTGAGATTAATGTGAATTTTATCCCAGGAACACTTTCAACTGACGAAATTATACATAAAGTAGCGAAAGGTGAGATTGAATATACTTTCGCAGATAATAATATTGCCGATATTAATAAATCATACTATCCACTACTAGATGTATCTACCCCAGTAAGTTTATCTCAAAGAGTGGCATGGTCAGTGAGAAAGGACTCCGATGATCTAAAAGAAGAGTTAAATTCGTGGCTTAAAGGGATTAAGAGAAGTGGATTCTATAATATTATTTACAAGAAGTATTTCTTAAATAAGAGGCAATTTAAGAAAAGAATGAAAAGTGAGTACTTCAGCATTCAGAGTGGTAGTATAAGTGAGTACGATGATATTGTGAAAAAGTATAGTGACAAAATTGATTGGGATTGGCGTCTTTTAAGTTCTTTAATTTACCAAGAATCAAGATTCGATCACTACTCTAAATCATGGGCTGGTGCTAAAGGTTTAATGCAGTTAATGCCTCGTACAGCTAAGTCTTTAGGCTTGAGAAAGAACACGCCTAGTGAAAATTTAAAAGCCGGAACAAAATATTTAGATCAAATATATAATGATTGGGAAGAGATTCCTGATTCTATTCAAAGGATAAAATTTACCATGGCTTCTTATAACTGTGGATATTATCATGTACGCGATGCCCAGAATTTGGCTAAAGTAAATAATGCAGATTACAAGTCGTGGGATGATGGTGTGGATAAATATATTCTAAAATTAGCGCATGCTAAATACTACAATATGAAAATGATTCATTACGGATATGTAAGAGGGTTAGAGCCTTACAACTACGTAAGAGAGGTTTTCGACAGATATGAAAACTACAAAGAGTTTATAGAGGAATAATATTTCTCATTTCGATGTAACATTATTATTAAACACTCGTCAATATAGTGTAATCAACTTTTTAAAGGAAGGTTTAAAGTTTAATCATGGAACAAAACAATTTTATTGAAAGGGTAATGCCTTTTAAAGATAAGCTGTTCCGTTTTGCGAAAAGAATATTAATTTCTTCCGAAGAAGCTGAAGATGCAACACAAGAAGTTCTTTTGAAATTATGGAATCGTCGTGATAATTTAGAGCAATACAAAAGCTTGGAGGCTTTTGCAATGACAATAACTAAGAATTATTGCTTAGATAAGCTAAAGAATAAACATTCTAGTAATTTATCATTAGTGCATAGTAATTATGATTCTGGAATGAAAAATCCAGAACAAGTAACTGATTTAAACAATACTATAGATCATGTAAAAAGGATTATTGAAACTTTGCCCGAACAGCAAAGAATGGCGATTCAACTAAGAGATATAGAGCACTACACTTTAGAAGAAATGGTAGATGTTTTAGGTGTTAGCAATTCAACGATTCGGGTAAATTTATCGAGAGCTAGAAAAAAAGTTCGAGACGAATTAATCAAAACGAGTAACTATGGCATTGGAGGATAAAATAAAACAAATAGAAGAACTGGTAGAGAAGTATTACGATGCTGAAACTAGTAGCCAGGAGGAAGAAATACTTCGTGAGTTTTTTACAAACGAGGAGGTGCCAGCGCATTTGATGTACGAAAAGGCACAATTTGCTTATTATAAGGAGCAATCAGAAATTTATAATGATATAGAATTTGAAATTCCAAAGAAAAAAACTTCACAAAAGAAAAACAATAAGATCTTTAATCTAATGAATTATGCTGCAGCTGCTGTAGTTCTGGTTTCAGCTGGTTGGTTCTCAAATAATAAATATCAAGAACACCTTCAGGAGCAACATGAGATTAAAATTGCTTACGATGAAACGCAAAAAGCATTAGCTTTTTTATCTAGTAATTTCAACGTAGGAATAGAAAAAGCAGAAAAATTTAGCGAAATGAATAAATCACAACAATACATAATTGAAAAACAATACTAAAATGAAAAATATATTATTTGCAATAGCGATGTTGATGGTGCCATTATTTGGTCTTGCACAAAACTCTATGGAGATATTCAACAAATTCAAAGGGAATGAAGATGTTACAACAGTTTCAATCTCAAAATATATGTTTTCGATGTTTTCGGATGTAGAAACAGGAGATGCAGACAGTCAGGAGTTTCTAGATTTGGTTAAAACTCTGGATGGAATGAAAATTATTACTACCGAAAATACTTCAACAGGAAAAGAGATTATTATTTCTGTAAAAAAGCATATGGACAGAAATAATTTCGAAGAGTTGATGACAATTGATGATAAAGGGAAAAATGTTGTTTTTAAGATTAAAGAAAAAAACAAGAAAGTTTCGGAACTTATTATGTTGCTTGACGAAAATGATCAAGTAGTTTTTATGAGTATTACTGGAGATATAGACTTGAAGAAAATTTCGACATTATCAAAAAAGATGAATATCTCAGGATTAGATGCCCTTGAAAATATTGATAATAAGGAGTAGTAAAAATGTTTTTAGTTCAAACATAAAATATAAAAAAAAATGAAAAAATATATAAAATTAGTTTTTGTTTTAGCATTTGGTATTGTATTCTCAATGTCGTCATGCAGCAAGGAAGTGAGTCTTCAGAAGTATTTTGTAACAAAATCGGCAGAAGAAGGTTTCATGTCTGTAACTATACCTTCAAGCATATTGCAATTTAAAGAAGGGGAAGATACTGATAGTAATACGGCAGCATTAAAAAGCTTTCAAAGATTAAATGTTTTGATTTTTAAGAAAGATGAAAACTCTGTTATTAACGAAAAACAGGAGTTAGAAACAATAAACTCTATCATCAGCAATACTAAGTACAAGGAGCTAATGTCCGTTAATATAAAAGGGCAGGAGGGTACATTGGTGTATTCTGGTGCTGACGATAATATAAATGAAGTTGTTGGATACGGGCATAGCGATGAAGGTTTTATTTTGGTAAGGCTAACAGGAAAAGGCATGAATGTTAAACAATTAGCAAAATTGGTTTCGTCAATAGATTTTGATAAAAGTAATCTTGATGATCTGAAAAATTTAAATATTAATTAAGCTTTAATCTCTTTAGATTCAATTCCTAGAGGCTTGCTTCGTAATTTTCTATTTGTGTCTCGATGTCATAAATATAAAAGTTTAAAAATTATAAGAATCCATTGGGGCAAGCCCAGAGGATTCTTTTTTTATTATAAAATATCACAGAATGAAAATTTTCAAAGTAATTTCCATCATAGTATCTCTTATTTTTTTAAGTTCTAGTTGTGCTAGAGATGAAAAACCATGGAAATTAAATGCAAAGCTAGATTCTTCTATTTTTTCAAAAGCATATTTGTATAATATGGATATTGATATGAATTTAACCTTAGTAGATTCTTCAGCTATAGTAGATCATAAATTCAGCTTTTCAGATTTAGATTCTAGCAGTAGCTCTGAAGTACACGTTATAAAGTTTAAGAAAGGACACGGTTCTGGAATTACTTTTTTGAGTAATAATGGGGAGAATATTTCAATAGACATAAAAGAACAGTATAAGAGTGTATTTAATGGGTCGGAATTCCAAAAGAATTACTCTGAATTTATGCAGATAAAACAGAAAGAAGTTAATCTATTACAAGGCTTGGTAGCTATTTATAATCAGGGATCAGCTCAAACTCCTGAAGAAATGGAAAAACTAAGTAATACATACACAGCTAATTCTAAAGCTCTTGAAAAGGAAAAAGTAGATTTCATTAATAAACATATAGAATCATCAGACTTGAGTTCTTACTTAGCTTTAAACGCAATTTTAACATCTAGTATTGTTGATAAAAATAGCTTTACAGCATATACTAATGCATTGAGTACAGAAGCAAAAAATACCGTATTTGGTAAAAAAGCACTTGAAATTGTAACATATTTCGATGCCTATTTATTAAAATTTAATTTTCAATTTGGATCATACGAACAAACAAAACAAAGATATGAAACACTTGATGACGACAATAAAAACTCGACATTTGGAGAGTATGTTAAATTAAACCTTGAAGCGTTAGAGAACTTAAACTATGGTAAGACAGCTCCAAAGATGACGGCAAAAACAATAGATGGAGAGGATTTTGATTTAGCTAATGTTAAAGGTAAAGTAATACTGATAGATTTTTGGGCTTCATGGTGCGGCCCATGCAGACATGAAAATCCAAACTACCTAAAAATATATAAACAATTTAAAGAAAAAGGATTTGAAATAGTTGGTTATTCTTTAGATACTGATAAAGGAAAGTGGAAATCTGCAGTGGATCAAGATAATCTAATATGGATAAATGTTTCTAATCTAAAAAAGCAGAAGGAGGATATTATACTAAAAGATTACCTGATAGAACTAGTACCTTCAAACCTTATTATCATAGAAGGTAAAATTGCAGCTAGAAATCTATTTGGAGCAGAATTGGAAGATTTTTTATATCATAATTTAGATGTTAGCACTTAGATAATAGACGTTAGTACGTAGGTATTAGTATTTAGATATTATTGTTTTCAAATATACTATGAGCTTTCAGCTTTGAGTTTTCTCATCTCTATCAGCTTTATCTCGTTGGCTCTTATTGTTCGAACTGGTCTTTTAGTATTAAGTTATTAGGATCGAACAGTAATTCTGTAGGTTTTGAGTGAACACTAAATTCAAACGGCATTACTTTACTATCTATATTTACTTTTTTCAATTTGTTTGTACCGTCTTCGAACTTAATAAGTAGTTCCATTGTATTAACAAATAATACATCCTGTGTCTGAGTTATTGTTCCTATTACTTTTCCTTCATTATATTCCCATTTACCATCATATTTAGGTAATTGGTGTGAATATAGCCAAGGCTCGAAAAACATCTTTAAATCCTTGTCTGAAACCGTTTCAGCAACTAAAATAAAGTCGTCTGTATCAGCATTAGAGTATTTGAATTTAAAATAAAATTGTTTTAAAGTTTTAATAAAAAGTTTATCTCCAATTTCGGACCTAAGCATATGTAAAAGCCAAGCTCCTTTTTGGTAAGAATAGGGGTTGAGCATACTGTTTGGATCTTCAAGTTCGCTAGGAACTAAATTTTTGTACGGAAACTGCGATTTATATCCTAAGACACTTAATCTAGAATCTTCCATAATGCTCATCATCTTGATCTTCCCATATTTTTTTTCCATATAAAGATTTTCTAAATAAGTAGCAAAGCCTTCACTTAACCACAAATGTTGCCAATCTTTTTCAGAAACTGAATTTCCAAACCATTGATGAGCAATTTCGTGTGCAAGCAAATCTTCATTAGATCTATTTCCATCAATGTTGTTTTCATCATAAAATATACATCCAGCATTCTCCATGCCTCCGTACTTTGTAGTAGATTGAACATTGTAAAGCTTATCGAATGGGTATCTCCCAATTGTTTTTTCGAAAAAAGCTATAATTTGAGGCGCTATAGAATAGTCATATAGAGCTTCCATCTTATTTTGAGGATAAACGTAAGATGTTATTACAAAAGGACTTCTCTGAAGTGTTTGAGCAGTAAAATCGGCTACTCCGATAACCATTATCTTTGAGGGTATTTCGTAAGATGTTTTATAATGATAAACATCTGTGCTATCTTTTTCTTCCCTATTTATGAATTTTCCATTAGCAACAACAGTGTACTTCTTCGGAGCCTCAACATAATACTCTACTCTAGCTTTTTCAGAAGGGTGATCATAGACTGACAACCAATTTTTTGCTCTATTTGGCCAATTATCACCAAAGAATGTCCTATCCCCAAACTTGTTTTTTCCAATTATCAGTCCATCTTTAGGTATTCCATTATACTGTATGCTAAATTTAAAAGTATCAGATGGTACGTTCACATATACAGAGTCAAGAACTCTTTTGTAGTTTAAAGTAGTAGAACTATCAATGCTTATTCTATCAATATGCATCTCTTTTGAGAGATTGATAACTACCTCATTGTTCAGCGTAACCCCCGAAATAATTGATTTAACGACGATATTATCAGTATCATCACTGAGTTTAATATCAAATTTGTACGACTTTATGTCTTGAGAGTCTATTTGGGAATAGCCATCAGTGTACGATAAAATATAAAACAAAAGTAAAATAATAGTCTTATTCATACTTTGAGATTAGTTTGGTGTATAGCTATCAAAGGTAGCATCTTCGTAGAATATTACAATATGTTTTATTTTTTTTGTTGTAGAAACTATTGGAGCAATAATAGCCTCAATATTATCTTGTTTTTCTTCTTGTATTTCTACAGTATTTTCTTTCTTAACTATTGGACTTGCCTTGGATTGAGTTCCGTTCATTAGCCAATAGATATTTATATCAGGAAACCTCTTTAAAACTTTGAGGATAAAATCAAGACTAGGTTTGTTTCGTCCCGAAAGAATATGTGAAATAGAAGATCTTTGAACGTCTATTTCGTCTGCTAGAGCAGAGGCCGACATATTATTATCTTCTAATAGTTGCTTAAATCTGTCAATAAATCCTTCAGTATCCATAATAATGCAGTTTACAATTGTAAACTAATGCGTTTTAGTTTTATTTACAATTGGTATTGTTACAAATGTAAAGTAAGTTTACAATATTAACAAGGAATCTGTTGATTAAGAACTTCACAGGATTAAAGAATTACTTTAACCACAGGGTTAATGCTTGTATTAATAAGCCTTGATACTTGTTTGATCGTATACATTGACTAAAAACTTGTCATTAATGATGCGTTCTATAAAGTTAATCGATTTAATAGATAGTTTGTTTACATAAGTAACCGTTTTATATATATCGCTAGTTTACAACTGTAACAAATGAAGTATTTACAATTGTAAACATGTATTAAGTTGCTTTTTGTAAACACTTAAGTTATTTTTGAAGAATGATTTGGGAACTTATAGAATTAGTTTCTATAAAATTTTTACAATGGATTTTAACAAGATATATCAAACAGTAAAAGAAGAAGAAATAAGCAATAGAATGGTAAAGCATTCTACAATAAAAAGTCTTGTTTCCAAATTACAATCAGATTTTAAAGTTAGAGAGATTGGACAAAGTGTTTTAGGTAAAGAGATTTTTTCAATCGAATTTGGTGAGGGAAAAAGAAATATCATCCTTTGGTCGCAAATGCATGGAAACGAATCAACGGCTACTGCAGCGATCTTTGATATTTTAAATTTATTTTCATCACAAAAGAAATCTAGTCTTATTTCTGGTTTATCAAGAGACTTTAAAATAACGTTTGTCCCGATGTTGAATCCAGATGGAGCCAAAAATTGGACTAGAGTGAATGCATTAAATATTGATTTAAATAGAGATGCTGTAGCTAAAGTTGCTCCAGAGAGTAATATTCTTTGGAATTTAATTGAAAAACTTAATCCTGAGTATTCATTTAATCTGCACGATCAACGAAATATTTTTAACGTTGGAAATACTAATAAAACGGCAACAATCTCTTTCTTATCTGCATCCTTCGACGAGACAAGATCTATGAATAGTGATAGAGAGCTAACAATGTCATTAATATCCGAAATGAATAAATCGCTTCAGGAATTTATTCCAGGTTGTGTGGGCAGGTATACTGATGAGTTTTATCCTACTGCTACTGGAGATAATTTGCATAAATTAGGGTATAAAAATATACTTATAGAATCAGGTACATATATGAAAGACCCTGAACGACAAGTGACAAGAAAAGCTAATTATATTGCTATTTTGAAGGCATTTGTGGTGATATCGAAGGGTGTTTCAACTAAGTACACTAAAGATTACCTTAATATACCTAACAACTCTAAAAAGCTTTATGATTTGATTATTAGAAATATTGTAGTAGAACTAAACGATGTTAAAACTTCTGTAGATTTTGGAATAATGTATAATGAGAAACCAAATGAGTATTATTCTGAAATGATTAAACATTCTAAAATTGAAAATATTGGGGATTTGTCCCAATTTATAGGTTTAGAAGAGATAGATGCTAAGCAAACTGTTTTTAATGATGGAGTAAAGAAATATGCAGTACTAAATCAGGTGGCTAATTTCAAAATTGGAGAAAATATTATAATTCAAAATGGAGAAATCTCAAAGTCTTGATTTTTATACAACGAAATATTTAGACACTGCCTGTCTGGTATATCTAAAGTATTTTATAAAAACATTTATTTGTCACTCAGATAGTTGCATTTTTTATAGAGATTTATATGTTTTTTATTTTGCTACTTCCAATAAAACTTACTACTATTGCACCCGCTAAGAGAGATCTTAGTGAGTAATACGGGTGTAGCTCAGCTGGTAGAGCAGTGGTCTCCAAAACCAAAGGTCGTGAGTTCGATCCTTACCACCCGTGCAAAATAGAAAAGCCTCAACATAACGTTGAGGCTTTTTTTATGTTCAATACCTTGGTTTCTCATAATACTTACATAAATATTGTGTTTATGCCTTACTGTTTTATGATACTTGCAGAATCTTTTAGTAGTGCTTCGCATTTGTTAAAGTAATGATTATATATTTTTCACAATAAATAACACCACGACGTATAAGAAATAAGTGCGATAGCACAAACAAACAGTGACAAAGTCACAATAAGCATATAGCCTAGTTAATCTTACTATAATCCCAAAGCATCAGGGCCTTGAATCCAAGTAACATCAACAGGAATTTTTGCTTCTGAAAGTTTATCTAAACTTTTTTTAAGATCTGGACCGATTTTTCCTTTTTCGTCCATTAATTTTGTTACAGCTTCATAATTCCCATCACCTTGAATTCTCAAAATTAAATCTGAAAGTGAATTCATTGCTTCTTCCATTTTACCAAAATTAACAACATAAGTACCATCAGTGTTTTGTGTGAATGCACCAGCTTCTTTAAAATAGTTAAATCTCAATAAGTTTGCTTTTCCGTGTGCCGAAGATGCCCCGAAACGAATAGAACGGAAAATACCTGCCATAAAAGTTACCATGTTATCTTTAATATCAGCATCTAACTCTCCTTTTTTGATTAGCTGATCAACCATATAGAGTCCAAGAATATCAGCCTTACCTTCTTCTAATGCAGAATATTTTTCTTTAAGTGCTTTTCGAACACTCTCGTTGCCTTCTAGTGTTTGTTTTATTCCTAAACCGTGTGCAACCTCATGAAACATTGTGTTCTCAAAAAAAGCATCAAACTTCACGTGTTTTCTTTGAGATTCGTCAATTAATACTCCTGTAATAGAAATTAATATATTGTCGAACTTTGCTTTCATAGCATTTTTCAACTGTAGTCTACGACTTCCTTTCGCAAGTTGTACTCTTTCGTCGTTAGGTAGGTTTATTGCAATAGTCTTACTTCCGGCATTGCAATCACCAGCATAAAAAACAACATCATATGCTCCAAGATCTGAATCGGTTCCAGGAGTTTCAGCTTTATACTTTGCCTCTACAGGGAGACCTTTCTGTAATTCTGGAAGGAATTTAGCGAACTTTTTTAGTTTATCACTCCATTCTAAATCTTTCACGAGGATAAAAGACTCATGCGCAGCTCTAAAACCAAACAATTGGTCTTCGTAATTCTCTATTGGTCCAACAACAAAATCGATATCGTTATCCTTCATACTCATCCAAGCCATATCTGACTCATAATAGTCGTCAGTTAATAAAGCCTTAGAGCGCAATTGTAAGTATTTCTTGAAATCTTTACTATCTGCTAATTCTGATGCTTCAAGAATCAATTCAGAAGCTTTCTTTATATCCTTTTCAAACATTATGTGATAAGGTATTAATATCAGCTTTCCTGAATCATCTCTTCTTACAAATGAATATTGTCCTTCTTTATCCTTATTATCCCAATTTTCAAATTCCTCTTTAGTCATATCAACAGGGTAGAAGTTAGCTCCTGCAGGTTTTGCTTCTTCTCCACTAGTAAATGGTTTATTCCCATCTAACCTATTCCACGGTCCATAGTTTATCTTAAAAAGATCTTTTTCTACCTGAGTATCCAAGGCTGCATATTTATTGTCTGAATTATCGAGTACTTCATATTTGTACAACTTATTCATTATATCAGCAACCTCAAATAATTTTGAAAGCATCTTCTGCTGATTAGAACTCAAATGAGAAATATTGGTAGTAAGTTTAAAAGGAACATACTTATTTAATTCGTCTTTAAGCATAGAGTTTTCTTTTGTTGACTCTGTTTTTACCTCCTTTTTTTCAACATCAGTGTTGCACGATTGTAGTGAAGCACCCGAAATAGCAAAGGCCAATAAAGTACTTTTATAAAATGTATTCATATTAATTGTTTATTATTTGTGGTAAAAGTATGTGTTTTTTGGTAACTAAATAGACCTTTAGTTCAGTTTAAATAAACTTGTTCAGATCATTAATATTTCTTTTATATTAGTGAGGAATGAAATTATATTAGTCCATTATTAACTAAATGATAATTATCTATCCTCTTTTTTAAATTATAGTAAAAACTTAATAAGAGCATTAGGATTAATGAAGTATATTGTTAAATTTGTTAAGGAATCACTAATCAAAACATTTAAAAAGAAAGAATATGTCGGGAAACAAAACTTTTACTATGATTAAACCGGGAGCGGTTGGAAATGGATTCATAGGACCGATTTTAGATAAAATTACTACAGCAGGATTTAAAATTATTGCTTTAAGAATGACTCAAATGACAAAATCGGAGGCTGAAGATTTTTATGATGTTCATAACGAAAGACCTTTTTACGAAGAGCTAGTAGATTTTATGTCTAGTGGACCTATTGTTGCAGCAGTGTTGGAAAAAGAAAATGCTGTAGAAGATTTCAGAACGCTTATTGGAGCTACAAATCCTGATGAAGCAGCGGAGGGGACTATAAGAAAACTTTATGCAGAGTCATTAGGTCATAATGCAATTCACGGTTCAGACAGTGATGAAAATGCTGAAAGAGAAATTGTATTTCACTTTGCAACTAAAAAGATATTCTACTAGAGAAATAGTCTTTATTCTTTTACAAAGAGATTATGCGATATTCTGTCGCTAATATTTAAAAGGTGCATAAGCACCTTTTTTTTGTTTATTAGTGGATAATTTGTTTTCTATTATTCAAAATTTTCATCATAAGGATACTTTAATAACTATGTTAAAAAATCTACTCAAAAGTTATCGTTTTATTCATATATAATTGAAAAAAAGTGCTTATTTCGTGGGAAATTAATCACAATGGCTAGAGAAAATAGATTTGCGTTGATTGGAGCAGCTGGATACATTGCTCCTCGACACATGAAAGCAATTAAAGATACTGGTAATGAACTTGTTGCTGCTTTAGATAAGAACGATAGTGTTGGGATAATAGATTCTTATTTTCCTCAAGCAGATTTTTTCACTGAGTTCGAAAGGTTTGATAGACATGTTGACAAGCTGAGAAGAAGCGGAAAAGGATTAGATTATGTTTCTATAGCGTCTCCAAATTATCTTCACGATGCACATATTCGTTTTGGGTTAAGGTCAAATGTTCATGTTATTTGTGAAAAACCACTTGTGTTAAATCCTTGGAATGTAGATGCTCTTTCAGAAATTGAAAATGAAAGTGATAAAAAGATTTTCAATATTCTTCAATTGCGTTTGCACCCATCAATTATAGAATTAAAAAATAAAATAGATGATGGTCCAAAAGATAAGATTTACGATGTAGATCTTACTTACCTCACTTCTCGTGGACATTGGTATTTTACTTCTTGGAAAGGTGATGTTACAAAATCAGGAGGAGTAGCTACTAATATAGGAGTTCACTTTTTCGATATGCTAACCTGGATTTTTGGCGATGTAAAACAAAATATAGTACACGTTCACGATAAAGAAAAAGCAGGAGGTTATTTCGAGCTAGAAAAAGCTAGAGTACGTTGGTTTCTCAGCGTCGATTACAATTCAATTCCAAAAAAGATACAGGAAACTGGAGCTAGAACATACCGTTCAATTACAGTTGATGGCGAAGAAATAGAATTCAGTGGCGGATTTACCGATTTGCACACTCGTAGTTATGAGCATATTTTAGAAGGTAAAGGTTTCGGACTAGAAGAAGCTAGAAAATCTATAGAGATAGTACATGATATTCGTAGCAAGGAGATAGTGAGTTTTGGAGAGATGCATCCACTAATTACACGAATTAGCACGAATAGATAATTGCATCTTTGTTGCAATACCATATTTTATATTTTTTAATACCGTGTTATTTGTGACATGG
>JAGLEB010000188.1 GCA_023145275.1 Flavobacteriales bacterium | reverse complement strand
AGCTCTTTACTTCGAGCTTTTTTTCTTTTAATTATAAAATTATAAATAATGTATCCAAAATATTTCGAATTTTTTAACCCAGTAAAAATTAATGCTGGTGAAGGTGCTCTTGAAGGAATACCTGCTGAATTGCAAAGATTAAATGTTTCTAAGCCCTTTATTATTACAGATAAAGGTATCGTAAGTTTTGGTTTGCTCAATTTGGTACTGGATGGTTTTAATGATTCAGATATTGTAATAGGAGCTATTTATGATGATGTTCCGCCAGATAGTTCAATAGAAGTGGTGAATGAAGCGGCTAGTATTTATAAAAGAGAAGCTTGCGATTGTATTATAGCTGTTGGTGGTGGATCGGTAATAGATTCAGCAAAAGGGATGAATATTGTGATCTCAGAAAATACAGAAGATATCACGCAATTTTCGGGTCACGATAGGTTGAGAAATTTCCAGCAACCATTAATCGTTGTTCCAACAACATCAGGAACGGGGTCTGAAGTTACCTTGGTTTCAGTGGTTGCGGATAAGAAAAAGAATAGAAAAATATTATTTACTTCTACCAAATTGCTACCAACTCTTGCGGTTATAGATCCTAGAATGACATTGTCTCTGCCACCAAAGCTTACTGCTGCTACTGGTATGGATGCTTTAACTCACGCTGTTGAGGCCTTTTCTTGTCTTCAGAAAAATCCAATTAGCGATGCTTATGCATTCTCGGCAATAAAAACTATTTCCGAAAATATTTTTAATGTTGTGACAGATGGTTCAGATGTTCAAGGACGTTTCGAACTTGCTGTTGCTTCTACATCTGCCGGTGTAGCTTTCTCGAATGCTATGGTGGGAGCAGTGCACGGCATTGGTCATACTGTTGGAGCACTTGCACATGTTCACCACGGAATGGCGATGTCTATTCTACTTCCTTATGTAATGGAATACAACTTAGATAAAGTTGGCGATTATTATGCTGACTTATTACTCCCTCTTGCTGGTGATGAAGTGTACGCTTCAACTCCTGTTGATAAAAGACCGCAAGAAAGTATTAACTACATAAAAGGTATGAACGAAAAGCTCAATAAACTTTGTGGTATGCCAATTTCTTTAAAAGATGCTGGAGTAAAAGAAGAGCAGTTAATAGAAATTGCTGAAAAATCTCTGAATGATGGAGCCATGATTGTGAACCCTGTAGACATGAATAAAGAGGAGGTATTGTCTATTTTGAAAAAGGCATTCTAATAAAAAATCATGAAAGGCTAAAAGATAACAAGAAGAAGAGTATTTGCCGAGCTTTGTATATATAAGGTGTGATGTTAGTTAATTCACGAAATAAGTTATTATTTTGCATATTATAAAAAGTAGACAATAAATAAGACTATGGAAGCATTATCAAAGTTTGACGATATTCGACCTTATACCAATGAGGAGGCTAAGTTTGTGTTTAAAAAATTGAGCAAACACCCTGCAATATATTCGATTATGAATATCGTAAATCCCGATCTTTCAAAAAATGAAGTTACTTCGTTCTTTGAAACATTAGAGAGTGTTGATGACTTCCAAAGCAAAATTTCATACCCTGCACTTAAATCCGTGATAAAAAAGACAAGCGATGGTCTAACTTACGATGGTATTGATAATCTTAATAAGGATGAGAGCTATTTATTTATTTCAACTCATCGTGATATTATGCTCGATACCTCCTTGCTGAATTTTATCATGCTCGATTATGGTATGGAACTAGCAGAATCGGCTATTGGTGACAATCTAATTCAAAGAGAATCATTAGAGAGCTTAGCGAAATTAAATAGAAGTTTTGTTGTTAAGAGAGATTCATCTGTGAGGGAGATGGTAGCAAATTCACGACACCTATCTGAATATATTCAATTTGTGCTAAATAATAAAAAGAGGTCGGTTTGGATTGCTCAAAGAGAAGGTAGAACAAAAGATGGACTAGATGCTACAAACCCTGGTCTGTTGAAAATGCTAACAATGGCATCTGATAGAAAGGATAATATTGTCGATTTTCTAAGGAAGATGAAAATAGTGCCCCTCTCAATTTCATATGAGTTCGATCCAACTGATAGGTTGAAACTCGATGAACTTATTGCAAAAGAGAATAATCTTAAATATTTGAAGGATAGAAATGAAGATTTTCGTCAAATTGTTGTCGGAGTGATTGGTAATAAGAAACGAATTCATGTTTCTGTTGGCAAACCTCTCGATAAAGAACTTGACGAACTTGAGGCACTTTCGGGAAATAAGTTGTTGAAAAGGCTCTCTGAAATTTTAGATTTTGAAATTGTGAAAAATTACAAATTGTGGCCTACTAATTATATTGCCTACGATAGATTAACTGAAACAGATAGATTTGGTGACATGTACAACGATTCTGATGAAAAGTCGTTTCTAAGAAGAATAGAGAAAAGAGCAGTTCAACACGACCATGATTCGGCCGAAAGAAAGTTTCTAGAGATGTATGCTAATCCTGTTCTAAATAAAATAAAAAAGGGTGTTAATAAATAGTTAAAATCTTTTATTTTATTATACTTTTGCAGCCAATATTTGAAAACTGAAACTTAGTACTCTATGATGAGCTTAAATAGTTCTGAATTGATAGTTTTAGTTTTTACATGTAAAAGTATAATTTAGGAATGACAAAAAGAATAGTACTACTTATATATACTGGAGGAACGATTGGAATGGTTAAAGATCCAAAAACTGGGACTCTAGTACCTTTCAATTTTGACGATCTCTTGGGGAGAATGCCTGATTTGGGTTTGCTTGATTGTGATTTTGAAACTTTCACACTCAAGGAACCAATCGATTCTTCTAATGTTCATCCTGATGATTGGGTGCATTTAGCAGAGATAATAGAAAAGGAGTATGATAAATACGATGGTTTCGTAATCTTACACGGAACGGATACAATGTCGTATACTTCATCAGCATTGAGTTTCTTGTTAGAAAATTTGGCTAAACCAGTAATTTTTACCGGTTCGCAATTGCCTATTAGTGATTTGCGTACCGATGCTAAGGAGAATTTGATGACCGCTATTCAGATTGCATCCGATTACGATGAGAATGGCGATGCAATAATTCAAGAAGTTGGTCTGTATTTCGAATATAAGCTATACAGAGCAAATAGAACTACTAAAATAAATTCGGAACATTTCGAGGCTTTTGGGTCTATGAATTTTCCTGCTTTAGCAGAGTCAGGTGTTTACTTGAACTATAATAAAAATCTTTTATTGCGAGCTGACAAGAAAAAAGAGTTTAAAGTACATAAAAAGCTCGATAATAATGTTGTTGTAATAAAATTATTCCCAGGGATCACTAAAAGTGTTATCGATGCAGTAACAAATATCGAAGGACTAAAAGGGCTCGTAATAGAGACTTATGGGTCGGGGAATGCTCCTAGTCAAAGTTGGTTGGTCGACTCTATTTCCACGGCAATTGAAAAAGGTGTAATAGTTGAAAATATTACACAGTGTCCTGCCGGAATGGTCGATCATGGCTTATATGAGGTTGGTCTGCAGATGAGAAAATTGGGTGTTGTAGGTGGAAAAGACATGACAACCGAGGCTGCAGTCACAAAATTAATGTTTGTATTGGCTAGTAATACTTACAATATTGAGCCAAAACAGTGGCTGAGAAAAAATATTAGAGGAGAACTTAAGGACAAGTAAGAAAAAGCTTTAATAATTGGTTTTTTTTTCGTTATTTGCAACTCGTTTTGTGCGTGAGATATTTGGGCATTGGAGAGGTGGCCGAGTGGTTTATGGCGCACGCCTGGAAAGCGTGTTTTCTGGGAACGGAATCGGGGGTTCGAATCCCTTTCTCTCCGCTAAGTGATTAATATTTAATTTCGATAATTCTAATAACAATTAAGTTTACAAAAATGAAGAGAGTATTTTCGATTCTAGCAGTAACTGGATTATTAACGTTCGGAGCGTTCAATAATGTTTCTGCGCAAGATCAACAAGCAGGAGATCAAACTGAACAAGTTGCTGATGCAGCTGATTCTACTGCGGTTGCGGCGAAAGAAGTAGTAGCAAAAAAGGAAACTCCTGCTGCGGCGGAAGTTGAAGAGCCAGCTGCAGAGTTGACTTTCCATCAAATCATTAAGCAAAAGTTTATTGAGGGTGGTGCTGGATTCATGGGAGTAGTATTACTTGCATTAATTTTAGGTTTAGCTATTGCAATTGAGAGAATTATCTACTTAAACTTAGCTACTACTAACACTGACAAACTTCTTAAGAGTGTTGAAGATGCATTAGCATCTGGTGGAGTAGAGGAAGCTAAAGAGGTTTGTAGAAACACAAGAGGTCCTGTTGCTTCAATCTTTTATCAAGGTCTAGACCGTATGGATGAAGGTGTTGAAATGGTAGAGAAATCTGTTGTTGCTTACGGAGGTGTACAAATGGGACAACTTGAGAAGAATATCTCTTGGTTATCTTTATTTATCGCTCTTGCTCCAATGCTTGGATTTATGGGTACGGTAATCGGTATGATTGCTGCCTTTGATTCTATTGAAGCTGCTGGTAATATTTCTCCAACACTTGTTGCAAAAGGTATTAAGCAAGCACTTATTACAACTGTATTTGGATTGATCGTTGCAATGATCCTTCAAGTATTTTATAACTACATTATCGCGAAAGTTGATAGTATCGTAAATAAAATGGAAGATGCTTCTATTTCATTGATCGATTTGTTAGTTAAGTATAAAAAGTAATTCTAATTCCTTTTAGAAATGGATAAAATTCATAAAATATTAACATACGCAATTGGAGTAGTTGCAGTTATTTCTGCCTACATGTGGGTGACTTTAGCTAGTAATGAAACTCCTGTTGCTAGCGATGTAGATTCGTTCTATGCGTTAACTGTGATTATGTTAACAATTACAGTAGGAGTTACTGTAATTGCGGCATTACTTCAATTAGTTTCTAATCCTAAACAATTAAAGCAAGCTGCGATTGTATTGGTGTTAGTAGGTGTTGTAGTATTTATATCATACAGTTTGGCATCGGATAAAGCAATCGTGTTCTTGGGGCAGACTCTTTCAGGGTCTCCTGCAGAATCGAAATGGGTTGGTACAGGATTGTATGCAACATATATAACAGGTGTTATTGCAGTGTTATCAATTGTGTTATCACCAGTAACTAAACTATTAAAGTAATATGGCTAAAAGAGATGCACCAGAAGTAAATGCTGGCTCTATGGCCGACATTGCTTTTATGCTTTTGATTTTCTTCCTTGTAACAACAACAATGGATGTTGATTCGGGTATTTCTCGAAAACTGCCTCCTATGCAAGAAGACGAGCAAACTGAAAAACCGCCACCAATTAAGGAGAAAAACCTTTTCGAGGTGGTTGCAAATGCTAATGACCAATTATTGGTTGAAGGAAACTTGATGTTACCAGGCGATTTACGCGCGGCAACTAAAGAGTTCTTAAACAATAACGGTGATGGTTCTTGTGATTATTGTACTGGATCTAGAAATCCTAGTTCTTCAGATAATCCTCACAAAGCGATTATTACTGTGCAGAATGATAGAGGTACTTCTTATAATCTTTATATTCAAATTCAAAATGAGTTGGTAGCTGCTATCAACGAATTGAGAAATGATTTGGCTTTAAGAGATTACGGTAAACCATTTGCCGAGCTTAGTGAAGCTAATCAGAAGGATATTCAGAAGAAGTTCCCTCAGAAGATTTCTGAAGCAGAACCAGTTAACTTATCAGGATCATAAATAGATAGAACGATATGTCAAAATTTAGAAAGAAAAAAAGTGGTGGTTTGCCGGCGATTAATACGTCGTCATTGCCAGATATCGTTTTTATGCTATTGTTCTTCTTTATGACTACAACTACAATGCGTGAGCAAGAACTAGTTGTAAAAGTAAGGCAACCAAAGGCTACTGAAGTTAAGAAATTGGAAAAGAAAAGTCTGGTATCAAATATCTATGTTGGGCAACCAATTAGAAAATACCAATCAAAATATGGTACTGAAGGTACTATCCAGCTTAATGATTTCTTTGCGAATGTTAATGATATTTCAGATTTCATATTCTCCGAACGCGAGTCTAGAAAAGAGGAAGAGATTCCTTTGTTGACAACTAGTATTAAGGCCGATGTAGATGTGAAGATGGGCGTAATAACTGATATTAAGCAAGAATTAAGAAAGGTTCAAGCTTTGAAAATCAATTATTCAACTGTAGAAACAGGTGAAATGGAATTTTAATTCTGTTAAAATATTTTATAAAAGACCACCATTGGTGGTCTTTTTTTTTGTCCTTTTTGTGCTATTAGTTTATCTTTGATATTCTAAACTAATAACTTATTTAATGAAAAATAGGATTACTCTTTTTTTATTCTTCTTAATAGCATCCACTTCCTGTGTTTTTGCTCAAAAGAGTAATTACTACCTCGAAGATCAAATATTTATTTCGCCAACATATAATTTGATTGTCAATAAAAGCGATTCTATTTCACAAGGTGGTTTCTCAAACGGATTTGTTGTTGGTTATATCCGTGATATACCTTTGAATGAAAGAAGAAATTTTGGTTTAGGTATTGGTATTAACTATTCTATTAGTCATACTTATCAGAATATTAGAATTGCAAGTGACGAGTTCGGCGATACTGAGATGGATAGGTTGTATACCGATGAGTATATTAGAAATAAGTTTTCTGTTTCGTATATAGAGATGCCTTTCGAGATTAGGTATAGAACATCAACTATTGATGATCATACTTTCTTCCGTGCTTATCTTGGCTTTAAGCTTGGTTATAAGCTTCGTCAATATTCCAAAATAAAAACTCGAATTAATGAAATCGCCTACTATAATCAGAGCGAATTTAATTGGTGGCGTTATGCACTTACCCTGAATGTGGGTTATGGTACATGGAATTTGTTTGTAATGTATAGCTTGTCCGAGGTGTTTAAAGATGATGTTTATGCTGATCCAATTAGTCCAGAAAGTGAACTGATTCCTATGAATATGAATGAGCTCACAATTGGTCTTACCTTCTATCTAATTTAATAGAGGCCAGTAGCTATCAGCGTACACTTCTCAAATCAATCATCGTTAATCCTTGACCGTACATTGGTATACAGATTCGATATTCCTATTCTCTTGAATAATGAACAAGGAATACTGATTTCAGATTT
>JAGLEB010000187.1 GCA_023145275.1 Flavobacteriales bacterium | reverse complement strand
GATAAAGGTAGAGTCTTCGAATGAGATATCAGTTAAACAAAGAACGGTTAAACAATTAAACAGTTTTTAAAAAGCTCGAAGGTTACTTGTGTTATATCAATTAAACCCCCGATAGCTATCGGGGCAACAGTTCAACAATTAAACAGTTTTTAATAAAGTATTACCAAATATAAACTAAAGAATATGGCAAACATTAAAGCGTACAAACAGTACATCAATGGAGAGTGGGTAGAGTCACTTTCAAGCGAAAGAATAGAGGTGATAAACCCTGTTACTGAAGAGGTAATTTCGACTATACCTAAAGGAGATGTGAGAGAAGCACAAAGTGCTTTGGAGGCTGCAAGAGATTCTCAAGATGCTTGGGAAGAATTGCCTGCTGCTCAGCGTGGTGATTACTTAATGCAGATTGCTGCAGTAATTAAAAATCACAGAGTAGAATTAGCTGAGACTTTGGCTAGCGAGCAAGCAAAAGTAATGGGCCTTGCACAGGTTGAGATTGATGCTACTACAGCATATTTCGAGTATTATGCAGGTTGGGCTCGTAGAATTGAAGGAGAGATAATTCAGTCTGATAGACCAGGAGAAACAATGTATCTTCACAAATGTGCTATTGGAGTTGCCGTAGGTATTTTGCCTTGGAACTTCCCTTTCTTCGTGATGGCTCGTAAAGTTGCTGGTGCTTTGATTACTGGAAACACTATCGTTGTTAAGCCAAGTTCTGAAGCTCCAAACACTGTATTGAATTGGATGGAGTTTGTACACAACGAGATGGATTTACCTAAAGGTGTTCTAAACTTCGTAAGTGGTGCTGGTAGAAGTGTAGGTAATGCAATGTGTGAAAGTCCTATTACAGGAATTATTTCTTTGACTGGTTCTGTTGGAGCTGGACAAAAAGTAATGGAAGCAGCTGCTAAAAACATTACTAAAGTATCATTAGAATTAGGTGGTAAAGCACCTGCTATTGTTGCTAAAGATGCTGATTTAGATATGGCTGTACAAGCAGTTGTTGATTCTCGTTTAATATTCTCTGGACAAGTTTGTAACTGTGCTGAGCGCGTTTACGTAGCTGAGGAAATATATGACGAGTTTGTATCTAGAGCTAAGAAAATAATGAGTGAGTACGTTGTTGGCG
Source organism: Flavobacteriales bacterium (assembly GCA_023145275.1). Classification (GTDB taxonomy): domain Bacteria; phylum Bacteroidota; class Bacteroidia; order Flavobacteriales; family JADGDT01; genus JADGDT01. Next base: position 4,181 of record JAGLEB010000187.1, on the reverse strand, counting down.
ATGTTACCGTTGATGGTGCTGGAATGAGTGCAATGGTTTCTAAAGATCAGATCGATAAGGTTGATGGAATGGTTAGAAGAGCTGTTGAGGCTGGAGCTAAAGTTGAGTACGGTGGAGAGCGTATGAAAGAGTTCGCTAAAGGATTCTTCTACATGCCTACTTTGTTGACTAATGTGAAGCAAGATTCTGAAGTAATTCAGGAAGAAGTATTCGGACCTGTATTGCCAGTTATGAAGTTCAAAACTATAGAGGAGGCTGTAAAAATGGCTAACGATAGTGAGTTTGGATTAACTTCATCAGTTTATACTGAGAGTTTCAATACTGCAATGTACGTTCAGAAATACCTTAAATTTGGAGAGGTTTACATAAACCGTGAGCACTTCGAAGCTATCCAAGGATTCCACGCTGGTTGGAGAAAATCAGGAATTGGTGGAGCAGATGGTAAGCACGGAATGGAAGAGTATCTTCAAACAAAAGTTGTTTATGCTCAATTGAGATAGTAGAGACTATTGATAGATATAGAATCCCTTTCGCAATATTTTTGTGGAAGGGGTTTTTTCGTTTGTCGTGGTAGATTTATCTGTTAAAAAGTTAATTAATATTGTCAATTTGTGAATTGATAATTACTCCAATTATTTATTACTTTGAATAATCGTATCTTATATTTTAATCTATGTATAAAATTAACTTTATAAAGCCCTTACACCTGATTCTAGTAATCTTACTTTTTTCGAAAAGTATTTTTGCTCAAGTTGTAGATTTTGAATCATCTAATCTGCCTATTATTATAATTAATACGGAAGGGGAAGAAATTGTTGATGAACCTAAGATAACTGCAAAAATGAGCATTATCGATAACGGAGAAGGGAAGCGTAATTTTATCGGCGATACTCCTACGGAATATGATGGTTTTATAGGTATAGAATACAGAGGAGCATCTTCTCAGAAATGGCCTAAAAAGCAATATGGGGTTGAAACTCGTGATGAGTTAGGTGAAAATCTCGACGTTTCTATTTTTGGCATGCCTTCGGAGAATGATTGGGTTTTTTACGCATTCTACGTTGATAAGACTCTTATGTTGAATGAGCTAATGTATGGTTTAGCTGCAGATATGGGATGGTACGCACCAAGGACTCAGTATTTCGAACTTGTAATTAATGGAGAATATAGAGGGCTGTATTTGTTTACAGAAAAATTGAAGCGAGATAAAAATAGAGTTAACGTAGCTAAGAATAAAGCTACTGATGAAGATATTACGGGAGGGTATTTTTTAGAAATGATAAGAAATGATCAGGTAAAAGATGACGAAGTATATTTTGATATGCCCGTAGAGGGAAAAAGGTTAGTTGTAAAATACCCGAAAGAAGATAAAATAACAGATGAACAGCTAGCTTATATCTCTAATTATTTTTCTGCATTAGATAATGTCTTGAATAGTGATGATTCCGCAGATCCTATAAATGGATATGCGAAATATATAGATATTCCTTCTTTTGTTGATCACATGCTGATTTCGGAAGCATTCAATCAGTTAGATGTATTTAGCCATAGCGAATATTTCAATAAGGATAAAGGAAAGAAATTAAAAATGGGGCCTGTATGGGATTTCGACCGTTCTATAGGGAATGCTTTCTATTACACTTCGTGGCGTACAGATGTTTGGTGGCTTAAGGAACCTTACGGTGACGATGTAAATTTGTGGTATCGTATTAATTGGCCAAAGCACCTAATGGCTGATGATAATTTTATGGAAGCTTATGCAAACCGTTGGTTCGATTTGCGTAAAAGTATCTTTAGTATAAAGGGTTTGTATGAAAGAATTGATGAAAATATTGAGTTTCTTGAAGAATCTAGGGAGAGAAATTTCGATAAATGGGATGTTATAGGAACCGACTTTAACAATCAATATGTTTTCGAAACTTACGAGGAAGAGATACAGTATATGAAGAGTTGGGTTAGCGATAAGTTTGCATGGTTAGATATACAGCTAAAAGATTATGCTACTTTATCGAATGAAGATATTAGTGTAGATAGAGCGTTGACATTGTTAAAACAGAATTATCCAAATTCTTTTAGCGCTGAAACTACCATTGAATATTTTGTGCCTGAAAATGCTAAGGTGACACTTGAAGTATATAACTCTATGGGGAACCTAGTTGCTGTAGTAGTTAATACATGGCAAAATAAAGGTAATTACTCTGTGTTGTTTAAGGCTAGTAATTTGCCTGCTGGGATGTATGTTTATAAGTTGAGGGTTAATGAGCATCTTGAGTTTAAGAATATGTTGTTGGTAAAATAATACATTGTTTTAGGGTTAAAAAGACGGGATTGCTTTATATTTAGACGATATAAAATAACGAAAATAATTCATTAGAATGAAAAAGATATTAGTTTTTAGTGCAATAATCACGTTGTTTTCCTTGGCAAGTGTTTCTGCTCAGGATAAAAAGTTTAGAAATCATCAGTTGTATCAAGTTACTACTCCGTATAAGATGTCGGCTATTGTAAAATCGAGTATCACATACGAGGACTTAGATAAGGATGGAGATCCAGATGTTTTAAAAGCTACTCTAGAAGATGCAAAGAAAATTGCTTGGATAGATGATGATGACGATATGAAAATCGGAGATATTGAAGGCGATATGGATAATGATTGTCTTATGATCGATATTGATGGCGATGGTGAGTATGGGGGAGCTAATGACCTGATAGTTGATTATATTGATGAAGATGCTGATGGCTTAGCTGATTTTCAATTAATAGCCGAAAATGGTGCCGCTGATCATACTGGCAAATGGACTTCTCATTATGTTTGGTTTATCGATAACGATAAGGACGGTATAATGGCTTACATTGATTGGAGTAGGTATAAGTTTGAAAGTTGGGATCATAATGGGCAATCAAATTTCTTTTGCGACTATAACGGAAAAAGTAGTTTTCTGAAAGTTCATATTACATCGTGGAATATTGAGAATCCCCAGAATAATTGGGAGAATCCTTTCTTGTATTTTGATGATGATAATGATGGTTTAAGTGAAGTGGTTATTAGATTAGTTGATGAGCCAATAGCGATAAATGTTGATAATGACGACCCTGAGAAGTGGAGATTTAGCAACAAGATAACTCTAGCACAGATGTCTTTCGATATGGATAATGACAACTCACCACGAAATGAGTTAGATTTTGATATGAGTTTAGGCTTTATGGGCAAAGGGTTTGATTATGCCGATCAAGTAAATAAGTTTAAGTCTAACCCAGTAGCCAAAGGAAGCGATAAATATTTTAAAGATAAAAAACTAAGAAATATCGATGCTTTAGTTTATCCTAACCACGATACTGCCTATGATTTAATATTTAGTAGAGGCGATTGGGATGAATGTTGGTTTGTTTTCGATGAAGATGATGACTGCCACAGGTGGGAAAGAGTTGAATTTTATCAGCCAAAAGATCCATTCATTATAGGATATAAAAAAGGAGGACTAGATAATAACCCCCAGGCTGATGGTGTTGGAGACAGAGGCGAGTGGGATAGAGATTTCTCGGGAGAAGGAAATTTGTATATTTCTCCATTAGACGGAAAACTTCACCTCTACGGAGCTGAGCTTGGATATTGGCGTATCGACCAGAATACACTTTCTTACCAAGGTTGGGGAGGATGGAGAGGACCAAACATTCAACCAGAGACAACAGATAGTTTCGAACCTGAAATCTTTGCAACGATTAAATATGAAGATACCGATAAAAATGGTTTTTTCGATAAAGTTAGCTATGACATGAATGGGGATCATAAATATGAATCTGTAATATTATTATCTGATTTAGGTATTTCGGATAAATCTGAAGTATATAAAACAGCTGATTTGGTGTATTCTGATTATAATAGCCTTCACTCAAAGGTAGCAGATATACAAAATGAAAAGGGGATGGCATTTACTGAACTTGCTGTAGAATCTGGATTAAATACAAGTTGGTATTCGTTCTTGAAATCTGCAAAAGATACTAGAGAAAAGTATAGCAACGGGTATTGGCTGTCTTATTACTTATATACAGACTTATTAAACCTTTATAAGGACGATAGTAAAAAAACGAAAGAGATTCAGAAAAAGTATTTTAATCTAGATTAATACGATGTAATATTATGTCGATATTTTAATGATTTGGTTCTCCACGAATTTAATGGT
>JAGLEB010000186.1 GCA_023145275.1 Flavobacteriales bacterium | reverse complement strand
AAGCTCCAAAGGAGCGCTACATAATGGCATGGGATGAGTGAAACGAATCCTATGTTTTAGGTATAGGAAGAGCAACGCGAATCCTATGTTTTAGGAAAAAGAAATATGCCACAAAGTTTATCAAAAATGTATCTCCACATAGTATTCTCAACAAAATACAGAGAAAGGATAATACACGACGAAGTCAGGTTAAAGTTACATGCATACATGGTTAAGACATTTTCAGCATTGGGTTCATATGTACACGAAATATATGCCAATCCAGATCATGTTCATATTCTCTGTCAACTACCACGTACAATAACAGTTGCAGATTTATTATCGAAAGTAAAATCGTCATCATCTAAGTGGTTAAAGACACAAGGAATAGATAATTTCACATGGCAGAGAGGTTATGCAGTATTTTCGGTAAGCGAATGGGGCGTATTGCCAGTACAAAATTATATTAAAAATCAGTATGAGCATCACAAGACAAAAGCATATCAAGATGAGGTACGTGATTTTTTAAAAGAGTACAAAGTAGAATACGATGAAAAGTACATGTGGGATTAGCTTAATAGTTTTACAATGACAAATAAAAAAATAACCCTCCTCACAGATGGTATCTACCCATACGTAATGGGTGGAATGCAAAAGCACTCTTACTACTTAACCAAGTATCTAGCTCGAAACAAGGTTGAGGTGGTGCTTTACCACAGTGTAAAAAATGGAGAACCTTTAGTAGAAAAGTTAGAAGGGTTCACGGATGATGAGTTAAAGTATATAACTCACTATTGTTTCCAATTTCCTAAATTAGATTCTTTTCCGGGGCATTACCTTAGGGAGAATAAAAGGCTATCTGAGCTATATTTAAAACACTTTACAGATAATACAACTCATAACTCATCACCCAACACAAGTAAATATATATACGCACAAGGTTTTGTTGGATGGGCATTTATTGAATCAAAAAAAAAAGGTATTGATTTACCTGAAATTACTTTAAATTTTCACGGATTAGAAATGTTTCAAAAAGCTCCTTCTTTTAGAGTTAAGCTAGAACATTTATTATTGAGAGGAGCTGTTAAGTATAATGTTAGAAATGCAGGTAGCGCCATTTCTTTAGGAGGAAAGTTGACAAATATTCTTAAAGAAATTACAGCAAAACAAGTGATTGAGCAAGGAATAGGTATAGAAGAGAGTTGGTTGATTGAAGAGGAAGTATTAAAAATTGAGCCTAGCGATGTATTAAAATTTGTCTTTGTTGGTAGATACGAAAGGAGAAAAGGAATAGAAGAACTTAATGAAGTTATTAGAGAGTTATTAGATAAGGAATTTGAATTCCATTTTATAGGACCAGTTCCAGAGGAAAAGAAGCTCGGGGCTCGAAGCTCGAAGCTCAAAGTACATTACCATGGTCAGGTTTCAGAAGAGAATAAAATTAAAGAAATCCTTCAAGCTTGTGATGTACTAGTTTCACCTAGTTGGAGCGAAGGTATGCCAACAGTTATATTAGAAGCCATGGCAAGTGGTTGTGCAATTATTGCCACCGATGTTGGTGCAGTAGCCGAGCAGGTAGATTCTACTAATGGTTGGCTGATAGGAGCAGGACGTAAAAAGCAATTGAAAGAAGCTTTAACCGAAGCAATAAATATTAACAAAGAAGAATTATTCAAGAAAAAGATAAATTCCATCCAGAAAATAAAAGAAAATTTCCTATGGGATGATGTCATCAAAAAAACAATTATCGATTTGTTTCCTGATAATGAGCCATATAACGTTGCTTGTGCAAAACAAAGCCCCCGCAAATAGCGAGAGCTCTATATTAACTTTCTTTATAAAAACTGAGCCGAAACTATTTCTGCTTTTCGGTTCTCAGAATAATCGTAAAATCCTTCTTTCGATTTCACTCCAAGTTTCCCCGCTGTTACCATATTTACAAGTAATGGACATGCTGCGTATTTCGGATTTTTAAATCCGTCGTACATTACGTTTAGTATAGATAGACACACGTCTAGTCCAATAAAATCTGCTAACTGTAAAGGACCCATCGGATGAGCCATTCCAAGTTTCATAACAGTGTCAATTTCTTCTACTCCGGCAACGCTTTCATAAAGCGAATATATTGCCTCATTAATCATTGGCATTAATATACGGTTAGCTATAAAACCAGGGTAATCATTTACTTCAGTAGGGACCTTTCCAAGTTTCTTACTCATTTCCATTACCAACTCAGTAGTTTCATCAGAAGTTGAATACCCTTTAATAATCTCTACTAACTTCATAATAGGAACTGGATTCATAAAGTGCATTCCAATAACTTTTTCTGGTTTACTTGTTACAGAAGCAATTTTTGTAATAGATATTGATGATGTATTTGTAGCAATAATAACATCATCAGAAGTCAATCTATCGATTTCCTTGAATATGTTTAATTTGGATTCTAGATTTTCAGTAGCAGCCTCTATTACAAATTCTGCATTTTTTATTCCCTCACTAAGACTTGTAAATGGTTTAATATTTCCAAGAGTAGCTGATTTTTCTTCTAGAGTTATTTTTTCCTTAGCTATCATTCTATCTAAATTTTTGACGATAGTAGACATTCCTTTATCTAAGTTTTCTTTAGAATTATCAATTAAAGCAACTTTGTATCCTTTTTGTGCAAATGTGTGAGAGATACCATTTCCCATGGTTCCTGCTCCAATTACAGCTATTCTATTCATGTTATATATGTTTTTATTTTTTTCTTGTTGCCACCGATGCACTGATTTTTAAGTCCACTACCATGGGCTTTTATTGCTGATTAACTATTCTCTTACAAATTCTAATAGCTCTTTCATTTTCAGTTCTCTTGAAAGTTTTACAAATTGTGCTTTCATATATACTGGATTTCTTCTTTTTAATTCTATCGAAATAAAATCTGGAACTGTATCTGGATCTATTCCTCTTAGTAATGGAATCTCGTTTTTATGTTTAGATACTCTCATCATAATGCAACCTAGTCCGGCTCTAAGAAATACCGTTTTACCTGCCTCGTTAAGTCTATCCATATTATCAGCTCTTCCAGGTAGTAGTTCGCTAGTAGCAATAACAGTATCTTCTAAAACTAAAACTTCTTCTAAAACTTCTTGCTCTAATTTTATGTATAGAACTTTATCTTTTAATATTTCGGAGTAGGGGATAGCAGCCTTTTCTGCCATCATATCACGAGTGTCGACAAAACTATAGCCTAACTCTTTAGATAACTTTGTCCCCCAAAATTTCTTTCTTGTTTCTATGAATCCAACTAGGAATATTCTCATGTTATTTCTTTTTTATGCTCAAATATCTCAATGCTATTATTTTATTTAGCACACCTTTATGTGATGTAAACTTCTATTTAATCAATTTACTAATAGACGAAATTAAATTTATCGCTTAACTTTCTATAAGGGATTAATAAAAGCTTCCGCCGTTTTGTTGGCCTCAATATCTTCTTTATTCATTCTTTGCGTACGATATTTTCCTTCGTTATATTTTTCAACTTGATTTGAATAATAATCACTAAAAGGGTTTCCCGATTGCCCAGTAGGGAGAATACTTTCAGAATATTCTACATCTGCAAAATCAATAACTACTCTTTCCGAAGGGCCTGATGTTATTTTGTAAACACCTGTACTATCCAAATGGAATCCAAGTTTATTTAATGCATCTTTTCCTGAATGAGCAGGAAATGGTCCTATATTAAAAATTTTGTCTAACGGCTCTACTTTTCCCATTGGATGCTCGTAAGTAACAGTATGCACCTCTCCCCAATTCCATCTAGAAAAATCTTCTCCCAATTGAATTTCTAGGTCTTTACATGATTTCTTGAATGCAGAAGTAATTATTTCGTTTGCACTTTCCTTCTTTTCAGTGCTAGCAATATTCCACCAAGGAGATTCGGCATTTTTCAATAATTCAGGAAAACTTCTTTCCCAAATAATTGTATTCATAAAAGCTTCAAATTTTTCACTACCCATATCATCTTTAAATGTCATACTCAAAGTATTGTACATCCACTTGTAATATATTGTTGGAGCAATTTCTTTAATATCATGAGTTCCTTGCCAATTTTCAACTTCCTTTAATATTACTAGCTCACTTTCATCAAGAATATTTTTATTTAGATAAGACAACATCATTTCCTTATTCTTTCGGTATGTCGGTGATACACCATTTAGTTGAAGCTTTTGTACATCAGCCATTGTCCATGAATCTTTCTTAGCTTCTAAAGCATCAATAATCGATTTTGCTCGAGTATTTCCATGATAATAGTAACCAGGATAATGAATCCCATCTACCGGACCAGGTGCATTATTTGCAGAATATACATATCCTTTTTCTGGGTTTACTGAATGAGGGTTTTTTGAGAAATCATACCAACCTAGAATGTCATTTTTAGAATTCGTACCATCAATAATTTCTTTCGGATCAATATTACTAGGTCTTATTGGAAGCTTTGCCGAAGCCCACCATGCAATATTACCTTCGCTATCGCCATACATAATATTTAAACCTGGAGCATGCAACATTGAAGCAGCTTCTCTAAAGTTTTTCATATTTGTAGATCTCGAAAATTTGTATGCAGCCTCCACAATTACATTTTTAGGGTATTTATTATATATCCACCACATTGCAATTGGATCCGATTCTTTAACACTTACTAAAACATCATTAATTATCACTCCATGATCAGTTTCTCTAAGCTGAAACTCTACATCATCGGAGTCCTTAACTTTTATTATTTCTTTATGTAAAGCTAACTCGTGCCAAGTAGAATCTTTCAAATACTTAGTGCCTTCAATCTTCTCTCTATACAAATCTATATCGTCATTCTCGAACATTGTTAATCCCCATGAATGATTTAAGGTATGACCAATTAATGGAAAGGGAA
>JAGLEB010000185.1 GCA_023145275.1 Flavobacteriales bacterium | reverse complement strand
GCTGATTTAAAAGCCTTTCGTGTATCGTGTGCGTCATGTATTAATTCGGCTATAAATGCACCTAAAAATGGACCTATTATTATTCCGAAGGGAGGGAAAAATACTCCAACAAGTAGTCCTATCATTGAACCATTCACTCCCATTTTTGTGCCGCCAAATTTTTCGGTTCCCCAAATTGGCATTAGATAGTCTAGAGCTAAAACGATTATGGTGATAAGCATCCATGTGAAAAGTGTAGTAGAATCAATTTCAGTATTTTCAGTAAAATACAGCATTAGCATAGCAAGCCAGCTTATTGGAGGTCCTGGAATTATTGGCATAAAACAGCCTATTATACCAAAGATTACAAAAACTAGCGATAATATTATTAGTACAATATCCATAGATATCAAATTTAAGGAAAAAGAATTGAAAAATAAAAGGAGTGAAGAATTCTCATGCCTCTATATGAAACAATCAATTATCTTCACTCCTTTTTTATACAGTATCGAAATACTCTACAAGTACTACTTTAATAGCAATTCAGTTTCTCCAATAAATTTATCATCAGCATAAACGGCAACGAGATATACTCCTTTTGTGAATTCTTCTCCAAAACCATCTACAAACACACAAACATCTAATGCATCCTGTTCATAGTAAATACTAGTTTTAGCACTGTAATTCATGCTTTCGCCACCAACTGTGAATGTATTGCCCAAATTTGATCCTAGAAGTGCATTACTAGGAGTAGCTATTCTTACAAATATAGTTTTATCACCGACTTCAGTTAGTTTATTTCTACCAATAGTCATACAAACCCTAACTTTATCAGTTCTTCGAGCTCTTGATGTAGGTCTTATTTTTCCGCTTGAACTAACTTTTACGCCTTCGGCTTTAAGATTGAATAATTCGATTACAGCACTTTGCTCAACCTTTTTAGCCAATTCTACATTCTGATCGGCCAATTTCTCAGACATAATAGTCTGCTCTTGAAGTTTTTGTTCAGCATCATCTCTCTGCGTAACTAAAATTTGGTTCATCCTATCAAGAGAATCTGCCAATAAGAATAATTGACGTTTCTCTTTTTTCATAGTTTCAACCAATTTTTTGTACTTCCTTAGAAGATAAGGATAGGCCTTCATCCTGTCTACTGAGTCTCTCAGTCCAGAAATTCTTTCTTGCTGTTCCAAAAGCTTGGTGTTAAGAGAGTCGTTATCTAATGTTACACCATCGTACTGATGCTCCATTCTAGCTAATTCCCCAACAATTTCTTGTTTTTGCTGCATCAAATATTCCTGATTCTCCTTATTTTCATTAAAAGAATAAGCTATATATGCAATTGAAGCAACTAATAGAGCTCCAAATAACCAAACTAATGTTTTCAATTTATGGTCTTTCTCAGCCTTCTCGTAAGATTTCTGAGGAGGTGTATTATTTCCACTATTTAATTCTTCAGCCATTCTAATATTTTTATTAAATTTAATGTTACAAATCTAACTCAAACTTTAAATACAGCAAATTTTACATACAATTATGAGCATATTTTTATCATTTTTTGATTTATTTTTCCCTGATTTGTGTAAATCGTGCGAAAACCCTCTAAATATTGGTGAGAAAGTTATTTGTACCGAATGTCGTCACAAGCTCCCTCAAACAAATTTTCATTTAATAAAGAACAATCCCATAGAGAAAATTTTCTATGGGCGTGCTAAAGTACAGTTTGCAAGTTCATTTTTGTTTTTTCACAAAAATAGTCTCACTCAGAGTCTTGTTCACAATTTAAAATATCGGGGACACCAAGAAATAGGTAAAATGCTTGGACATTGGTACGGGAGTATATTAGCTTCTATAGAAATACTAAGTAGCGTAGATTTTATTGTGGCTGTGCCTCTCCATAACAAAAGAGAGAACAAAAGGGGATACAATCAAGTAGATGCTTTTGGTAGGGCACTGGCGGAGGAATTGAAAGCTGAATATTCAAAAGATAATTTACTCAGGATTACTAAAAGTGAAACTCAGACTAAAAAGAAAAGGTTTGCTAGGTGGAAAAATGTTGAAGAGATTTTTCATATACAGAATATTGATATTTTTGAAGGCAAACATTTACTGTTGATTGATGATGTTATTACCACTGGAGCTACCCTCGAAGCCTGTTGTCATGAATTAGAAAAATCTAGGGGTGTACGAATAAGTATTGTGACGATGGCAATGACAAGCTGAATTTATCTATTACAAACCAAAACCGCTTTGAATATGGCGAATG